>CAOKKG010000011.1 GCA_948468985.1 uncultured Eubacteriales bacterium | reverse complement strand
ATTAGATGCCACTTCCCGATGTCGTATCGGGTCTACTCCTAAGCGTGGGGTCGGAAGTTCAAATCTTCTCGGGGACGCCATCGCCGCTGCAAGCTGCATCGCCTGCGGCGGCTTTTTTACAAAATTTTCGGCCGCAAAGATTGTCGCAGCTCGCGCTCCACCCATCTGCGGCCTTTCCACAGCAGCCTTTGCCTTGTTCCATGCAACTGCAAAAAATGGTCCCCGCCTGTCCTTGCTAGACAGACGGGGGCCTTCGATTCCACATGCGCGCGGTGTTCGCTTGTCACTCAGGGCTTCTCCGCTTTTTCTCGCACCCGCGGCGGCACAGCCTTTGTGTCGATTCCGTATTTGCGTACCAGGCGTTCTAGCTTGGTGCACACCGGGGCATTCAGCAGCCACAGGAACACGACAGTTGCCACCGCATGCACCAAATTGAATGGGAATCCGGACGCATACAGCGCGAGCAGGGCTTTCCAGCTGATCTCCGCAGGAAAGAGGAAGAGGCTCGCCGTGTCCAGCAGCCCGCCGTAGACGAGCAACACCGAAAAGAATCCATAGAGGAGAAGGCCCAGACGGCTCCTCTCCTTTCCATAAAACAGCTTGCCGCCCAAAAACCCCACCAGGCCAAAGCCGATCATCTGCCATGGCGTCCACGGACCCTGCCCAAAAAAGAAATTCGAAAGCAGTGCTGCCAGCGCCCCGGTCAGAAAGCCCGCCTCCGGCCCCAGGATCACTGCCGTCAGGATCACGATCGCGCTCACCGGCTTTGCCTGCGGCAGCCAGTAAAACGCCGCCCGCCCGGCGACAGCTAGTGCCGCCATGCTCGCCAACAGCACCAGTTCTCGCGCCCCGGGCCGTCTGCCCTCAAAGCGGAACAAAAACGGCAGCAACATCAACCCTGCCAGCAAAAAGGAGGTCAGATAGTATTGCCGGTTGTCCCAGCAGAACACGGAGACCCCCAAAAGCGCCGCGATTCCCAAAAACAATCCGGCCCAAAAGCCTGTGCGGCCTAACCTCGTATGCATGCCTCTACCTCCCGGCAACGCACGACGCCCGGCAGAATCCCCCGGCAGATCCGCGCCGTCGCCGTCGTATAGAACCGGTTCTCCGCAAAGAAGTCCGAAGTGGGGGCCTCGCTCACCAGGCTCCCGTCAAACAGCAGCCCGCAGCGGTCCGCATAGTCCGCGCAGAATTCGATGTCGTGGCTCACCAGCAGGATGCACTTGCCCTGCGCGCGCCATTGGCATAACAGGCGGCCGAATTCCCGCTTCAGGCTGCCGTCCATCCCTTTGGTCGGCTCGTCCAGCAGCAGCACTTCCGGATCGGTAAGCAGCACCTTGGCAAGCGCCAGCTTTTGCTGCTCTCCACCGGAGAGGTCGAAGGGATGCCTGTCCGCCAAAGCCTCCAGCCCCATTTTCCGTTGCACCTCCTCCGCTGCGGCCGCGTCGAGCGTCATCTCGCAAAGCTCCTCCCGGACGCTCTCACACACAAACAACTCCCGCGGATCCTGCGGCAGGGCGGCGATCCGCTGCCTTGCCGAATGCAACCGCTTCTGCCGCTCGCCCCGCACAAAGATTTTTCCGGCATAAGGGATTAGCTGCCCGGAAAGGAGGCCCAGCAGAGTACTCTTGCCCGCGCCGTTGCCGCCCAGCACCGCATAGATTTCCCCGGCATACAGGCAGAGGTCCAGTCCGTCCAGGACATCCCGCCCTGCCTTGGCATAGCGAAAGCAGACCTCCTGCAGGCGAAGGCACTCCGCCCCGTGTGCTGCCTCCGCCTCGGCCTCGGTGCGGAGGGCCGGCCGCAGGCCCTGTGCCGCCAGCCACGCGCGCCCCTCGCCGATTGTCACAGGCGGATCCCCCGCAGCACCTGCCGCCCAGAACATCCGCACCGCCGTCGGGAATGCGGCGGCAATGGGCGCCTCCGCAAGCTCCCGCATCACTGCCCGTGGCTTTCCAAATGCGATGAGCCTTCCCTCTTCCAGCACTGCCATAGCGTCCGCCAGCGGCAGCGCCTCCTCCAGCCGATGCTCCGACAGTAGGATCGTCATCCCGAGCTCGTCCCGCAGCTTGCGCAGCAATTGCAGGAATTCCGCCGCGGCAATCGGGTTCAGCTGGCTCGTCGGCTCATCCAAAATGAGTACCTCCGGATCCATCGCCACGACCGCCGCCAGGTTCAATATCTGCTTCTCTCCGCCCGAAAGCTCTCCCACCTTTTTAGAAAACCAGTCGTCGATCCCAAAAAAGGTGGATATCTCCGCCACGCGCAGGCGAATCTTCTCCGGTGGATAGCCAAGGTTTTCCAGCCCGAATGCCAATTCGGCGTATACCCGCTCGCTTACGAGCTGCTCCTCCGGCTGCTGCGATACAAACCCGATTCGCCGCGCCTGCTCCTGCCAGGGGGTCTCCTCCAACGGCCGCCCGTCCAGCAGAATCTGCCCGCTGCGCGTCCCATGCGCCGCTAGGCAGCTCTTCATCTGCCGCAGCAGCGTGCTTTTGCCGCTCCCGGAATAGCCACAGAGCAATGTGATCCCGCCCGCCGGGAGAATCAGGGAGACCTCCCGTAGCGCCTTTTCCCGGCACCCCGGATATTGAAAACTCAGTTCTCGAACCGTAACTTCCGCCATCGTATCCTCTCTCCTCCCGCCAGCAACAGCGGAAATGCGCAAAATGCGCCATAGCATGCGCCGCCTACATAGAGCATCGGCGAGACCGCAAACCGGATCGCCGGATAATACACCGCCCGCATCGCGCCGCAGAGCGCCGCCGCAAGGACGCCCCCGAGCAGCAGGAGCAGCCCAAAAACCATGGCCCGTTCCCGGCCGCCCCAGCGGTAGCGGGAAAACCGGCTGCGCGGCCCCGCGCCGTACCCTCGGCTGCGCATAGAATCCGCCGTGATGATCCCATCCTCCAGCGCCCAGGTCATCGCGATGGAAAACACCCGTACGCCGTTTTGCAGGCGCAGGCGCGGGCTGCCTACCTCCGTGCCGCGCCCGATCTGCGCCTGTGCCGCCGCAATACGCCGCATCCGGCGGTGGAACCTGGGCACAAACCGCAGCGCGAGTACCCACAACAGCGAAAATGCCGGGAGCTTTCCCCGCAGCAGATCCCAAAATTTCTCCGCCGTGACCACTTCCTGATAGCAGGCGGCCCACAGGACGGTTGCTGCAAACATGCCCGCCGTGGCGGCGCCATAAAGGATCGCCTCTCGCGTGACGGGGTTTCCGTTTGGTAAATACCACAATAGCGTGACACCCGCGTGCTGAAAGAGCAGATTCATCCCTACGATGAGCAGCATCGCCGGCAGGATCCCACACAGCATCCGCCCCGTGGCGCGTCCGCCCCGTAGGAGCACATGTGTGCCCAAGGCCGCCGCCAGGCTCACGCCCAAAAAAGCCGGGTGCAGCGTCAGCATGGGGACGAGCAGTACACCCGCAAAATACAAGCACAGCACCCGGGGATGCATTTTTTGAAACCGATTGTGCAGCATACGCGCCTCGCCGCAGGCAAGCTCCGGCGGCCTCCTCCCCAAAAAAGTACCCCCAGTATAGCATAGCCCCCGCCAAAAGGCAATTTGCGGTGTGCTTCTTGAATACCTAGAAAACCTATGGTATTATGAGCATATAGGAGGGGTTCTATGAAAATTTCTACCAAAGGGCGCTATGCCCTGCGCATGCTCATCGATTTGGCCGAGCACCAAAACGGGGAATATATCGCCCTTAAAGACATCGCCCGGCGACAGGAGATCTCCAAAAAATACCTTGAGCAGATCATTCCCCTGTTCAACCGGACGGGCTTTTTGCAGGCGAGCCGCGGATTTCAGGGCGGGTATCGCCTTGCCAAGGCGCCCGGTCAATACACGGTCGGTGACATCCTGCGCGTCACAGAAGGCAGCTTTGCGCCCGTTCCCTGCATGGAGCAGGATCCAAACCCCTGTACGCGCTGCGGGCAATGCGCTACGCTCCCCATCTGGGAGGGGCTGGAGCGAGTCATCGACGACTATCTCGACCACATCACACTGCAAGACATCCTGGATCAGCAGGCAGTGCGTCGCGGCGGCAACTACAGCATCTAAGCCGGGGCTCCGACAAGCTCCGTGCGCCTTGGCGATACACTGCAACCACGGTATCTCTTTTCAAACATTGCCATGTTTTGCGGCCACTTTTTTCCCATATTGCACACAAAAAAGAGAGGAGTTTCTCCTCTCTTTTTCCGTTTTTGCTCGTATCATTCCGCGAACATCGGCGTCGACAGGTATCTATCCCCCGTATCCGGCATGAGCACGACGATCGTCTTACCCTTGTTCTCCGGGCGCTTTGCCAGCTCCGTCGCCGCGTACAGCGCCGCACCGGAGGAAATACCCACCAGCACACCCTCGCTCCGCGCGATCTCCCGGCCGGTCGCAAAGGCCGCATCGTTCTCCACCGGGATCACCTCGTCATACACCTTGGTATTCAGCGTTTCCGGCACAAAGCCCGCGCCGATCCCCTGGATTTTATGCGGCCCAGCCACGCCCTTGGAGAGTACCGGAGACCCCGCCGGCTCCACTGCGATGACCTGTACCTTAGGGTTCTGTGCCTTTAGGTATTCGCCCACGCCGGTGATCGTGCCGCCCGTTCCCACGCCGGCGACAAAGATGTCCACCGTGCCGTCTGTATCCTGCCAAATCTCCGGCCCCGTTGTGCGGCGATGTGCCTCCGGGTTGGCCGCGTTGGTGAACTGACTTGGGATAAAGCTGTTCGGCGTCTGCGCCGCTAATTCCTTTGCCTTGGCGATTGCCCCATTCATGCCCTTCGCCCCATCCGTCAACACCAGCTTGGCGCCATAGGCCTTGAGCAGGTTGCGGCGCTCTACGCTCATTGTCTCCGGCATGGTCAAGATTACCTCATAGCCCCTTGAGGCCGCCACCGCTGCCAAGCCAATGCCCGTGTTGCCACTCGTCGGTTCAATGAGGGTGCTACCCGGCTTGAGCGCACCGGAAGCTTCCGCCTCATCCAGCATCGCGCGGGCGATGCGGTCCTTTACGCTCCCCGCCGGGTTGAAATATTCCAATTTGGCGAGGATCTTCGCTTCCAGGCTGTACTTCTTTTCATAGTTACCAAGTTCCAACAGCGGCGTGCCGCCAATCAAATCCGTAATTTTCTGATATACTTTCATTGTTTTTCTCCTTTTCCCTGTCTTGATGGATTTTCCGGTTTTTCCACACCCTTTATATCACTTCTCCATTTAACATCGAAAAACACACCGCATATCCGCGCCCTTCTTTAATTCATATATTATTGATAGGTTTTATATGAATTATAATAATCGCCTCTCCCGCCCTTGTCAAGGGGAAAGAAAAAAATTCTCAATATTTTTTGCATGCCCAACCGTTTGCTTTGGGGCTCGTTGCCGCACTGTCCTGTTGCGCCGAGCTCCCCTCGTTTTGCAGCAGGGGATGCGCCCGGCATCGGTTCTTTCAAAATGCAGGCACAAAAAAGGGACTGCAGAGCTTCCACAGTCCCTTTCCCTTCTCCAATTCTTCCATATCCGGCTTTTTGCCGGATGCGCTTATCTAGACGCGCGCTTCTTCATCTGGCTCAGCAGTACGATACCTGCACAGCTCAGCAACATTGCACCCGCCCAGAGTGCCAGGTTCGCGGAATCGCCCGTAATCGGTGTGACCGACGGTTTCTCTTTCTTCACCCACTGCGCATACAGTGTAATGTTCCCTTCTTCCATCCGGAAGTCCGCCGGGATGTCCTGCATCCCTTCCTTATCCAGCGTGAACTTCACAAAGGTATAGTCCGCTCTCTCAAAGGCGTTCTTGAGCACCGTGATGGCGTCGCCCATATAGTACAGCTGCTCGTCCGTCATCGTACCTGTGCCGCCGTTCGCGTCATAGAACACGCGATAGGTCGGCTCTTCTTCCCACTGCGCATACAGCGTGATGTTGCCTTCCTTCATCCGGAAATCCGCCGGGATCTCCTGCGTACCCGCTGCGTCCAGTGTGAACTTCACGAACTTCTTATGCGTATAGGTGAATTCGTTGGCCTTCACCGCAATCGCATCGCCCGTATAGTACAGCTGCTCGTCCGTCATCGTACCTGTGCCGCCGTTCGCGTCATAGAACACGCGATAGGTCGGCTCTTCTTCCCACTGCGCATACAGCGTGATGTTGCCTTCCTTCATCCGGAAATCCGCCGGGATCTCCTGCGTACCCGCTGCGTCCAGTGTGAACTTCACGAACATCTTATGCGTATAGGTGAATTCGTTGGCTTTCACCGTGATGGCGTCGCCCGTCGCATACAGCGTCGCATCCGTCATCGTACCTGTGCCGCCGTTCGCGTCATAGAACACGCGATAGGTTTTTACTTCTTCCCACTGCGCCGTCAGCTTGGCATGCAGAGAGAGTTTCACATTCGCGCCCGGCTGCACTGTGCCACCGTTCGTATTAAGGTTCGAAAGCACACCGTTGTTATAGTTTACATAGTACTCGACCTTCCAACCAGTGAAGCGATAGGTCTTGCCTTTCTGTGCGACCTTTTCATAAGCCGCTTTGATCGGCAACGCCTGATGCGTCGCATTGCCGCTCGTATTCGTAACCTGGAAATCGTTGCCGTTTTCGACCAATACAGTCGAAGCGCCAATTTCGTTCTTCATCGCGCCCGCGTCATAGACGACATGCACCGGATCCGGGCTCTTTGCCAAGCGAACCATGATCCAATACGGCTCGCCCCTGCCGGCGTGCCAAACTGTCTTGCCGGCCGACGCGCCCTGGTTCATCTCCGCCGGCGTGATCGTAAAAGTGGTAGAATCCCAGCTCTTCGCGCCAAAGGTGATCAGGTTGCTCCTCGCCGCCGTGTTGCAGTTATATCCGCCGTTATCATTGCAGGCGATGATGACTTCTGCGACATAGTACCCCGCCGGTGGCGTCACTGAAATGCCGTGCTGCTTTGCATTCTGCACAGTGGTCGCGTTGCCGTTTCCGTAACTCAGTGTCGTCGAACCGACCTTAACGACCGTGTTTGCCTGCAGCATCGAATTCGTTTCCTGGAGCATTTGACTATGACTACTGTTCCAGCCGCGGAATAGCTTATAGCCCAACTTGTTGTCCTTTTGCGCCGCCATGCCGCCGACCGGCAACAGTGACAGCAGGAGCACGACCGCAAGCACCCATGCTAATCTCTTCTTGTTCATACCCTTCTCCTTTTCTTCATAAGACTTCCCATCTACTATTATATTATTATTAAAATCACTTAAAGAAAAGTTTCCGAGAAGAAATGACTTGCAAATCCATTGGAATCACTTGCTGAGCATCCGTTTTTTCAACACTATAAAAAAAGCAGGTTTTCTTCCCCTGCTTCTTTCCGTGCTGATTTTCTTATACGCCGTTGCCACTTTCCACACTGATCTCATAAAAAGTGTCTAACAGGTCCTGCACTTGCGTCCGCTTTTTCGCCTCGCCGCGCAGATCCCGAATCACCTGCCCCTCGTGCATCATGACCAACCGGTCGCCGTATTCCACCGCATAGCGCAGATTGTGCGTGACCATGATGGTCGTGATCCCGCGGCGCTCCACCAGCTTTTGGGTCAGATACATCATGCGTTCCGAGGACTTCGGATCGAGTGCAGCTGTATGTTCGTCTAGGATAAGTAGCTCGATGCGGCTCATGTTGGCAATCACGAGGGCGAGCGCCTGCCTCTGCCCGCCAGAGAGGGAGCCGACCTTGACCTGCATGCGGTTTTCCAGCCCCATCTCGCATTCCTCCAAGAGGCTCCGATACGCGTCGATCCGCTTTTTATTGATGGCAAAGCCAAGGCCAAAGGGCTTCCCCTTATTTTCTGCGAGCGCCATGTTTTCGAGCACGGTCAGCCCCGCGCAGGTACCGACCTTAGGATCCTGAAACACACGCCCGATGAGCCGCGCCCGCTTATATTCGGAAAGCCCTGTAATGTCCTTGCCGCGAAAGAGGATGCGCCCCTCCTCCGCACGGTCTGCGCCGCAGATCAGATTGAGCATCGTCGTCTTGCCGCTGCCGTTGGAGCCGATTACTGAGACAAACTCCCCCTCCTGCACGGCAAAGTTGAAATCCCGAAAAAGGACGGCCTCGTCCACCGTGCCCTCATTAAATACCTTGTGAATGTTCTGCAATTCCAACATCATTGCGCTGCCCTCCTCTTGTGCTTTTCCTTTTTGCCGCTCAGCACCAGCGCCAGCACGAACAACGCCGCCATCAACAGTTTCAGGTATTCCGTTGGCAGCCCGAGCGCCAATGCAATGGACAGTACCGCCTTATAGGCGATGCTGCCGAGCACGACCATCGTCGTCGCCCGCATGTGTACCGCCTTGCGGAACAGGCTCAGCCCGACGATCACAGAGGCCAGTCCCAGTACAACCATGCCGACGCCCATCTGCTGATCGGCCGAGCCCTTGGATTGCGCGATGACCGACCCCGCGAGCGCCGCAAAGCCGTTCCCGAGCGCTAGCCCCAGGATCTTGCTCTGTCCCGGGTCACGCGCCAGCATGGTGACATATTGTTCGTTATTACCCGTTGCCCGCAGGAGCAGCCCTGACTTGGTTTTCAAATACACATCCAACAACAGTTTGCAGGCCACCGCGACCAGCGCGGAGACCGCCAGTGTGCGGAGATAGAACCCGCCGACTGTTTCGGGCAGAAGCGCGCCGATGCCGGTGGAAAAGATCGTCGGCATACGGAAGAAGGAGGCCACGCTCATGCCGTTGTTGAAGAAGTACAGCAGCACTAGATTGATGGACAACAGCCCGGTATAGACCAGGATTCCGCACAGGAGCGGACGGATGTGCAGCTTAACATGCAGCACCCCAGTGACGACCCCACAGAGTGCCCCGGCCAGAAAGCTCAAACACAGGCACAGCCATGGGTCGACACCCCGCAGGATGAGCAGCGCGGTCACGATCGCTCCAAGGGGCATCGAGCCATCGACGGAGAGGTCGGGGAAATCCAGGATGCTATAGGTGATATACAGCCCCAGCGCCAGGATGGCGTACATGAAGCCCTCTTCCAATGTCACCTTGCAAATGTTCAAAATTACATTCATGGCAAATGAAAATTCCTTTCCGGATAATCTAGTAGGAAGTCATGCCGTATTTTATGACGCGAACAGGGCGCTTGCGCGCCCATCGGCTCGATATTGTCCGCTTATTCCACTTCCACAAAGGTCGCGTTCTGATACGCCGCGGGGAGCGTGATGTGGAACTGTTCCATCACCGTCCTGTTGACAAACGGCGTCGTGTCCGTGATTGTCTTGACGCTCATGCCGGAAGCATCTGCGCCGCCCAACACTTCCAGCGCCATTTCCCCCGTGACCTTGCCGAGCGCGACATAGTCTAGCCCGATCGACGCCAGACAGCCGTTTTTCACCTGCTCCTCTTCCGAGCCATAGACCGGAATGCCCGCCGCCGTCGCCTGCTCCAGCACCACGCTCAGGCTGTTGACGACATTATTGTCTGTGAAGTTGTTGATGCAGTCCACCTTTGAGGCCAGGCTCGCGGCCGCCTGCGGAATGTCCGCCGCGGTCTGCACACCCTGTTCCACGATCTCCACACCCTTTTCCAGTGCGATTTCTTTTAAGCGCGCGAGCTGCGAAACGGAATTGGCCTCGCTTGTCGTGTAGAGCACACCAATCTTTTTGAGCTCCGGCTGCATCGCTAGGATCATATCCACCTGCGCGGAGAGATCCAGGATGTCCGAGGTGCCCGTGCAGTTGCCGCCGACCTTTTCAATCGAATCGACAATCCCCGCCGTCACCGGGTCGGACACTGCGCAGAACACCACCGGGATGTTCGTGTTCGCCGCGGCCGCATAGGCGGATACTGCCGCCGGCGTCGCAATCGGGATGATCAGATCATAGTTCTTGGATACCATGTTCTTCGCAATCGTGTCGCAGGTCGCGGAATCGAAATTGCCGTCCTGCCGATCGATCGTGATATCCAACCCAGATGCTTTAAGCGCCGCCTCCACGCCGGCGTAGCAGTTGTCCAGGCTCGGGTGGCTCCCGAATTGGATCACGCCCACCGTGTACTTCTTGCCCACCGTGCTGCCTATTGAAGTGCTGCTGTGCTCCGCTTCCTTTTTGCCGCAGGCAACCAGGGCGAATACCACCGTCAACATTGCCAGGACCATTGCCAACACTTTGTTCCGTTTCATAAAATACGCTCCTTAAAAATTGATATAAAAAAACTCTTATCCTATTCTCATAGGACAAGAGTTCACTTGCGGTGCCACCTATGTTCGACCTTTCTTTCTATCACAAAAAAGAAGGTCGCCCCTCATGCATGTACCATCATACACGCGCCATTGTAATGTATGGCCAACATCCTGCTTCGGGCAAATCCCTTACAGGCCCTCATGAGTCCATTCATAAACCGCCCGTTATTGCATTCCCACCAGCTGCAACTCTCTTGAAACAAAGGCCAATTTACTACTCTTCTCAATCATCGGTTTCTCGATGGAAGAATCATAGCACTTTCTATTTTTCTTGTCAATCTTTTTTTTGGCTTCCCTGCAAAAATATTCCGTCCGCCGAAAAGGGTTCCGCCGCACAGAACCCCCGCGCATGCGCCGCCGCCTGCAGCCGCAAAAGCCCGTCCAAAAGGTTTTTGTGGCTCGTCCCCAGGTGGATGCGGGCAAAACCACGCCCCTCCGGCCCGTATTTTTGCCCCATGTCCACACAGAACACGGCCTCGTCAAACAGGAAGCATTCCAATTCCGCATCCGAAAGACCCAGCCCCCGCCAATCCGTCCAGACGAGGTAGGCGCAGTCGCACGGGAAAAGCCGCACCTGCGGCAACACCTCCCCAAAAAAGCGCCGCACCAGGTCCATGTTCTGCCTCACATAGATAAACAATCGCTCCAGCCAGGCCGCGCCCTCCGGCGAATACCCAGCGAGGATCGCCGTGCGCACAAATGGTTCGATGCTCCCACTGCCCCGCTGTTCCGCCAAAAAGGTCTGCCGGAAGCGTTCCCGCGCCGCTGCGCCAGGGAGGATCGCATTCGCCGCGTTCAGCCCCGTGACATTGAACGCCTTGGAGATCGCCTGGATTACTAAGCAGT
This sequence comes from uncultured Eubacteriales bacterium, assembly GCA_948468985.1. GTDB lineage: Bacteria > Bacillota > Clostridia > Christensenellales > Christensenellaceae > QANA01. The sequence goes on along the minus strand of CAOKKG010000011.1, from coordinate 20,577 downwards.
TATCCTCTGCCGCCGCAATCTGGCCATAGTTGGTCATCGGCGTCTTGGGAAAACAGAGGTCAGCAAAGGTCTCGTCCACCACCACAAACACGCCGTATGCCGCCGCCCATGCCGCGATCTGCTCCAACAGCGCCTGCGGCCATACCTGCATCGTCGGATTGTGCGCGTTGCACAAAAAGAGCATCGTGTTCTCCGCCCGGCGCATCTGCGCCTCCAACATGGAGAAATTCGGCAGGAAACGCCCTGCCTCCTCGTGCAACGGGATGCGCACGATCCTGCGGTCGTTTTTCGTGATAAGCCCCTCATAGGCCGTATAGCCCGGCGAAAAGAGGAGTACGCCCTCCCCCGGGCAGGAAAACGCGCGGATGGCCATGGACATCGTCCGGAGTACGCCATAGACGGGGAGGATCCATTCCATCCGCACTTCCCAGCCGCGCCGGACACGTATCCAGTCTACAATCGCGCGAAGGTATGTCTCGTCCTCCGCCACAGTATATCCGCAAAACCCGCGGTCGATGAGCGTGTGGAACCCCCTCTGCATGTGCGCGGGGATGCGGAAATCCGTTTCCGCAAACGAAAAGGAGGGCACACCCATCCGCTTTGCCGCCTCCGGACGAAACAGGTCGCGCCCCGAAGCTAGGCCCGCATGATCGATTAACCGGTCAAATTCCTCATCTTCCTTCCACATGGGGGATCCTCCTTTCGTATACGCCGTCAGCGGTCTTCCCGGAAATAGGGGAGCCCCAGGCTGGCCGGCGGCTGATTTTCCTTCTTTTTGCGCAGGCTCGTCAGGATGAGCACCAAGATCGTCACGAGATAGGGCAGCATTTTGAAGATCTCCTGCGTGCTGCGCTGCAACCCCGGGATATAGAGGTACAGAATGTACAACCCGCCAAACAAGATCGAACCCCAAATGGCGTTCTTCGGCTTCCACAGCGCGAAGATGACGAGCGCAATGGCCAGCCACCCCCGGTCGCCAAAGCCGTTGTTCGTCCAGGTACCACCCGCGTATTCCATGACGAAATACAATCCGCCCAGCCCGCAGATGCCGCCGCCAAGACAGGTCGCCAGGTATTTGTACTTGGTCACGGCAATGCCCGCCGCGTCCGCCGTCGCCGGGCTCTCACCCACGGCGCGCAGGTTGAGACCGCTGCGCGATTTCTGCAAAAACCAGGTGACGAACAGCGCCAGCGCGATACTCAGGTAGGTGAGGAAACCATAAGAAAAGAAAATCTCACCCACAACGCCCAAGTTGGACAGCACCGGGATCTTCGCCGTATAGGCCGCACTCGTCACCGGCAATGCGATCTGTCCCACACCGCCCGCAAGCTGCGAAAGCGACCCGCCAAAGAAGTTGCCCAACCCGACGCCAAAGGTCGTGAGTGCCAGGCCCGTGACATTCTGATTGGCGCGCAGGGAGATGGTGAGCACGCTATAGATGAGCCCGCCCAGCGCCGCGCACAAAAAGGCGCAGACAAAGGAGAGCAGCACTGCAATGAGCCCGTTCGGGTTCGCGGCGTGGTTTTCATACAAAAACGCACTCACCAGCCCGCCGATGCCGCCCATATACATCATACCCGGCACGCCCAAGTTGAGGTTGCCCGATTTTTCCGTCAAGATTTCGCCCGTCGCGCCGAACAGGATGACGATCCCCTGCGCGATGGCCTTTTGGATAAAGATGATAATCGCGTTCATTTCGCCGCTTCCTCCTTCTTGTTGTGGTTCCGGTTGAGTCTATAGTTGATGAAGAATTCGCACCCCAGCACAAAGAACAGGATGATGCCCGTCAACACATCTGAGGCGGATTCGTTCAGGTTGAACTGCGATGCAATCTGGATCGCGCCCTTCTCCATGAACACGAGCAGGAAGGAGACGAGCATCATGACAAACGCGTTGAACTTGGACAGCCAAGCGACGATAATCGCCGTAAAGCCCCGGCCACCCGCCGTGCTGGTTGAGATTGTATGGCTCGCGCCGCTCACCAGCAGAAAACCGGCGATGCCGCACAGCGCCCCCGAGATGGACATCGTGCGCAGGATTACCTTTTTCACATTGATGCCGGCGTACCGCGCTGTGTTCTCGCTCTCGCCCACGACCGCAATCTCATAGCCCTGCTTACTGTATTTGAGGTAGATATACATGACGAGCGTGATCCCGAGCACGATGACCAGATTCCACCCATAGGTCAGCCCGAACAGCGGCGGGAGCCATCCGCCCTCCGTCAGAGGGTTGATGATACCCACGGCGTTAGAGCCCGCCGGGTTTTCCCAAAAGACGATGCAGAAGGTCACGAGCTGCGTCGCCACGTAGTTGAGCATCAGCGTAAACAGCGTCTCATTCGTATTCCATTTCGCCTTAAAGATGGCCGGGATCAGCCCCCACACCATGCCCGCCAAGATGCTGGCCACGAGCATGACGAGGAACAGGACCGCCGGAGAGAGGCGATCACCCGCATAGATCATGACCGCCGCCGTTACCAGGCCGCCCATCAGCACCTGTCCCTCTGCGCCGACATTCCAAAACTTCATCTTGAACGCCGGGGTGATCGCAACCGAGATGCATAATAGCGTGAGCGCGTCGCGCAGCGTGACCCAGGTGCGCTTCTTGGTACCGACCGCACCCTTGACGATTGCCTCATACACCTGGATCGGGTTGAGGTCCGTGAGCAGGTAGATCACGAGCGCGCAGGCTACGAGGGAAAGCAAAATCGCGCCGACGCGGATGGCCCACGCCTTCCAAAAGGCGATGCCGTCCCGCTTCGTGATGCGAAACAATGGCTCTTTATGCGTCACATGGGTAGCTTGTTTATTCATGCCTGATCCTCCTTGCTCTGCGTCATGAGGACGCCAATCTGTTCCTTGGTCGCCGTACGGCCGTCCACGATCCCGCGCAGCTTGCCGCCGCCCAGCACCAAAATCCGATCGCACAGCTGCGTCAGCACATCCAGATCCTCGCCCACGCAAATGACGGCGACGCCCTTCTTTTTCTGCTCATTCAGCAGGTGGTAAATGGTATAGGAAGAATGGATGTCCAGCCCGCGTACGGGGTACGCCACCATCAAAACCGTCGGCGAAGAGGCGATTTCCCGCCCGACGAGCACCTTCTGTACATTGCCGCCGGACAGCCGCCGCACCGGCGTGTCCACGCCCGGCGTGTTGATCTGCAATTGCTCCACAATCTTTTCCGCGAGGCTCTTGGGGTTTTTCCGATCGGCGAAAAAGAAGCCTCCCCTCTTATAGCTGCGGATCATCATATTGTCCGTCAGGTCCATCGACCCGACCAGCCCCATCCCCAAGCGGTCCTCCGGAACGAAAGACAGACGGATGCCCAACTGGCCGATCTCGATCGCGTCCATCCGCGAAAGCTCCACCGCAGCCTGCGCGTCCGGCGCAAAGTATTCGACCGAACCCTCCGCCATGCGCTGTAGCCCCGCGATGGATTCCAAAAGTTCCCGTTGCCCGCTGCCCGCGATGCCCGCGATGCCCAGGATCTCGCCGCTGTATGCCTCAAAACTCACATGGTCGAGCGTCGTGCGCCCTTCCTTGTTGACACAGGTCACGCCCTGGATGCGCAGACGGCGTTCGGGGCGCACCGGGTCGGGGCGTTCGATGTCCAATTCCACCTTTTCGCCCACCATCATCTCGGTCAGTGACGCCACGGTCGCCTCCCGCGTCGGCACATCGCCCACATATTTACCCTTGCGCAGCACGGCCACCCGATCAGAAAGCTCCAATACCTCCTGCAGCTTGTGCGTGATGATGACGATAGCCTTGCCGTCGTCGCGCATATTGCGCAGCACAGCGAATAGCCGTTCCGCCTCCTGCGGGGTCAGCACAGCCGTCGGCTCGTCCAGTATCAGGATGTCCGCGCCGCGGTACAGCACCTTGATGATCTCCACCGTCTGCTTCTGCGAGACGGACATTTCATAGATCTTTTGCGCGGGATCCAACACAAAGCCGTATTTCTGGGTCAGCTCCGTGATCTTCTGCGCGACTTGCCGCATGTTCAGCCGTTCGCTGCCGGGCAACCCCAAAATGATGTTTTCCGCCGCCGTCATGACATCGATCAGCTTGAAATGCTGATGGATCATCCCGATACCCATGGCATAGGCGTCCCGGGGCGAGCGAATCGTTACTTCCTGCCCATCGACCAAAATCTGCCCCTCGTCCGGAAAGTAAATGCCGGAAATCATATTCATGAGCGTGGTCTTGCCGCTCCCGTTTTCCCCCAGGATCGAAAGGATCTCGCCGCGGCGCACCTGCATGCTGATGTCGTCGTTTGCAATCACCTTGCTGCCAAAGCGCTTGGTAATATGTCGTAATTCAATGGCGCTATTCTGTTTCAAAATCTCCTCCATCATGTTCTCCGCCGTTTTCCGCCGCCCGGCGGCCCCTTCCCATGCATCCGTTCTGCGGTATCTGGGAAACCACAAGACGGAGCTGTGCATTGCGCAGCCCCGTCTGTACAAAAACCGGATCCCTGTTATTTTGTTGCGGTCACACCATCGATGATGATGTTGAACGCCGGCGCGGAAGCCAGTTCCGATTCATGGAAGTACCCGTCGGAAATGTATTCGTTGCCGAAATCATCTTTATAGCTGTCCAAATGCGCACCATCCACCGTCCAGGTAGTGGTATCGAACACATGCAGCGTGCCATTCTTGATCGCCTCTTCGACTTCCGCGACCTTGTCCGCCGTGCCCGCCGCGATCACCTTTTCGTTAAGCTCAGTGATCTTATCCGCGCCGTCGGCATAGCCCTTGCACCAGTCGACCACAATCTCTTCGCCATCGAGGACGCACTTCGTTGCATAGGTGACATACGGCGCCCAATCGATGGAGGCAGAGGTCAGCGCCTGGTTCGGCGCGACCGAGGTCATGGAGATGTTGTAGCCGACCATCGGCACACCCTTGGCCTCGCAGGCCGTCGCCGGGCCGGTCGTGTCGGAATGCTGGCTGATAAACACGCAGCCATCCGCGATCAACGCCTCGGCTGCTTCCTTTTCCAGGTCAAAGCTCGACCAGTTGTTGACATAGGTAACCTTCATTGTCGCGGACGGGCAGACCGATCTCGCGCCGAGGTAGAAAGAGGTGTAGCCGCTGATTACTTCCGCGAACGGGAATGCGCCCACATAGCCGATCACAGCCTGATCCGCCGTAATCTTGCCCGCATCGATCATTTCGTTGAGCTTCATGCCGGCGACAACGCCCGACACATAGCGGGATTCATATACAGAGGTGAAATAGTTGTGCATGTTGGCAAGACCGCTGGACTTCGCCTGATAGCCCGTCGCATGGCAGAACTGAATCTCCGGGTATTCCTTCGCCGCCTGAATGATGAACGGTTCGAAATTAAAGCTATTTGCAAAGATGATGTTGCAGCCCTGCTCCGCCAGATCGACCGCCGCGTCATAGCAGGTCTCGTCCTCCGGCGTGTTCCACTTGAAAATCAACTGGTCATCCTTCAGGCCCAGCGCTTCCTGCATGGCTTTGGCGCCGTAGTAGTGCGCCGCCGTGTATCCCTCGTTTTCATCGCCAATGTAGATGAACCCGACCTTCAGGTCATCCTTCGCCACACCCTTGACAACGGAAGAGTTTCCTGTCTGGCTGCCCTGGGGCGTCGAAGCGTTTTTTTCCTCCTTTTTGCACGCAGCAAAGGAGAAGACCATCGCGATTGCCATCAACAGGCAAACAACTTTTTTCATGCCGTATCCTCCAATGGAAAAATGGAAATTTTACTTCCAAATCATATAACAATTCGAAAAAATTGTAAACACTTTGGAAAAGAATTTTATCCTATAATCGAATTACTTGTCGATTTTCTTCAAAAATATTCGCATTTACTCCTCCGTCTGCCGGATATGGCTGCCCGTCGGGGTCTTCTGCACGAGAATCTTGCGATCGATGGTGTCGCGCAGCGCCCCCACATGCGAGATAATCCCAACAAGCCGGCTGCCGCTCGCCAGCTCCAAAAGCACCTGCATCGCGGTGCGTAACGTCTGTTCGTCCAACGCGCCGAAACCCTCGTCGATGAACAAGGTGTCCAGCTGTACCCCGCCGCGGCTGCCCTGCACGACATCCGCAAACCCCAGCGCCAGGCAGAGCGACGCCAGGAAGGATTCCCCCCCTGAAAGCGTGCGTACATCGCGCGCCTTGCCCGTGTCTGCGTCAAACACATCGAGATCCAGCCCGGTCTGTGCCCGCGCCCCGCCGGTCTCTTGCGTCTTCAGGCGAAACCGCCCGCGGCTCATGCGCTGCAGGCGCCGGTTGGCCGCCGCAATCACCCGGCGGAAATAGAATTGCAGGATGTATACCTCCATCGTGACCTTGCGCGCCCCCGGGATCACGCCCTGCATCGTCCGCCGCAGATCCTCCCAGGCCGCATAGTCCGCCTCGGCCGCCTGACACCACGCCGCGCAGGCGCAAAGTCTTTCCTGCACTTCCCGGTTTTGCTGCAGTCGCCGATCCAGCATGCGCTCCTCCGCCGCCTCCCGTCCCTTTTGGAGCTCCAGCTCCCGCATCTGCGCCCGCAGCGCGGCCATGTTCGGAGGCGCTTCGCCTCCCCAACGTTCCGCGAGCTGAGCACAGGTCCGCCGGACAGCCGCCAGTTCCTCCGCATAGCGTTGCACCGCCTGCTGCGCTGCAAGAAGCGCTGCCTCCGGCATGTATGCCGCCCGATAGGCCGCGAGGTCGGAAAACCCGGCCGCAGTGCGCTGTTCCTGCCATTCCGCCTCGCCCTGCCGCGCCTCCGCCTCGGCGGCGTCCCGGCGCTTTTCCGCCTCCTCCGCGCGCGCCAGCGCCTCCTGTTCACGCAGCGCCTGTGTGCGACTGTCCTTTTCCGCCGCTTCCGCCCGGGCGGACAGTCTGCGCAGCGTTTCCCGCAGAGATGCCACTTCCTGGCGGTATACCTCCGCATAGCCCGCGAGCTTTTCGGGCGCGAGCCGCTTGCCGGTCAGCGCCTCCAACTGCCCTAACAGTGCATATAGCCGGCTCTGTTCTCCCTGTGCGCCGGCCGCCGCTTCGCTCGCCTCCCGCTCGGCCTGGGCGCGCGTCCGTTCGGCGTGGCGAACCTCCTCTTCCCGCGGGGCCTCCCGGGAAAGCTCGGCGAGGCGCGGATGCTCCGTGGCCCCGCACACCGGGCAAGGAACGCCCGGCTGCAATGCCTCTGCCATGAGTCCCGCCTGTGCGCGCAAAAATGCGCCGCTCAGGCGCTGATACGCCTCTTCCGCCTGCTGCTTACCTGCAATCGCCCGCCGGGCGCGCACCTGGGCCTGTCCTAACCTCAAAAAGACTGCGCCGCCCTGCTCGAGCAGGGGAAGTGCCTGCTCCAAACGGACTGCGCGCGTCTCCTGAGCCCCGGCTGCCTCCGTTTCCTGCCGCACCGCCCGCCAAGCAGCTTCTGCCTCCTGCCGCTTTGCCGTGCTCTCCGCCGCGCGGCCGCGCAGGTCTGCCGCCTCCCCGGCCGCCTTCTCCGCCTGGGCGCGCAGCCTCTGTGCCTGCCGGGCATAGGGCGCCGCCCGTTCCGCCGCGAGCGCCCGCCCTACGGCAGACTGCCGTGCCGCCATCTCCTCCTGCCGCGCCTCCAGCGTGCGCAGGCGTTCCCTCTCTAATGCAAGCTGCGCAATACCTGCCTGCTGTAGCTCTGCCTTTGCCGCCTGCGCGTTCGCCCAGGAAAGGCGTGTGTCGATTTCTTTGATCGTGTGCTGCCGCGCCGCCTGTTCCGCCGCGTCCCGCTCGATCTGCGCGCGCAGCAGGGCGTCCAGCGTCTCCCAGTGCGCCGCGCTCTGCCGCAGCTCCAAAAAACGCTCTTCCTGCCCCGCGGGCGGACTGCACTGTGCCTGCGCCGCCCAGGCGGCATATTCCCGGCGCTGCAATTCACAGCTCTGCTTGGCCTGCTGCGCGTGCTTCTGCACCTGTTCCGCCCAGCGGCTGTACAGCTCTGTGTCAAAGATCCGCCGGAAAATGCGCGTCCGTTCCGCGCTTTCGGCATAGAGGATCTTGCGAAAGTCCCCCTGCGCGATCATCGCCGTCTGCAAAAACTGCGCCTCGTCCAGCCCCAGCAGCTCCTGTACCCGGGCCGCCACCTGCGCCGGGCCGTCCCAGCTCTGCCCGCCCGGTTGCTCCACCAGGCTCGCCTCATGCGGTTGCGTGACCCACTTGTCCTTCTGCTTCTTATTGGGGCGCAGGTATTCTGGGCTGCGGCGCAAGGTATAGCGCTTGCCCCGGTGTGAAAAGCAGAATTCCACATAGGTCGGCGCGTCGCCCGCCGCAAAATCGCTGCGCAGCGTGCGCGCCGCCCGTTTTTCCTTCCCGCCGCTCACATTGCCGAACAGGGCAAAGGTGATGGCGTCAAAAATGCTGCTCTTGCCCGCGCCGGTATCGCCCGTGACGAGGAACACGCCCGCCTCGCCCAGCCGGGCAAAATCCACCGTTTCCTCCCCCCCATAGGGCCCAAAGGCACAGAGTTTCAAAGAGATTGGCCGCATGCCGTTTCCTCCGCTTCCCGCAGCGCCTGCATGGCAAGCGCCTGTTTTTGTTCCGTCCAGTCCTGTCCCGGGTTCTGCGCCCGATAAAATTCTCGGAAATGCTCAATCGGGCTTTTCGCCTCCGAAAAGGCCGCGGCTTCCTCCCCCTCCGCCGGTACGCCCTGCGCGGAAGCCAGCTTCAGGTACAGCAGGTTGGGAAAGTTGATGCGCAGCGTGCCCTGCGCATCGAGCGGCATCACGGGATCCTCTATCACCGCCTGAATATAGTCCTCACTGTACGGCTGCGCCGCGAGCTCCGCCAGTGTCCCCTGTACCTCCCGCAAATCCCGCAGGGGCGCAAAGGGCCTCTCGGCAACGACAAGCTCTCCCCTGGGGCCCAGGTCGACAAGCAGCGCACCTTTTTGCTGCCGCCGCTCGTCAAAGGAATACTTCAAAATCGACCCACTATAGCGCACCCGGCCGCCCAACAGCGCCTGCGGGCTGTGTAGATGTCCCAGCGCCGTATAGCAAAAGGGTTCGAACAGCTCCGCTGGGATCTGTTCCGCCCCGCCGATTGAGAGCTCCTCGGATTCGCAGGTCCTGGCCCCGGCCACATATTGATGCGCGATCAGCACATTGCGTTCCCCCGCAGGGATGTCCGCCGCCTCCAGGATGCAGCGCACGGCCTGTTCAAAGCTTTTGATCTCCGCCTCCGGGAAAAAGCGCCGCACCTGCGACGGGCGGACAAAAGGCAGGGCATACAGGTTCACCAGGCCATAGGCGTCCTGCAGGCAAAAGCGCTGCAAGCTCCCGTCAAACACCCGCGCCGCATAGATGCCGCCGCGCGCCAGAATCCCCGCGCAATAGGCAATCTGCGCCGGATTGTCGTGATTGCCGCTCACCAGATACACGGGGATTCCCATCTGTGAAAGCCGCGACAAAAAGCCGTCGACCATGGCGATCGCCTGCGCCGAAGGCTGCGCCCTGTCATAGAGGTCCCCGGCAATCAGCACGGCGTCACAGGCCTCCTCCTGCGCCATGCCGCAGATCTGATCCAAAATGTGCGCCTGATCCTCCCACAGGTCGATGCCATAGATCCGCTTGCCAATGTGCAGGTCTGAGATATGTAAAAAGCGCATGCGCTCCTTCCTCCTTTTTTCCTCTATTATACCGTCTTTTTCCCACTGTGCAAAGCAGAGTCGGAAGCCGCGCACCCAGAAAAGGCCTTCTCTCCTGCACGGCTCGCCTGCCCATCCGACATATTGTCTGTGCCGGGCGGGCTATGCTATAATGAAGGCATCTTTTGCGGGGAGGCGTTCATGGAATATCCCGATTTGTGGGCATATCTGCGCACGGTGCGGAAACCGATCTATCTCTATGGCATGGGCAACGGGGCGGACACCCTGTTGCAGTTGCTCACGCGGATTGGGGTGCGTGTCCGGGGCGTATTTGCGAGCGACGAGTTTGTGCGATATCAATCCTTTCATGGCTTTTCCGTCACCTCCTATGCGGAGGCTCGGGCCGCCGCGCCACACATGCTCATCCTGGTGGCGTTTGGAAGCAGCCGGCCGGAGGTGATGGCCAACATCGCCCGCCTCGCCCGGGAACAGGAGCTGTACGCCCCGGCACTCCCCCTCTTTGGCGGAGAGCTGTTCACCGCCGCCTATGCCCGCGCGCATGCCCGGGAGCTTGCCGAGGTCTATGCGCGGCTCGCGGACGAGGCGTCGCGCCTTGCCTTTCGGGAACTCGTCGCCTACAAGCTGCATGGGGACATCCGGCACCTTTTCGCCTGCGAAACGCCGCAGGCCGAAGTGTTTTCCACCTTCTTCCATCTGCGTCCCGGCGAGAGCTATGCCGACCTCGGCGCATATACCGGTGACACAATCGCACAGTTTGCCGCACTGTGCCCGCAATACCGGCGCATCTATGGGATGGAGCCGGATGCGCGCTCCTTCCGCAAGCTGCTGCAGAGCACAAAAAATCTGCCGCGGACGACGCTCTGGAACGCCTGCTGCGCCGATCGGCCGCAATTTTTGTCTTTCTGTGCGCGGGGCGGTCGCAATTCCTCCCTGGGCGAAGGGCGGCCGATGCCCGCCTATCCGCTCGATTCTATTTTGGGCGGCACACCCATAAGCTACCTCAAGATGGATGTCGAGGGGCAGGAGGCCGCGGCCCTCGAGGGTGCACGGCGATCCATCGCGGCGTTCCGGCCAAAAATGCTCGTCTCCGCCTATCACCGGAGCGAGGATCTGTTCGCGCTTCCGCTGCGCGTGTTAAAGATCCGGCCGGACTACCGCATCTATCTGCGGCACCACCCTTATATCCCGGAATGGGACACGAATTACTACTTTGTCTAACGCCCTCCTGCCGGGTTTGGGCAGGGAATTTTTCTTCGGAGGTATCCCCCTATGCAGTATCCTTTCGCCGATGGGCATTGCGACTTCCTTTCCGGCGTGTGCGCCCGAAACTATGACATCGCGCACCCCGTCCCCGGACAGCAGATCGCCCTCCCCTATTTGCAGGAAGGCAATGTGCGATTGCAATTCTTCGCCATGTGGCCGTTCCCCCACGCCCCCAAGAGCGCCCGGGAGCAATGCCTGGAAATGCTTTCCGCCTATGAGGCCATGCTGGCCGCGCACCCCGCGTTTTCGTCGCTCACGCCCGACTTTGACCCGACGGGCGACAACATCGCAACCGTACTCACCATTGAGGGTGGCGAAGCGATCGAGCAGGACCTCGGCCTGCTGCACGACTTCTTCCAAAAGGGTGTGCGTGCGCTGACGCTGACCTGGAATTATCCGAACGCCATCGCGCACCCCGGCACAGAGCCGGATTCCCCGGGGCTCACCGCGTTCGGCCGGGAAGTCGTCCGCGAGATGAACGCGCTCGGCATGGCCATCGATGTCTCGCACCTAAACGACGCTGGGATCGACGATCTCCTGCGGCTGAGCACGCAGCCCATCTTCGCCTCGCATTCCAATGCGCGCGCGCTGTGCCCGCACAGCCGCTGCCTTTCCGACGCGCACATCCGTGCCATCGCGGACATGGGCGGCGTCGTGGGGGTCAACTTCTTTGACAAACACCTCGTGCAGGAAGGCCGCGCCTCGTCGCGGGACATCCTCGCACACCTGCGGCATGTAATCGAGGTCGGCGGCGTCCACGCCGCCTGCATCGGGACGGACTTTGACGGCATGCAGAATACGCCCACCGATCTGCCCAATTCCTCGGGCATGCAGCGCATTGCGGAAGGGCTTTCCAAAATGGGGCTTTCCCCGGCCGAGATCCGCCGCGTCACCTACGAAAACCTGCGCGATTACATCCTGCAATTTGGGCAAAAATAAAAAAGAGGGCACGCGCCCTCTTTTTTGTTTCCCATATTTACATGCGCCCGATGAGCACGATTAAATAGACTGCCGCCGCGCAGGACAGTCCCAGCAGCACGACGCTCGGGATCCAGATCGCCCTTTTTTGCAGGATGAAGCCAATCGCCGTGCCCAGCCCGGACGCCAGCAGCAAAGCTAGCAGCACCCCCGACGCGCCAATCATGCGTCCGCCTCCGCCCCGCGCGGACGAGCGATGAGGCCCTTGATGGTCTTTCCCTCACACAGGAACATCGCCTCATGCTCGGTCTGTAAATTCCCTTCAAACGCCTTTTTGCGGAAATCCTCGCTTAGAAACAGCACTTCCCACCCCGCCTCGGCCAGATAGCGCCGCGTCGCCTGGAACAGGTCGTCGTCGTCCGTCTTGAACGCCAACTGCGCGCCCGGCCGCATCAATCGGGCATACATCGCCAATTGCCGCGGATAGGTCAGGCGGTGCTTGTGGTGCTTCGCCTTGGGCCACGGGTTGCAGAAATTGATGTATATCCCCGCGATTCCGTCCTCCGGCGCGAGCATTTCTTCCAATTGCTCGATGTTCCAGCTCAGGATGCGGACATTTTCCACCGGATCCGGCGCAAACGCCCGTTCAAGATTGCGCTTGGCCATGACCAGCATCTCGTCCTTGATATCCACCGCCACAAAGTTCGCCGCGCGTTCCTGACTCGCCAGCTGCGCGATAAAGCTGCCCTTGCCGCAGCCGAGCTCCAGATACAGCGGCGCTTCGGGGTCGCGGAACTGTGCGCGCCATTGGCCGCGGTACCGGCAGGGTTCCTGTATGAAAAAGCTGCACGACTCCAATTCCGGCCGTGCAAACGGTTTCTTGCGCATTCGCATTGTTCGATTCTCCTTTTTACATCTTCGGATATTATAGCAGATTTTTTGCACACCTCAAAGCCCGTCGTTTCTTTTGCTTGTATCCCCGGCGGTTTGTGGGTATACTGAAAAATAGATTTTCATTTTAAGGAGAATTCCCATGCCCAACCCCATCGCCACCATCTCTATGCGCAGCGGCGCGCACATCCGCATCGAGCTGCGCCCGGACCAGGCCCCCAACACGGTGGCCAGCTTTATTTCCCTCGCCAACGCCGGGCTGTTCGACGACTATCCGGTCTCGCGCATTGTCCCCGGCTATGTCGTGGATGCCAGCTATACCGCGTTCGGCCGGGACGCCTGCAAATACCTGATTGCCAACGAATCGCGCTGTTCCGGCTTTCCCAACACGCTGCGCGTCGAGCCGGGCGTCATCGCGATGGGCGGCTATCCCCAGGGCATCGCGGGCGGGGAATTCTTCTTCCCGCTCGACTATTTTGAAAAGCTGGACGGACACTATCCCGCCTTCGGCGTCATTTTGGAGGGCATGGAGGAGGTTCGGCGCTGGACAGGCGTGCCGCTGCGCCCCGTGCCGGGCGCGCCGGAGGGTGTGGAGATCAACGAACCTGTCACGCCCATCTACATCGACCGCGTCCGGGTGGAGACCTTCGGAAGCGCCTTCCCGCCGCCCGTCAAGCTCCAGGCCGTCCTACCGGAAAACTGGAAATAGGCGAAATCCAGTGGGAGCGCGGCGCTTTTGCAGGATTCTTGCAAAAATCCTGCATATATGCTATGCGTTGTGCAATCCCGGTTTGTATTTCGAAAGGAGGTTTCCGTTGGATATTCTTCAAGTCATCGCCAAGCAGGCCGTCATGATCGCCGTGTTTATGGCCGTCGGCTTTGCCGCCAACAAGCTGCGCATCCTGGATCAGGAGGCGAACAACCGCATCACCAACCTACTCGTCAAGGTCGTGAGTCCGATTATGATTTTCGTTTCCTATCAGCGGGACTATGACGCACAGTTGTTAAAAAACCTCGGCTTTGCCGTGCTGCTCGCGGCAGCCGCCTTTTTGCTGAGCGTCGCGCTCGGGTACTTGCTCCTCCCGGGGAAGGATCCCGACCACGGTGCGATTGAACGCTTTGCCGCGGTATACCCAAACCTCGGGTTCATGGGCATCCCGCTCGTAAACGCCGTGCTCGGTTCCGAGGGTGTATTCTATGCCACAGCCTCCATGACGGTGTTCGACCTGTTCTGCTGGACGCACGGCGTACTGCTCATGAGCGGCTCGTGCAGTTTCCGCGAATTGCTCCGCAAGCTGCTCTCGCCCTCCATCGTCTCTGTTGTCGTCTCGCTTACCTGTTTTTTGCTTCGCCTGCGGCTGCCGAACATCCTGCTTTCGCCGCTCGAGAGCATTTCCGCCGTCAATACGCCGCTCGCCATGATGGTCGTCGGGTCGACGATTGCGCAGACCAGCCTGCTTCGGGCCTTTGCCAAGCCCAAGCTCTACTATGTCTCGTTTTGCCGGCTGCTGCTCATCCCGGCGGCGACCTTGCTGCTGTTCCGCTTTTTGCCGGGCAGCACGCTCGTGCGCACCGCGATTCTGCTCGTCATGTCCTGCCCGTCCGCGACCTACAGCGTTGTGTTCTCCATCCTTTTTGAAAAGGATTATCGATACGCTTCCGAGATTGTCGCCTTTAGCACCCTGTTTTCCATGGCGACGCTCCCGCTCATCGTCTGGGCCTGTACGAGCTTCCTCGCCTAGCAAAATGCTTCCCCAAAAACTCCCTTTTTGGGAGTTTTTCTTTTTCCGCATTTATGATAAGATGGAGAAAAACGGCAGGAGGAACCGCCCATGCAGGCCTATATCGACCGCGTTTACCCGGAATACCTTTCCCTTCTCAAGACCATCGCCGCCATCCCCGCGCCCTCGCACAAGGAACAGCAAAAGGCTGCCTTTCTCGAGGCCTGGCTGCGCGAATTGTGCGCACGGCAGGACTTCCCGCTGCACATCTTTGTGGACGAGGCGTCCAATGTGGTGTGCGAATGCTTCTGCGACCCCTCTCCGGAGGACGTGTACCTCTTCCTTGCGCATACGGACACCGTCTTCCCGGACGAGCAGCCGCTCCCCGTCACGGAAACAGAGGAAACGCTGGCCGCGCCCGGCATCGGTGACGACACCGCTAATGTGGCCGCCCTGCTCATGGGCATCCAATACCTGGCTGAGCAGCGCCTGCGCCCGCAAAAGAATGTCGTGTTCGTGTTCAATTCCTGCGAGGAAGGGCTCGGCAACCTCAAGGGGTGCCACGCCGTCATGGACCGCTATGCGGGAAAGGTCCGCGAATTCATCTCCTTTGACGGCGGATACACCAACCTCACCACTGTCGCCGTCGGGTCGGAACGCTATGAGGTCCGCCTGAAAACGATCGGCGGACATTCCTATGGCAGCTTCGGCAATCCCAACGCCATCGCGCTTCTAAGCGAGCTGATCTGCCGCCTATACGAAATCGACGCGGGGGCGTATGCCGGGCACACGACCTATAATGTCGGCGTCATCGCGGGCGGCACCTCGGTCAACACCATTGCGCAGGAGGCGCATATGCTGTTCGAGTTCCGTGCCGACCGTGCCGATTCGCTGTCCGCGATCAAGCAGGAAGTATTCGGCATTTTCGAGGACTTTTCGCGGGAACACCCGCTCTCCGTCCGGCTGCTGGGCGCCCGCCCGTCGATGGGCGAGGTCGACCCCGTTGCCATGCAGCGCTTGATCCGGGAGATCTCCGACCTCATCGAGGCTGAGACTGGCGCCCGCCCCACGCTATCCAGCGGCTCGACCGATTGCAACGTCCCCCTGTCCCGCGGCATCCCGGCGATCTGCTTTGGGGCCTACCTCGGGCATGGTGCGCACACGCGTGAGGAATTTCTATACAAATCCTCCCTACGGCCGGGGCTGCGCATCCTGATTCGGACACTCCTTACGAAATTCCACTAAATCGCGGCACAAAAAAGAGCCGGACAGTCTGTCCGGCTCTTTTTGATTACCGATAATATTCCACAGCGCTTTGGAAGATCCCTTCCTCCGACACCTGTCCTAGAATATTGCGATAGAGGTTTTGCCCATAGCGCTCGGAATGCCCCATCTTGCCGAACACACGGCCGTCCGGTGAGGTGATGCCCTCAATGGCGTAATCCGAATGATTGGGATTGAAACGCATATTCTGCGTCGGTTTGCCCGAAAGGTCGACATACTGTGTCGCAATCTGCCCGTTTTCCGCCAGCCGTCGGATCATTTCCTCGCTCGCCACAAAGCGCCCCTCGCCGTGCGAAATGGCGACCGTGTGGATGTCTCCCACTGCGCAGTGCCGCAGCCAGGGGGACTTATTGGACGCGACTCGCGTGCGCACCAGCATGGATTGATGCCGCCCCACTGTGTTGAAGGTGAGCGTCGGGCAGGTCTCGTCCGTGTCCACAATCTCGCCAAACGGCACAAGCCCCAGCTTGATGAGCGCCTGGAAACCGTTGCAGATGCCACACATCAGCCCATCGCGCTGTTGCAGCAATTCGTGCACCCGCTCCTTGATGCGCGGGTTGCGGAAGAAAGCCGTGATGAACTTGCCCGAACCCTCGGGTTCGTCACCGCCCGAGAACCCGCCGGGGATGGCGATGATCTGGCTGTTCGCGATTGCCTCGGCAAAGGCCGCCGCGGACTGCTCAATCTCCCTGGGCGTCCGATTGCGGACAACAAAAATCTCCGGCGACGCCCCTGCCCGGCGGAAGGCCCGCGCGGTGTCATATTCGCAATTCGTGCCCGGAAACACCGGAATGAGCACACGCGGCTGGGCGACCGTCGCTTTGGCCTTGGGCCAGCTCCCCGCCGCATAGGAAAACATCTCGACTTCGGACGCGTTCTCGCCATTCAGATACGGGAACACCCCTTGCAGCGTTCCTTCATAGCGCCGCTGCAGGTCTGCCATGTCCACCGCACCGGCCTCTGTTTGGAAAGTATACGCCGCCTGCGTCCACCCGAGCAGCTCTGCCTCGGGAAGGGCCTCTTCCTCGGCCAATTCCAACAAAAACGCGCCATAGCAGGGGCGGAACAGCGCCTCCCAGGACATGCCCGGCTTCAGCACAAAACCTAGCCGGTTGCCCAATGCCATTTTGAACAATCCTTCGGCCGCGCCGCCGGAAGTCAAGGTCCAGGTAGACAGCACCTTGCCCGCTGCAATCCATTCCTCCACGCGGGAAAACACCTGCTTCACGCTATTGAAGTCGGGGAGCCCGTCGGCCGTATACCGCGGCTGGATACCATACACCGGGTGCCCCGCGCCCTTGAATTCTGTCCCCACGACCTTGCCCGCCTGCGCAGTGGATACCGCAAACGAAACTAGCGTCGGCGGCACATCGATCTGTTCAAAAGTGCCAGACATGGAGTCCTTGCCCCCGATCGCGCCGATCCCAAGCTGCAGCTGCGCCTCTAACGCGCCGAGCAGCGCGGCAAATGGTTTGCCCCAGCGCTTGGGATCGTCCTTCAATCGTTCAAAATACTCCTGGAAAGTGAGCCAGCAGTGCCCGGCGCTGCCCCCGGCCGCCACGACCTTGGCGACCGATTCCACGACCGCCAACATCGCGCCGTGATAGGGGCTGCGGCTGGAGACATACGGATCGAAGCCCCAGCTCATGAGTGAGCAGGTGTCCGTCTCTCCGCCGAGCACCGGAATCTTCGCAGCCATCGCCTGCGCCGGGGAAAGCTGCCACTTGCCGCCAAAGGGCATGAGCACCGTACCCGCGCCAATTGTCGAATCGAAGCGCTCGGCCAGTCCCTTTTGCGAGGCGATATTGAGGCTGCCGACCAGCTTCTGCATCTGACTTTCGAAATCCAGGTAGTCCGGCGTCGCGGCCTCTGCCTCCGGCAGCGGCACGGATACTGCGGCATACTTCTTCGCTCCGTTGGAATTCAGAAATTCGCGCGAGAGGTCCACAATCTTCCGGCCGTCCAGCTCCATCACCAGCCGCGGCCGCTCCGTGACCTCGGCGACTACGGTCGATTCCAGATTCTCCGCCGCAGCTAACGCCTGAAACGCCGCCACATCCGCCGAATCTACAACCACCGCCATCCGCTCCTGCGACTCGCTGATGGCTAGTTCCGTGCCGTCCAGCCCCTCATATTTTTTTGGCACCCGGCCGAGGTCGATGCACAATCCGTCGGCCAGCTCGCCGATTGCCACAGCCACGCCGCCCGCCCCGAAGTCGTTGCAGCGCTTGACAAGCCGCGTCGCTGCTGGGTTGCGGAACAGGCGCTGTAACTTGCGTTCCTCCGGCGCATTGCCCTTCTGTACCTCTGCGCCGCAGCTTTCCAACGAATGCAGTGTGTGCGACTTGGAGGACCCCGTCGCGCCGCCGCATCCATCGCGGCCCGTCCGTCCGCCGAGCAGGATGATCTTGTCCCCCGGCATCGGGCGTTCCCGGACGATGTTTTCCCGCGGTGCCGCGCCCAGCACGGCGCCGATCTCCATGCGCTTAGCCACATAGCCCGGATGGTAGATCTCGTGTACATGTCCAGTCGCAAGGCCGATCTGATTTCCATACGAGCTATAGCCCGCCGCGGCCGTCGTGACGATCTTTCGCTGCGGCAGCTTGCCTGGGAGGGTCTCCTCCACTGGCTTGCGCGGGTCGGCCGCCCCGGTCACACGCATCGCCTGATACACATAGCTGCGGCCGGAAAGCGGGTCGCGGATCGCCCCGCCAAGGCAGGTCGCCGCACCGCCGAACGGCTCGATCTCGGTCGGATGGTTGTGCGTCTCGTTCTTAAACATCAGCACCCAATCCCGTTCCTGTCCGTCCACATCTACCGGAATGCGGACAGAGCAGGCGTTGATCTCTTCGGATTCGTCCAGGTCTGACAGCTTGCCCGCCGCCTTGAGCGCCTTCGCGCCGATCGTCGCCAGATCCATGAGCGTCACCGGCTTGTCCTTGCGCCCGGCGTAGAGCCGTTCGCGCAGCTCCAAATAGGTCTCATAGCTCTTTTGGACATAGGCCGGCGCAATCTCCGCCCCGGTGAGGATCGTGCCAAAGGTGGTATGGCGGCAGTGATCCGACCAATAGGTGTCGATGAGCCGCAGTTCCGTCATCGTGGGGCAGCGCCCCTCCCGGCGGAAATATTCCTGGCAGAACCGAATGTCACCGAGATCCATGGCCAGTCCATATTCCTCGATCATCCGGGCGAGGCCTGCCTCGTCCAGGTCGTGAAAGCCGGAAAGCACGGCCACCGGCGCAGGCTGTGCAAAATCCTGCCGGATGGTCGCCGGCTTGTCCAGGGATGCCTCCCGCGCTTCCACTGGGTTGATCAGCGCCGCGCGGATCTTCCCCCTGTCCGCCGCCGAAAGCTCGCCGCGGATATAGTACAATCGCGCCGTCCGGACCTCCGGCCGCTCCTTGCAAGTCGAAAGCTGGATGCACTGCGCGCAGGAATCCGCCCGCTGGTCGAACTGTCCGGGGAGGTATTCCACCGCCAGCACCCATTCGTCCTCCGCCGGGGTCGGAGCCTCTTCTTCATAGACCGTGTCCACCTGCGGTTCCGAAAGGATTGTCCGCACGGCCATACGGTAATCCGCCTCCTCGATGTTTTCCAGGTCATAGCGGTTCACCACGCGTACGCCCGCGACCGCTTCGGTGCGCAGCGCCGTGCGCAGATCGCCGAGCACGCCTGCCGCCTCTACGGCGTAGGGGGTCTTCTTTTCCACAAAGCAACGATATACTGCCATTCTTTTCTCCTATTTTCTGCCGATGTCGGTGCGGTAATGCCGATTTTCGAATCGAATGTCCTCCGCCGCGGCATACGCACGGCGGATCGCCTCCTCCAGCGTATCGCCCAGCCCGGTCACGCCCAATACGCGCCCGCCGGCCGTCCGGTACTGTCCATCCTGCCACTTGGTGCCCGCATGGTACACGATTGCACCCGCGCAGCCGCCATCTGCGTCCAGTCCCGTGATAGGAAAGCCGGTCTGGTACTTTTTAGGATACCCACCGCTCGCCAGCACGACGCAGGCCGCCGCTCCGTCGCGCCAAGCTATGTCCGCCGCCGCAAGTCGCTCCTCGCGCACCGCCCGCAGGATAGAAAACAGATCGCTTTGCAAAAGCGGCAGCACCACCTGCGTCTCGGGGTCGCCGAAGCGGCAGTTATACTCAATCACCCGGGGGCCGTCCGCCGTCAGGATCAGCCCGAAATACAGGCACCCGCGAAACGGACAGCCTTCCTTGTTCATCGCCTCTATGGTGGGCAGGAAGATCTCCTGCATGCAGCGCTCTGCCACCTCCGGCGTGTAATACGGACTAGGCGCGATGGTACCCATACCGCCGGTATTGGGACCTTCGTCGTTGTCATATGCCCGCTTGTGGTCCATAGAGGACACCATCGGCCGCACGACATGCCCGTCGGTGAACGCCAACACCGACACCTCCTTGCCCGTCAAAAATTCCTCCACGACGACCTGGCTGCCGCTCCTCCCAAAGACCTTTTCCTCCATGATAGAATGCAGGGCGGCGCGCGCCTCGTCAAGATCCTGTGCGATCACCACGCCCTTGCCGAGCGCCAATCCGTCCGCCTTAATAACGGCGGGAAAACGATTCCGCCGGCGGATATCGTCCAACGCAGCCGCCGGGTCGGAAAACACCGCGTAATCGGCGGTCGGGATGCCGTATTTCTTCATCAGGTTTTTGGCGAACACCTTGCTGCCTTCGATACGCGCCGCCGCACGGCTGGGGCCAAAGGCGGGGATGCCCGCCGCCTCCATCGCGTCCGCCATGCCCAGCACGAGCGGATCATCCGGCGTGACCACGACAAAGTCGATCGCCTCCCGCCTAGCAAAATCTACCATTTTTTCGACATCCGTCGCGGCAATGTTCACTGTCTGCGCCTGTGCCCGGATCCCG
>CAOKKG010000010.1 GCA_948468985.1 uncultured Eubacteriales bacterium | reverse complement strand
AAGAGGGCCTGTATGTGCAGATCTTTGACGACGGGAACTACATCTTCCAAAAGCACACGCCCTCGAGCGATGTCTATCACGAGATCAGCGGCCTCAACCCGGTGGAGGATCCGCACCTGTTCGAGCGCGAACACATCGAAACACCCAAGATCCTCATCATCGAGCCTGCGGAGCGCCTGAAGGAGGTTCAGCCGATGCTCAAGGAACGCTTCCCGATGCTCAACATCGGCCGTTCCCGCCCGACCTTCCTCGAGCTCAATAACCCCGAGGGCAACAAGGGCGTCGCGCTCAAGATCCTCTCGGAAAAGCTCGGCCTCAAGCAGAGTGAGCTCATCGCCATCGGCGACAACCAGATCGATGCCAGCATGATCGAATACGCGGGTCTCGGCGTCGCCGTCGGCAACGCACTCGACGAAATCAAGGAGATCGCGGACTACATCTCCGCCGACAACGACCATGAAGGAGTTACAGAAGTCATCGAAAAATTCATACTGGAGAAATGATTCGTTATGAAAAAGACGGTCAAAGTTAAGAAATTCATCGAGGAATTGCGGCTCACGCCCATCTATCTGGGCGACCAGAATACCTTCAACATCCACTCAAGCGATGTCAATCGCCCGGGGCTTCAGCTGAGCGGCTTCTTCGAATACTTTTCCATGGATCGCGTGCAGCTCTTTGGCAAGGGAGAGATTGAATACCTAAAAAGCCTCGCGCCCGAGATACGGCAGGAGCGGCTGGAAGCCTACTTCAGCTACCCCATCCCGTGCGTCATCATTTCCCGCAACCAGTATCCGGAGGAGATGATCATCGAGGCCGCGCGCCGGCACGATGTCCCGCTATTCCTGTCCACGCAGGACACGATGAAGATCTACAATATGGTCTCCATCTTCTTGGACAACGAATTGGCGCCGACTATCGCCCGGCACGGCGGGCTCATCGATGTCTATGGTGTGGGCGTATTTTTGACCGGCGAATCCGGCATCGGGAAGAGCGAGACGGCGCTCGAGCTTCTAAAGCGCGGGCACCGCATGATCGCCGACGATGTCGTTGAAATCCGCAAAATTTCGGACAGCGTGCTCGTCGGGCGCGCACCAGACGTCATCCGCCACCTGATGGAGATCCGCGGCATCGGGCTTGTCGATGTCTCCGTGCTGTATGGCATGGGCGCCGTCATGGAGAGCAAGACGATCACGCTGTGCATCCACCTAGCCGCCGGCGATGTCAAGGACATCGATCGCCTGGGCATGAACACGGAATACACGACGCTGCTCGGCGTTGACATCCCCAAGATTACCGTCCCCGTGCGCCCAGGGCGCAACCTCGCGATCATCATCGAGGTCGCCGCCATGAACTTCCGCCTGAAGTCCCTCGGGCACAATCCGGCCGATTCGCTAGATCAGGACCTGCTAAACCTACTCGGCTGAAGCGCAGCCTGCCGCATCTTCCGGCGCACCGGACATACAAATAGAGTAAAAGCAACCGGAGGCTTCCTTCATGAAAAAAGCTTTTACTCTTTTTTTATGCCTGTTTTTCGCCGTCCTGTGCGCGCTCTCCCCCTCCCTCCTGCTACAGGGAATCCACAAAAACACCTATACGCTGTGGGCACAAAAGCGACAGGCGCGCTATACAGGCGACCTCGTGCTCTGGCACATCGTCTCCTTCAAAACGGGCGGGGAAAGCGGCGTTTCCTACCTTAAGGCACGCATCCGGGCGTTTGAGCAGAAAAACCCCTATGTCTTTGTCGAGCTGCGCGCCCTCTCCGTCCCCGAGGCGCGCGAGGCCATCGCCGGCGGTGAATTCCCCGACCTCGTCTCCTTTCCGCTCGGCTTCTTTGCCGATGCCTCCGCTCTCTGCCCGCTGCCTGCAAACAGCAGCCTGCTCCGCCCCTTCCGCCATGCCGGGCGGTCGGGCGGCAAGATCTATGCCTATCCCTATATGGCAGATTTCTATACCCTCTCCGCCAATCCTGACGCCTTTTTTGCCGAAGACATGCCGCTTTCTCTTGAGACCGAGTGGAGCGCTCCGGCGCTTTTAGAATGGACGCAGGCGTTGCTCTCTGCAGGGACTTTTTCGGCCAGCCTGTCGCGTCCCCTGCTCGCCTTCCCGGAGGCTGCCCTCTTTTGCACCCGAAACGGCGCCCTTTCGGGGAAATCGCGCTCCTTTTGGCAAAACGCCCCTGCCGATACCTCTGCCTTCTGGGCGGGTGAAGTCTCACTGCTGCTCTCTCCTGCCGCCGAAGTCAAAAGGGCCGAATCGCAAAACACCGTGCTCACTCCGCAGGTCTATGGCTTTTCGGACTACACCGACCTGTGTCAGCTTATCGGCGTCCGCGCCGGGATGGATACCCAAAAGGAGGCGATCTGCCAGGAGTTCGCCGCCGCGCTGCTCTCCCGCACGGCACAGCGCGCGCTCAGCTCGCTGTACCTGCTGCCCACGACGGCGCAGGAGGATCTCTACGCCGATGCGCCGCTCTATCATCAGGAGTACGCCCGGCTGCAAAAATGCGCCCGCGTCCCCAACAGTTTTGCCTTTGCGGCCGCGCCACAACTCCCTGCCTCGGCAGAGGAATGTGCAAAAATGTGGCAATTGGGTAAATAGGCCGCTTTCTTTATTGAATAACCCTCGCCTTTCGTGTAAAATAAAGTTAAGAAACATCGGGCGGTCTCGGCGGCTCGGGAGGAGGATCGGATGAATCAGGCGCTCGCGGCACTTTTGGAGGAAAACGGCATTTCTTTCGAGGAAAACCTCCCCATGGCGGCATACACGACCTTCCGCATCGGCGGTCCAGCTGACCTCGCCGTCTTTCCCGCGGACGAACGGCAGCTCGCTTTCTGCCTGGGGCTGTTCGCGGGGGAAGCAATCGTACTCGGCAACGGTTCCAATGTCCTGGTGAGCGACCGCGGCATCGCGGGTGCGGTGATCCTGCTCGGCAAGCAGTTCTCCGCCATTTCGCGGGAGGGGAACTGCCTCACGGCGCAGGCCGGGGCAAAGCTTTCCGCCCTATCTGCCGCCGCGGTGGACGCGGGGCTTTCCGGGCTGGAGTTCGCCGCGGGCATCCCGGGCACGGTGGGCGGCGGTGTGTATATGAACGCTGGGGCCTATGGTGGAGAACTGGGGCAATTTTTGGAAAGCGCGCGCGTCATGGACCTTGCCGGGCGCATCTACACGCTTTCTGCCGCGCAGCTCGACCTGCGCTACCGGCACAGCCTGCTCATGGAGCAACCGCTCACGCTACTCTCTGCACGCTTTGTCCTCCCCGCGGGCGACCCCGGCGCCTCGCGCGAAAGGATCCGCACCCTACAGGCCGCGCGTCGAAAAAAACAGCCGCTGGACTTCCCGAGCGCGGGCAGCACCTTTAAGCGTCCGGAGGGCGGATACGCCGCCGCGCTCATCGAACAGTGCGGCCTCAAGGGATGCGCCGTGGGCGGCGCGCAGGTCTCCCCCAAACACGCAGGGTTTGTCGTCAACACCGGCGGCGCAACAGCTGACGATGTGCGCGCGCTCATCCGGCATGTGCAGCAATGCGTCGAAGCGCAGACGGGCATCCGGCTCGAACCGGAGATCCGCTTCCTCGGCCGCCCCTGAGGCGGCGGCAAATTTTGCGAAAGGAGTACGCAGGCATGAAAGTAACGATCATCACCGGCATTTCAGGCGCGGGAAAATCCTCCGCCCTCAAGACGCTGGAGGACATCGATTTCCTTTGTGCGGACAATATTCCGCCCGCCCTAATTCCGCAATTCGTGCGGATCTGTATGGCCAGCCCCAACCCACCCAAAAACATCGCGCTCGCAGCAGACATGCGCATGGGCGCCATGTTTGAATCCATCTATGATGCCATCGAGGAACTGAAACAAATGGATGTCTCGCTGGATATCATCTTCCTCGATGCCTCCGACAGCACGCTGGTCAGCCGCTTCACGCAGACCCGCCGCAAACACCCGCTCTCGGGCAGCGGCAACATCCTGTCCGGCATCTTTGCCGAGCGCGAACGGTTGCAGCGCATCAAGGACATGGCATCCTATGTCCTCGACACCAGCACCTACACCGTGCGGCAGCTCTCGGCCGTCTTGCATCAGCGCTATCAGGAACAAAGCGACCTGCGCATGCTCCTGTCCGTCATTTCCTTTGGGTATAAGCGCGGCATCCCGATCGACGCCGACCTGGTGTTTGACATGCGCTTTTTGCCCAATCCGTTTTATATCGAGAAATTCCGAACAAGCACCGGGCTCGATTCTAAGGTCAGCGCCTATGTGCTCGGCTTTCCGGAGGCACAGTTCTTTTTGGACAAGGCCTGCGAGATGATCCTGCACCTGTCGCCGTTCTATTTGCAGCAGGACAAGAAGCAATTGACCATCGGCATCGGGTGCACCGGCGGCATGCACCGCAGCGTCGCATTAGCCGAGGCGCTCTATGGGCGGCTGTGTGCCCTCCATTGCCGCGCCAGCGTGGAGCACCGCGACATCAATTTGGAACAGGCAGCCGTCCGCCGCCGGTTTTCGGCAAAGTGAGGCGATCTTATGCCGTCTTTTTCCGCGCGCGTGAAGGAGGATCTCTGCCTCGTTCCGCTGAAAACAAAACCCTGCATCTGTGCCGAGCTGGCCGGGCTGGCGCATGCCTGTGGGACGCTCTCTCTCGGTGCCGGGGGGTTCCGCCTCAAGCTGCTCACCGAGCATAAGAGTGTCGTGACGCGCATCTTTTCACTCGTCAAGCGCCTATATGACAT
Source organism: uncultured Eubacteriales bacterium (assembly GCA_948468985.1). GTDB lineage: Bacteria > Bacillota > Clostridia > Christensenellales > Christensenellaceae > QANA01. The sequence continues at coordinate 28,869 of CAOKKG010000010.1, read as the reverse complement.
GGACCCACAGCTCCGGCAGAGCAGCAGCCCCTTGCAAAAGGAGATTTATGAGCTGCGCATCCAGCCGGCGGACCCGCCCGCCTTTTTGGAGGATCTGGCCATCCCGTTCGCCCTCCCCTTCCGCATCGATTCGGCTTCGCCGCTTTTTGCGGCCCTGCTCGCAGAGGAAGGGTGCCGGGCGGCGTACCTACGCGGGGCGATCCTGGGCGGCGGCGTCATTTCCGACCCGAACAGGGATTATCACATGGAGTTCATCTCCGGTTCCCGCGCCTCGGCACAGGCTGTCATCGCAGTGCTCGCGCACTTTTCTCTGCATGCCAAGTGCCTGGAGCGCAAGAGCGGATTTTCCGCCTATCTGAAGGACGCGCAGAGCATCAGCGAAGTATTGACGCTCACTGGCGCGCACAGCTGCATGCTGGAGCTGGAAAATGCCCGCATGGTAAAGGACATCCGCAACACAGTCAACCGGCAGATCAACTTTGAAAACGCCAACATCGACAAGGTGGTTCGTTCCGCCATGGCGCAGACCCGGAATATTCAGCTCATCGCCGAATATCAGGGCTTGGAAAGCCTTTCCCCCGCGCTGCGGGAGGCGGCGGAACTCCGCCTACGATACCCCGAGGCTCCGCTCAGCGAGCTCGCCCTCTTAAGCGACGGCTTGAGCCGTTCGGGCATCAACAACCGACTTCGAAAAATCGCGGAGATTGCGGACGCCATTCGTTCCGCGCATCCGGAAAAATAAAGTTTCACAACTCACAAAGGAGGATTCTTCGCATGCTGTACAAAGAACTCACCATCCACATCCCTTCGGGGCTGAAATCCAAAGGAGCTTCCATGCTGACACATGTGGCCGGGCATTTTGAATCGCAGATCCTGATCGAGTGCGAAAATAAGAAGATCAACGCCAAGAGCATCATGGGCGTCCTCTCGCTCGGCATCCAGGAGGGCGGCACCATCACCGTCGTCGCCAACGGCAAGGACGAGCAGGCCGCCATCGACGCGCTGAGCCGTCTCGCCGAGACTGGCGAATTGCCGCCGGACATGCTCTAAGCGCGCATCCCGCAAAAAACGCCTTGACGGCGAAATCGTCAAGGCGTTTTTTGCATTGCTGCCGGTACTTTCAGGGAAAAAGCCACCCCGTGGCGCAAAGAGGAAGCCTTGTATGTCGTCTTTTCCCTTTATTTTGTAAACCTATATTCTAATTTTGGTTGACACTTATTCTTGAATGTGCGATAATAAGCCAGCAAATTCACAAAGGAGTTTTTCGCATGTCCCGCAGCACTTTTTCCAAAGCTCTCTTTTCTGCAAAAAACATCGCCTATATCTCCCTGTTCAGCGCGCTCATCGCCATTTGTTCTTGGGTCTCCATCCCCACGATCATCCCCTTCACACTGCAAACCTTTGCCGTCTCCCTCTGCATCGGTCTCTTGGGCACCAGGCGCGCCCTTTTAAGCATCGGCATCTACCTGCTGCTCGGAGCGGCAGGCGTCCCCGTCTTTTCCGGATTTTCCGGTGGGATGGGCGTTTTATTTGGCACGACGGGCGGATACCTGGTCGGTTTCCTCCTGATGGCGTTGATCTCCGGGGCAATCATTTCCCGGTTTGGACGCAGCTTCATCTCCCTCTTTTTGGCCTTCTGTTTCGGGCTCGCCCTTTGCTATGCCTTCGGGACGGCCTGGTACCTGCTCCTCTACCTGCGAAACACCGGCCCCATAGGGCTCAGCACGGCGCTTATGCGCTGCGTCGTCCCCTTCCTTCTGCCCGATGCGCTCAAACTCTCCCTGGCTGCGCTCGCAACAAAAAGGCTTTGGCATCACCTCTGATGCCAAAGCCTTTTTTCTCTGATTTTCCGCTTCAAGCCAGATATTCCTTCAAAAACTGAATCGCCTCGCGATAACCCTCAAAACCCTTGCCATAGATGGACTTTTTACAGACCAGCGAAGGATAGGACACATGCCGGAATTCCTCCCGCGTGTAGATGTCCGACAGATGCACCTCCACCGCCGGGATGCTCACTGCCTTCAGCGCGTCCAGGATAGCGACGCTCGTGTGCGTATAGGCCGCCGGGTTAATGACGATCCCGTCTATGTGGTTGAAATAGGCCTGCTGAATCGCGTCGACAATAGCGCCTTCGTGATTAGACTGGAAGCATTCGACCTCCACGCCCTCCGCCTGCGCCGCCGCTTCGATAAAGCGCAGCAATTGCACAAAGGTCTGCGCGCCATAGATGTTCGGTTCCCGGATCCCCAAAAAGTTGAGGTTTGGCCCGTTGATGACCAGAAATTTCATAATCCCAATTCCTCCTTGATTTGCTGCGCCGTCTGCCACACACCGTGGCAGGCAAAACGCCGATCGCTCCACGCCCGGTAGAGGGGCATCCGCTCCCTGGCCAGCACCTCCACGCTCCGGCTCTGTGAGACAGGCCGTCCCGCAATCGAGAGCTCCAAAAGCGGCCGCTCCAAAAGGATCACCTCGCCGTTTTGCCGGAGCAGGTCGCGGTTCTCCGGCTGCGTCACCACGCCACCACCCGTCGAGATGATGATCCCGCTTCGCTTGCAGACCTCCGCAAGCACCTGCGTTTCCACTGCACGGAAGGCGGCTTCCCCCTGCTCTGCAAAGAATTCCGGGATGCTCTTCCCGATGCGCTGCACAATGCAGGCGTCGATGTCCACGCTTTCGCGCCCACAAAGCTCGCCCAATGCGCGCCCGATCGTTGTCTTTCCACTGCCTGGCATGCCGATCAGAATCACATTGCACATCCTTTTTTCGATCTTTCGGGTGATCTCCTCCACCCGCATATCACCGATCTCCTCGTCCAAAAATACCTCACAAGCCCGCTTGGCCTGCGCCACCAACATCGGCAGCCCGTTAATCGCCGGAATGCCCAACCGTTCCGCGTCGAGCAAGAGCTGCGTCCGCGCCGGGTTGTAGACGATGTCCACCACGGCCTCGCAGCGCACAAATGGCCGCAGGTCGATGGGCGCGTGGCCGTTGTTCGGGTACATCCCGACCGGCGTTGTATTGACGACGATCTGCGCGTCATAATGCCGCAAAAGGTTTTCATAATTGTCCGGGCCGCTGCGCGAGATCACGACCACCTCCGCCGCACCTTCCTCGCGGAGCACCGTACAGGCGGTCAGCGACCCGCCGCCGCTGCCCAACACGATCGCCTTTTTCCCCGCCGCCGAAACGCCCAGCCGGCGCAGAAGGTATAAAAAGCCGTCATAGTCGGTGTTGTCTCCATACAGGCTGCCGTCCGCGCGCTTTTTCACCGTATTGACACACCCAATCTTGCGCGCACGCGGGGAAAGCTCCTGTAGATACCGAAGCACCGCCTTTTTATAGGGGATCGTGACATTCAGCCCGTCAAACGCCTTTTCGGTAAAAAAGGCGTCCAGCTCCTCTGGCCGCTTTTCGATCAAGCTGTAAGCATAGTCCGCCAGCTGCGCATGGATCTCCGGCGAAAAGCTGTGCCCCAGCTTTTCGCCCAGCAAGCCGTACCTTCCCGCCATCAGAGGACCTCCGAATAGCTGCCGAGGTATTTGAACGCCTCGCACAGGCCGTCCAGCCCCGCCATCAATTCCGCAAAGCGCGGCGAATAGACGGACGCAACCAGATCGAAATAGAACATGAATTCAAAATCCCGGTCGGGCAGCGGGCGGCTTTCCAGCTTGGTCAGGTTGATGTCCAGCGAATAGAACCGCGCCAGCACCTTATACAGCGCCCCCGGATGGTGCGGCAGCACCATCATAATGCTCGTCTTGTCCGCCCCGGGGTAGATCTCGGGCTGTTTGGAGATGCAAATGAACCGCGTATAGTTGTTGCCGCGATCCTGCACCGAGGTGGCCAGCGCCTCCAAGCCGTACAGCTCCGCGCACGCGCGGGAGGAAAGCGCCGCCACATCGTCCCGGTCGGATTCCGCCACGCGCTGCGCCGCAATCGCCGTGTTTTCACACACGGTCGCCTTCGCATTCGGCAGGCTGCGCAGAAATTCGCCGCACTGATTGATTGCCTGCTCGTGCGAAAAGATCTCCCGCACCCCTTCGACCTTCGTCCCTTTCTTGGCCAGCAGGTTGTGATCGATTTTGAGGCGCGTGCTGCGCACGATGTGGAAGTTGTACTTCATCATGAGATCATAAATCTTGTTGACCGACCCCGCCGTGCTGTTTTCGAGCGGAAGCACGCCGTACCGGCAAAGTCCGTTGTCCACCGCCGAAAATACGCCCTCGAAGCTGTTGAAATACAAAATATCGCTGTGCGAAAAGAGCTTGTCGCACGCCTGCTGCGAATATGCGCCCTCTACGCCCTGACAAGCGACGACCGCCGATTCCGGGAACAGGCGGGGCGTCTGCTCGATGGTGCGCTCAATCTGCTCGCGGAGCGGCGAGGTCGGGTGCAGCGCCTTTTCCTGGCTCGCCTTGCTCATGTCCAGGATGTCCGAATATAGCGCATAGGCATAGGTCGAAAGCTCCTCGCCCGCCTGCTCGCTCATGCGCGCCAATATTTTGCGTTCCCGCGCGGGATCCTGCACCGGCAAACCCTCTTCCTGTTTGCACAGCGCCAGGCGCTTGGCCGCCTCAATGCGTTCCCGAAAAAGTGCCAGCATCTGTTCGTCGATCTTGTCGATCTGCGTTTGCAATTCTTCCCGTTGCATGTCATCTCTCCTTTCGATAGCTCAAAAACGCGTCGTACACGGCGATGGCCGCCGCCGCCTCTACACAGGGTACCGCCCGCGGGACAATGCAGGGATCGTGCCGTCCCTGGATTTGCAGCGTCGTCTCCGTCCCCTCCCGCATGCGGACGCTTTGCTGCGGCCGCCCGATCGAAGGCGTCGGCTTACAGGCCACGCGGAACAGGATGGGCATCCCTGAGGTGATGCCGCCGAGAATGCCGCCGTGCCGGTTGGTCTCCGTTTGGATCTGCCCGTCCCGCACGCAGAACGCATCGTTATTCTCGCTCCCGCGCAGCTCCGCACAGGCAAAGCCATTGCCGAATTCCAATCCCTTGACCGCGGGGATGCCGAACAGGATCGCCGCCAATCGGTTTTCCATGCCAAAAAACATCGGATCGCCCAGTCCTGCGGGCGCGCCTATCACGGCGCATTCGACGATGCCGCCCACGGAATCGCCGTCCAGGCGCGCCCGTTCGATCGCATCGCGCATCGCCGCGCCCTGCGCATCCTCCAACACGGGGAATTCCTTCGCCGCCAGGGCGGAAAGCTCTGCACGCCCCACGCGCACCGGGTCAAACGCCCGGTCCCGGACACCCGCGATGGCCGCGATGTGCGCACCCACGAAAATGCCTTCCTGTGCCAGTAATTGTCGGCAGACTCCGCCCGCAATGCACAACGGCGCCGTCATGCGGCCGGAAAAATGTCCGCCGCCCGCCACATCCTGCGCACCGCCGAACTTTTGCTGTGCCGTATAATCCGCATGCCCCGGGCGCGGAACCTCCCGCAAATTGTCGTAATCACCGGATTGCGTATTCGTGTTGCGGATGATCGCCGCGAACGGCGCGCCGCAGGTCTTTCCATCCACGATCCCTCCCAGGATCTCCGGGAGATCCGCCTCCCGGCGCTTGGTGGAATAGGCGTTCCTCCCCGGTGCGCGCCGCGCGAGAAACGCAGCAAGCTCCCCGAGATCGACCTCCCGCCCCGCTGGCAGGCCGTCCAGGCTCATGCCGATGGCTCGGGAATGCGATTGTCCGAAAATCGAAAGATGGATATTTTCTCCGTAAAACGAACCCATTTATGCCTCCCGGACGCACAGCCGCGCGCCCAACGTCTTCATATCGGAAAAGAAGCCGGGATAGGACTTGCGCACCGCCTCCGCCCCTTCGACCGTCACCGACTCGCGGCAAATCGACGCGGCGACGGCCGCCATCATCGCAATGCGGTGATCGCCGTTCGCCCGCACCCGGCCGCCCGTAAGGCCACCGTGCCCGTGAATGCAAAACCCGTCCGGGCGCAGCTCCATATCCGCCCCCAGCGCCGACAGCACCTCATACACGCTTTGCAGGCGATCACTTTCCTTGATGCGCAATCGCTCGGCATGGGAAATGCGCGTGTCGCCCCACGCCGCGCAGGCCACGACCGCCAGCACCGGTACGAGATCGGGGATGTTCCCGGCGTCAATCTCGATGCCGGAAAGACGCCCTCCACGAACGCTCACGCTGTCTGATTGCGCCGTCACCTCTGCACCGAACTGGCAGAGCAGATTTGTGACCGCCCGATCACCTTGCAGGGAATCCTGCCGCAGGTTGGTGCAGGTTACTCCCTGCGCGCCGAGCGCCCCAGCGCACAACCAAAACGCGGCGTTCGACCAATCGCCCTCCGCCCGGCATTCTGCCGGCGCGCGATACTGCTGCCCACCGGGGATGCGGAAGGCCTCCGCCTGCTCCTCCACCCGGATCCCCGCTTCATGCAGGGCCTGCAAGGTTAGGTCAATATACGGGCGGGACTCAACCTCGCCCGTGAGGCGCAGCGTGCTGTCCCCCAAGAGGAGCGGGAGCGCAAAGAGCAGACCGCTCACAAACTGTGAAGAGACATTGCCAGGCAGCACATAGTCGCCGCTTTCAAGCGGCCCTTCACACCAAAACGGCGTCTCGCCCTGCGGGCCAAGGCGGCACCCGTGCGCCAACAATTGTTCATAGAGCGGGGAAAGCGGGCGCTCCGGCAGCCGCCCCTGCGCAAAAAACCGGCTCTGCCCACCCAATGCGCAGGCGACGGGGAGCAAAAACCGCAGCGTCGAGCCGCTCTCCCGACAGGGGAGGTCGCGCACGCCCGTCCGCCCGGGAACAATCGGCCGCACAAGGTAACTTTGCGCCTCGCGCGAGATCGCCGCCCCCATGCCGCGCAGGCAGTCCGCTGTCGCCTCGATGTCCTCCGAAGTCTCTGTGCATACGACCCGGCTCGGTTCCTGGGAAAGCGCCGCGCAGATGAGCAGCCGGTGCGCGTGCGATTTGGACGCGATCGCCGCGACCTCTCCCCGGAGTGTACCCGGCTGAATGGTCACCTGCATACGCCGTCCTCCGCAAGCCCCGCCGCAATGAAGTCCTCCAATTCCGCCACCGGCACCTCCCGGATGACGCAATGCCCGATGCTTTCCGGGAGGACCAGGTGGATGACCGCTCCGCTGCGCTTTTTGTCCGACAACGCGGCGCGGGCGAGCTGGCCCACCGAAAAGTCCGTCCGCCGCGGCAGGTCATACCGTGCGACCATTTCCTCGACCTCTGCCGCGCAGGCTTGACCGCACAATCCCTTTGCCGCCGCGGCGCGCGCCGCGATGCACATGCCGATGGCTACCGCCTGGCCGTGCAAAACAGCGAAGTGGCTGTTCGCCTCCACCGCATGCCCCACCGTGTGCCCGAAATTCAAAAGCTGCCGCACGCCGTGGTCCCGCTCGTCCTGCACCACAACATCACGCTTTAACTGTACACAGCGCTCGATCACCTGATCGATCTGTGGCCGGATCGGCTCCTTGAGCCAGGAAAACAGCGCCTCGTCTAAGATCACGCCGTATTTGATGACCTCTGCACATCCGTCCGCAAAGGTTGCTGCCGGAAGCGTGGACAGCGTCTCAGGGTCGCACAGGACGACCCACGGCTGATAAAACGCGCCGGCCAGATTTTTTCCGGCCTCCAGATCGATGGCCGTCTTGCCGCCAACCGAGGAATCCACCATGGCGAGCAGAGTCGTCGGAATCTGCACATAGGCGATCCCCCGCAGGAAGGTCGCCGCGGCAAAGCCCGCCAGATCACCCACCACGCCGCCGCCGAGCGCAACGACCGCGTCGCTGCGCGTCACCCGATGCTCTGCCAGAAAGTTCAAAAGAGACAGGTATGTCTCGGCGTTCTTGGATGCCTCGCCATGCGGAAAGACGAACCGCAGCGTCTCATACCCCGCCGCGCGCAGGGACGCCTCCACACGGTCGCCGTACAGCGCGGCCACCGCGTCATCGCTCACGAGCACAGCCATCTGCCCGCCGACGCTCTGCCGCACGAATTCCCCCACGCGATCCAGGATCCCCGCCTCGATATGCACCGCATAGGGGCGGTCTGTCTGCACCAATACCGTTCTCATCGTCCGCCGTCGACCTCCTCCTTGCAGATCCGCCCCTCGCGCAAAAGCTCCTTGAGGCGCGGCGCGTCCTCCTGCTGCATCGCTTCCTTATATTCCTCGAGCGAATGCATGAGAATGTCGATCTCACGAATCAGCTTCTGCCGGTTGTCCATGAATAATTCCGTCCACATCGTCTCGTTCAACCACGCCACGCGCGTCAAATCCTTATAGCTCCCCGCCGAAAAGCCCTTGTGCTGCCGTGCAGCGGGGCTCTTGATGAATGCATTGGAAACGATATGCGCCATCTGCGAAGTAAAGGCAATCATCTCGTCATGCTTGTCCGCCGTCGTCACGACCGTCCGGCCAAAGCCGACGGGCGCAAGCAACTGCTTGGCCTGATCCAACTGCGCGATGTCGTCAAAGCGAGGCGGCACCAGGATCATCGATGCCCCGCGAAACAGGCTGCTACGGCTCTTAGCAAAGCCGGAAAACTGTGTTCCCGCCATTGGATGCCCGCCGAAAAAGGAGAAGCCGTATTGCTCCGCAATGGGGAAGCACGCGTCACAGACCACCTGCTTGACACCACAGCAGTCGATGACAAAGGTCTTTTTCGAGATCTCCGGCGCATGCGCGCGCAGGTATTCGATGGCCGCGCCCGGGTACAGCGCGAGGAGCAAGAGGTCGCAGTCCGGCAGCACCGTTTCATCCAGCGTGCCGTCAATTGCCTCCACCGTTTTCGCAAGCAGCATGGTGTCCGCGTCCGTGTCCCAGCCGTATACCTCGGCCTGCCCGCTCTCTTTATAGGCCTTGGCCAACGACCCGCCAATCAACCCCAGTCCTACGATACCTACTTTCATTTCAAGATCACCTCGCGGATTGCCCGCACCCTTTCCGCTACATCGGCAAATTCTGCCGGCGTGATGGACTGCGCCCCGTCGCACAGGGCGTTTTTCGGGTTGTTATGCACCTCGATCATCAAGCCGTCCGCTCCGGCCGCCGCCGCCGCCATCGCCATCGGCCGCACCAACCGCGCCAATCCGGTCGCGTGGCTCGGGTCGACAATCACGGGCAGATGCGTCAATTCCTTGAGCATCGGCACCGCCGACAGATCCAGCGTGTTCCGCGTGTAGGTCTCAAAGGTGCGGATGCCGCGTTCGCAGAGGATGACGCGCTCGTTGCCGCCCGCCATGATGTATTCCGCGCTCATGAGCCATTCCTTCATCGTGTTGGCCAACCCGCGCTTTAGGAGAATCACCTTGTCCGTGTGCCCCAGCTCCTTTAGGAGGTCGAAATTCTGCATGTTGCGCGCGCCGACCTGGATGACATCCACATCCTCGTACAGGTCGAGATTGTTGATGTTCATGATCTCGGTGACGATAGGCATGCCTGTCTTTGCCTTGGCCTCCAGGAGGAGTTTGATGCCCTCTCCCTTGAGCCCCTGAAAGTCATAAGGGGAAGTCCGCGGCTTGAACGCCCCGCCACGGAGCAGGTTCGCCCCGGCCGCCTTGACGCCCTGCGCCACCTCCAGGATCTGGTCATGCGTCTCTACCGAGCAGGGCCCGGCGATGAATTGGAAATTCCCGCCGCCGATCTTGTGCCCTCCGATGTCGATCACGGTGTCCTCCGGGTGGAATTTCCGGTTGGCACTCTTGAACGGGTCGGAAATGCGCTTGACCGACTCGATAATCTCCAGACTGCTCAGCAGATCGATGTCCACCTTGCTCGTGTCGCCGATCAGCCCCAGGATCGTTTGGAACTTTCCTTCGGAAATGTGCACATCCAACCCTCTGCTCTTGAACCATGTGATTAAATTTTCCACTTGTTGGCGAGATACGCCCGGTTTCAAAACTGCTATCATAAAAATTCCTCCGCAATAAAAAAGGGCTTCTCAGTGATTCCACTGCGAAGCCCTATGCTCTTCCCTGTTCGTCAGGCGCAAACCCCATTTTCAGCAGCAAAAATCACTCTTACTTTGTGAAACATAAAGTAAAAGTAATAATAAAAGTATCCAGCTGCAAACACAAATGCGTTTTTCATGGGAGTTGCCTTTCTCTAACGATGTTTTTATCATATCCCAAAATTTCAGGAAAGTAAAGCCCCTTTTTCCGGATTTGCAAAGAAAGTTTGCGTAGGAATCCCCGTCACTGCGAGAAATACTTATACACTTCCCGCGCCGTCGCGACATCCACCCCAGGGATCGCCGCCAATTCGTCGATGGTTGCGCCGCGGATCGCCTCCACATCGCCAAAGGCCGCGAGGAGCGCCTTTTTACGCTTGGGCCCGACGCCGCGAATCTTGTCCAGCTCGGACGCAATCGTCCGCTTTTCACGCAGCGACCGGTGATAGGTGATGGCGAAGCGATGCGCTTCGTCGCGGATCGCGGTAATAAGCCCAAGCTCCGGCGAATTCTTATCCAGCACGATGCTGTCCTCCCGCCCGGGCAGGAAGATCTCCTCCTCCCGCTTGGCGAGACCGACAACTGGAATATCCTCCATCCCGAGCGAGGTCAGGATATCCACCGCGCTGTGCAGTTGTCCTTTGCCGCCGTCGATGACGATGAGGTCGGGCACCGCGCCAAAGCCGTGTTCCTTGTCCTCCGCCCGGAAGCCCTCCCGCAGACGGCGCTCCAGCGTCTCCGCCATCGAGGCAAAGTCATTCGCGCCCTGCACCGTCTTGATGCGGAACCGGCGGTATTCCTTCTTGTCCGGCTTGCCGTCGATGAACACGACCATGGACGAGACCGAATCCGTGCCCTGCGTGTTGGAAATGTCATAGCACTCCATCCGCCGAATATAGCCGATCCCCAAGATCTCCCCGAGCTTTCGGGCCGCTCCGACGCTGCGCTCAAAGCTGCGAATCTCGCTCTGCTCCTTGCGCTTTAACGCCTCGCGGCCATTCTTTTCCGCCATGTCCGTGAGCTTTTTATGCTCTCCGCGCTGCGGCAGGATGAGTTCCGTCTTGCGCCCGGCGAGATCGGACAGCCATTCCGAAAGCAGTGCGGCGTCCTCCGGCAGGGTATTTAGATAGATCTGCTTCGGGATATAGGCGGCGTCCATGTAGTACTGCTTCAAAAAGCCCTCCATAATCTCCTCCGCGCTGCCCGGTTCCTCCATGAAAAACCGCTTGGCGCCCGTGATCTTGCCCTTGCGGACAAAGAACGCCTGCACCGCCGCGTATTTTTCGCCCTGCACCACCGCAAATACATCACGGTCCTTGAGGTCGGGGAACCCCGCCTTCTGCTTTTGCTCCACCCGCGCCAGGATGCGCAGCTTATCACGATAGGCCGCCGCCTTTTCGTATTCCTGCTTTTCCGATGCAGCCAGCATCTCCGCCTGCAAACGCTTTTGCAGCGGCTTATAGTCGCCAGAGAGGAATTCCAGCACACCATCTACGATCTTTCGGTATTCCTCCCGCGTGATCTTGTGTGCGCACGGCCCCTTGCAGCGCCCCATCTGATAATTGAGGCAGGGGCGTTCCTTCGGGGAATCCACCGTGATCTCCCGCTTACAGCTGCGCAATGGGAACAGCTTATAGATGGCGTCCAGCATCTCCCGGATGGAATACGCTTCGAGGTAGGGGCCGAAATACTTCGCGCCGTCACGTTCCACCTTGCGGACGATCTCGATCGTTGGGAAGTCCTTGTGCAGGTCGACCTTGGCATAGGGATAATGCTTGCCGTCCTTTAGGAGGATGTTATAGTGCGGCTGATACTCCTTAATCAGGTTGCATTCCAGGATGAGCGCTTCCTTCTCGCTGTCTGTGATGATGTATTCAAAATCCGCGATCTGGCTCACCATCGCCGCCGTTTTGGAGATCTTCTGCGCCCCCACGCCGAAGTATTGCCGCACCCGGTTTTTCAGGACGCGCGCCTTGCCGACATAGATGATCGTCCCCTGCGCATCGCGCATCAAATAGACCCCCGGGTCGTTCGGCAGCGTTTTTAGTTTTTCTTCTACGATACTACTGTATAGCTTCATACGCCCTCACTTGAGCAGGTATTCGAATACCTCCGCCGCCATCGGCGCGGCGTGCGCCGAGCCGAAGCCCGCACCCTCAAACAGCACAGACACGGCATAGGGGTGATCTTCGTCCAAAAAGCCCACAAACCAGGAATGGTTTTTGACCTCTCCGTTTTCCGTATATTCCGCAGTGCCCGTCTTTCCATAGACGACCGCCCCTGAGACCGCGGCCGAGGTGCCTGTGCCCTGCTGCACGACCTTGCCCATCATCTGCTTCACCGCCTGCGCCGTCTCTGCCGACAGGACGCGCACGCTCTTGTCCGTCCCCCAGCGGGACACAGCGTTGCCGCCCACGCTTTTCAAAAGCCTCGGCTCGCACATCACGCCGCCATTGGCCACGGCCGCCGCCATGAGCGCCGCATGCATCGGACTCACCAGGTCGTTATACTGCCCGATGCCCGCCCAGGCGAGGTCGCCCGCCTCGCCGGATAGCTCGAAATTGCTGCGGTACAGCGTCAGGTCGGCATACGCAAAGGTCTTGTTGAAGCCGAACTTTTCCGCCTGCCTCTTCAGCACGCTGCCGCCTAAGCTGACGGACAGGTTGGCAAAATAGGTGTTGCAGGAGTTGGAAAACGCCTGTTCCAGATTCTGCGTGCCGTGCGCCTTGGTGCAGGTCACGGACTGCCCTCCAATCACCTCGCTGCCCGTGCAGGTATAGGTAAGGTCCAGGTTCTGTTCGACCGCCGCCGATGCCGTCACGATCTTCATGATCGACCCCGGCGGATACCGCCCCATCGTCGCGCGGTCGACGAGCGCGGAATCCTCCAATTCGTCCATCTTGACCGTGTTCGGATCAAAGGTGAGGATGCTCACGCTTGCGAGAACTTCGCCTGTCTTGTAATTGAGCACGACCACCGACCCGCGGCGGCCCTGCATCTTCTTATAAATATACTCGCTCAGCTTCGCGTCGATCGTGAGCGTGACATCCCGGCCGCTCCCGCTCACATCTTCCCCTGCCAGTATGCGTTCCAAAAGCGAGATCGCACTTTCGTCCAATCCATAGAGGTATTTCGCAAAGGTCGTCTCCGCCCCGATCGTCTTGCCATAGATGTCTCCCACGACATGCGAACAGGCACGGCGGACGCTCTTGTCCGCGTGATAGCGGCGGGTCGTTCCCTCGCTCCATGCGAGCGCGACGCCGTTCCGGTCAAAGATCGTGCCGCCGTCCAAGTTCGCCCGAGCGGAGGCGATGCGTGGGTTATACGGCGTCGCGTACCACGCCGCGCCATTTTTCAGGACAGAATAGCCCATATATGCAATGAGCACCACGAACAGCGACACAAAGAACCCGAGAGACAGGCGCATGTTTCGCCGGAACTTTCGTTCGTTCTTCATAGGATGTCCTCCCCCATCAGCTGCAATTCCTCCTCCTCGCGCCGGCTGTTTTTGATCGCCACGCCTTCCAGGATACCGAGCTGTAACATAGAGGACAACAGCGAGCTGCCACCATAGCTGATGAACGGCAGCGTAATGCCAGTGAGCGGGATGAGCTTGATGACACCGCCGATGATGATGAACGCCTGCAAGGACAGCATGCAGGTGCATCCAAAAACAAGTAGCGCGTCATAGGTCTCGCGCGCGTCCAGCGCAATCAACATGCCACGCACAATAAAAACTAGATAGAACACGTTGACGATTGCCGCAAACAGAATGCCGAATTCCTCACCGATCACGCTGAAGATATAATCCGTGTGGCTCGCCGGGATCACCTCGGGCATGCCGTTGCCGAGCCCCACACCGAACAGACCTCCGCTCGCCAGCGCCATCAGCCCCTGCACGATCTGATACCCCTGCGCGTTATAGCTGGCCCAGGGGTCGAGCCAGACCTCCACCCGCGTCCGCACATGCGGAAAGACATAGTAGCTGGCGCAGGCGCCTGCGCCGAATACCCCCACCCCAAAAAGCGTCAGGAACACGCGCCCCGTCGCCGCAAAAAAGAGGATGAGGAAGGTGCCGCAAAACAGTAGCCCCGTGCCGAGCTCCTTTGCCGCCACGAGCAGCACGGCGCACGCCCCGGCAAACGCGACATACGGCACGAAGGAAAATAGCTTGTCCCGGGTCGAGAGGAAGTAGGCCGAGCTCATGAGGAAGAAAATCTTGGCGAACTCGCTGGGCTGCACCGAGATCGGCCCCAAGCGGATCCAGTTCTTCGCACCGCCGATTGTGCGCGAGAGCACCAGCGTGCTCCCGAGGAGCGCTACCGCGAGCCCCATAAACGCCCAGTTCCACTTGCCGAAATTCCGGCTTTTGCGGATGACGAGCATCGCGGCCACCATGGCGAGCGTGCTTCCCGCCAAAATAGCGGCCTGCTTTAGGGCATAGCTTGGGCGGATCCGATACAATACGACCAGCCCGACATCCCACAAAAATTGCGCCGCCAGCAACACAAAGCGATCCATGTGCCGAAAAGCCACGCGCAGGATGCCATATTGCAGCAGGTTGAACGCGCATAGCCCTGCCCCGAGGCCGATCGCCAAGAAGTCGACTTCCCCCGTGCGGATGGACAGCAGCGAAAACGCCGAGAGCAAAAAGAGCTGTTCCAGCAGTAAAATCGCCCGCGTGCTTTTTTGATACCGGCTCATGCCTCCCCTCCTTCCAATTCCGGCCGCACAAACACCCGCACCTCGACCTCGCCAAAGGCGATATGATCTCCCGTGTGCACCGTATAGGCGTTATTGGCATGTCGGCCATTGATCTTCGTCACACCCCGGCTGAGCGGCGACAGGACGAGCTCACCATTCTGCATATATAATAGCGCGTGCGCCCGCTGTACCGACGGGTGCCGCAGGATGATGTCCGCGCCCTTGCCGCTGCCCACCGTGTTTTCCCGCGCGATGCCGATGCGCACGCCCTGCGCCTGCGGTAGGCCGCGCAGAATCTCCAGATACCCCACATATTGCCCGATCCGCCCGAGCAGCGCCTTGCGTTCCCGGTATTCCCGCCGCGAGGCGACCACCAGAATCCCCGCCAGCACCGCCGCCAGCAACAAAAACCAGTATTTCAGCCCGACGGACAGCACTCGATACAGCGAATTCAGCATGCCGTCCCTCCCTAGTTCCCGAGCAGGATGCGCCGCAGGTGCCGCCCATAGAAGCGGATCGCCTGCGAATAGGCAAAGTCGAACGCGACAAACGCCGCCTGCGCGCCCAGAATGAGCCAGGGCAGCGCCAGCTTTTGCAATCCTTCCCCCGCCATCGCCGAAAAGCAGGTGACATACACAATCGCCATGCAAAAATTATAATAAATCCATTTACACAGATAGGCGCGCTTCGGCTTATGCCGCTCCTCGAAATGGTACTTCCCGATGCCGTAGTGCCCGAATAGCAGCAAGTACGGCACGCTCCGCAGCAGCCCAGGCAGCACGAGCAGGCTCAGCACCCCTGTCGCGAGATAGACGAAAAACGCCGCCCGCGGCTGCCGCTCATAGAGCAACGGCGCCAGCATGAGCGAGCTTAGAAAATACAGCGTGACCCGCCCCGCCGGCAGCAGCGCCGCGCAGTATAGGAGCAGGAGCGACAATACGGTGAGCATCGCGCCCAGGCTTATTTGAAATGTCTTTTTGGATAGATCCCGCATATAATCCCCTTTAGCAGCAGCGCCGCCCGCAGCAAAGATCCAGTAGCATCATGCCCGCGCACAGGTCGCAGGCCCCGAAGTCGCCGTCCGACGACTGGCGATAGAAATTGCGGAACCCGCCCATCTCGTTCACCGTCTGATAGGCTCTCGCATATTCCGCGTTGTCCGGCCGCATGTTGTACGCCATCGCCAGGTGCTGCCGCGCGCCGTCCATCCAGCCCCTGCGGTAGTAGATGATACCCTTCAGGTAGTGCCATTCGGCGTCCTGCGCCGGCATCGCGTCCAGCATCGCCTCCGCCCCCTGCAGGTCGCCCAGAGAAATGCGTGTACGCACCGGGGCATAGCGGGGATCGCCCGCGAAACTGCCGTAGCCGGCGTTTTCATACCCACCGTCCTGCGCGCCGCCCTTACCGCTGCGCAGGCGCTCGATTTCCGCATAGGCGGCGTTGATCTGCTTGAGTTTTTCCGCCGCTGCTTCCTTTTCCGCAGCTTCGGGATAGCGGTCCGGGTGATACCGCTTGACCAGGGCCCGATACGCGGCCTTGATTTGTTCGTCCGTATCCGTCGGCTGTACGCCCAACACTTTATAGGGATCCATAGCCCCTCTCTTTCTTGCGCGGCTCCCCGCGCAGGACGCGCTCTGCCTCCTGCGGGATGCCGCAATAGATGATATTTTCCAACAATGCACGGTTCTTTTGCAGCGTCAGGCGCGCATAGGCCTGCGCCGCCGCATTGACTGCACTATGCAGGTTAAACGCCGCGCTGTCCCGCGCCGCCTCCTCGTCGCCGGCGAATTTTTGCACAAACACATTGTAATTGCCGCGCTTTTCGTCCGCCGCCCGGTCCTCCCAGGCGTCCGCCAGATAGATAAACCGCCCAAGCGCGTATCCGAGCGCACCGAATATCTCCGCATCCGGCGCATACGCGCCCCGAAAGACCTCCGAAAGCAACTGTGCAAACGGGTGTGCCGCTCGATCGATCTCCACCTCCTGCCGCGCCTCCACTTCGAAAAGCGCCGCCATATGGCGATCGATGCTCTCCCCAAGACCGGGATACGCCGCGCGCGCCCGGCGGCACGCCGGTCGCAGCAGAGCGATTACCGCCCCTGCATAGCACGCCTGCCCGTCCTGCCGTTTATCCCGCAGATTGGCCTCTCCGAGCAGCAGGTTAACTGCCGCCGCATAGTCCGCCCCGTCGGTTTCCAGCATCGGTCGCTTTTGCAATGGGTGCCGCGGGCATCGCCGGGGCTGCGCCGTTTCCACGGGCACCGTCATCGCGCTTTGCAGGAGGTAGAGAAACGCGCAGTCGTAGCTCAAAAGCATCCGCGCGCCCTGCCCATATCGCCCAAGCGCCTGGCAAAGCCCGCAGTAGTAGGCGTGATATACCTGATATTCGCAGATTCGAAGCGACGGCGTGTCCGTCAAAACATACCCAAACATGGTGTTTCCCTTCCAAAGACTTTGTTTATTATAGCATTTTTCTCCGCTGTTTCCAATGCTGCCCCGCTTGGGCGCAGGAAATTCGCAGAATACTCAAAAAATTTTTACATTTCACCAAAAGGCACAAAACCCGGCGTTCGCCATATTGTAGACAGTAGCAAATCTATACGAAAACGGAGGAATCCCTATGCGTGCCAATGAAACTACCTATCCCTTCAGTGCCTTTTCGAAGGCGCCGACCTGTGCGGCCGCAGAGCAATCCTGCGACCGGATCAACTTCTTTGCGGATGCCACAAATGCCCGGATGTATGCCCGGGCATATGTCCTGCCGCAGAGCTATTCCAACTGCGCGCCCCCGACGGCCGCGCTGCGCCAGGGCACCTTTTTTAACGACCTGGCGATGCCCTACCTCACCCTCAACCCCTGCTGCAAGGAGGCAAGCGAATGATGGAGAAGGAAAAAAACTGCGGCTGCGCCGAACAGGCCGCGCACACACCCGACAAGCGGCGGCATCTGATGCAGCAGATCGCTGAATGCGAATTCATCTGCATCGACATCAACCTATTTTTGGATATGCATCCGGACGACGCCCGCGCACTGTCGGACTATAACTGCTATGCCGAACAGCTCGCGGCTCTCAAGGATCTGTATGTCAAAAACTACGGTCCGCTTTCCAACTTCGGCGGCTCTGTGAGCCCGGACGAGTGGAAATGGGTGCGCGCGGATTGGCCCTGGCACTCTGGTCACTATGGCAAGGAGGAATAATCGATGTGGATCTATGAAAAGAAGCTGATCTATCCGCTGGGCGACATTCACCCCAACCCGCGCATGGCCAAAATGCTCGCCATGCTGCTTGGCGGGCCAAACGGGGAATTGACCGCGAGCCTCACCTACCTCAACCAGCGTTACTGCATGCCCTGCCCGCAGGTCGTCGCGATTCTGTCGGACATCGGCACCGAGGAATTAAGCCATGTGGAGATGCTGAGCGTTATGATGAAAAAGCTGCTCGCCGGCGCTTCGGTGGAGGAGCTGCGCGCCGCCGGGATGGAAGGATGGATGGCCAGCCACAACTGCTGCCCCTTCCCACAGGACCAAAACGGAGTCCCCTGGACGGGCGCCTATGTCGGCACGACAGGCGACCCCATCGCCGACATCACCAATGACATGGCAGCAGAGCAGAAGGCGCGCGCCGGGTATGAGGGCGCAATGCGATTCTGCGACGACCCACAGATTCTGGGGCCGCTGCAATTTTTGCGCGAGCGGGAGATTGTCCACTATCAGCGCTTTGGCGAGGCACTCAACCTGCTGAACGACTTTATGGACGCCTATGAATCCCCGCTGCCCCGGCGCAGCAGGATGTAATAAAAAAGGTGCGGAGATTTTCCGCACCTTTTTTATTCCTTCTGTTCCGCCAAATTCTCGGCATGCTTCGCCTTGATAAACACCGCCGGCGCCATCCGCATGACCTTAGTGGACACCCACATGACAAAATAGGCCACCGTGACATTGCGCCACGAAAGCACCCGCGCGAGCAGGCGGAATTTCGTGTTCGTCTGCGGCGGCAGCGCTCGGAGCGCTTCCCGCACGCGGGGATGTTCCAGCATCGCGGCCAGCGCCTTGCGCTTTTGGGCATGCAAAAGCGGACAGGTCCGCCCAAACAAGTTGGTCGCGCAGGAGATC
Source organism: uncultured Eubacteriales bacterium (assembly GCA_948468985.1). Classification (GTDB taxonomy): domain Bacteria; phylum Bacillota; class Clostridia; order Christensenellales; family Christensenellaceae; genus QANA01. The sequence continues at coordinate 10,096 of CAOKKG010000010.1, read as the reverse complement.
ACGCTCTTCACATACATATAGTTCAAAATACGCTTTTCCGCCTCGCCCGGATGACCAAGTTCCTCGGTGAGCGCCGTCACGCGTTCATCGATCAGGCAGCAGACCTGAAACTTGTCTGCACAGTATTTGCTCACTAGGCTATCATTGTCGCGCATATAATAGTTATAGAAGATCTCCTCGGTAATCTGCAAATTCCGCGTGTGCCGCAGCACCTCAAACACGAACAGGCGATCCTCCCCATAATGGAACGGCAAAAAGGACACGCCTGCTTCCAGCAGCATACGCCGCCGGTAGACCTTGTTCCAGATCTGGTTCAGCATGTTTTTCTGATAGAGATCCACCAACTTTTCACCAATCTCGCCCGGCGAATGCAGAAACGCCGTCGGATATTGATAGAAAAAATTGCGCTGCAATTGCAGGTTGCAGATCTGAAACCCGAAGATCAGCAAATCGGCCGCGGACTGCCGCACCATCTCGCCCAGGCGGGCGAGCGCGCCGCTTTGCAGCGAATCGTCGCTGTCCACAAACATCAGGTATTCCCCCGTGGCCGCCTGGATGCCCACATTGCGCGCGTTTGAAGGACCGCCGTTTTCTGTCGTGATGACGGTGAGGTTGTTGTATCGGTTCTTATAGTCCTGCAGGAGCGCCAAGGTACCGTCCGTCGACCCGTCGTTGACCACGATCACTTCTACGCGAAATGGCGTCTCCTGCGAGAAAATGCTGTCCAATGTCTCCGTCAGATACGCCTCTGCGTTATACGCGGGGAGGATCAGGCTGAGAAAGGGATTTTCTTGATTCATATATATTCGGTTCGGGCGCACCTCTCCGTGCGCGCCAATCTGTTCCTTTCCATTTTTTCTTATTGTAGCATGCTTCCCCCCATGCGTCAATTTTGCGGATGGAGACGGCGTTTCCCGCGATTGATTTTCCAAAAATATGTGCTATAATAAGGCGAAGTTTTTCTTCAGTTTTATACAGAAAATCCGAAACTTCGCGTAAGTTTACGATTTGTTTCCAATTCTATCACAAACTGGCCATGTTTACCCGGCATCTTGAAGAAAAACAGCCTGTCCGCCGCCGTTTTGCGGGAGCTGCCAAAAAATTCGCCGGGACACGCCGTCGCGGCGGTTCGCCCGCCGGGCATAAGAAAAAAATTTTTAGAAAAGAATACAAGCATGTATTCCCGAGGAGAACGGATGAAATTAAGCATTGTCGTGCCCGTATACAACGCTGAAGCCTATCTGCCCCGCTGCATCGACAGCCTGCTTGCGCAGTCGCTTTCCGATTATGAGCTTTTGTTCGTGGACGACGGCAGCCCGGACGGCTCCTATGCGATTCTAGCGGACTATGCGGCGCGCTTTCCGGAAAAGATCCGTCTGTTTCAAAAGCCGAACGGCGGGCAGGCAAGCGCGCGCAACCTGGGCGCCGCGCAGGCCCGGGGCGAATACCTGAGCTTTGTGGACAGCGACGACTTTGTCGAGGCGGATTGCTATGCATCGCTCGTCCGCGCCATGGACCGGGCGCAGGCGGATGTCCTGCTGTTCGACGCCTGTGCGGACTATGGGACGCACACCGCGCCCTATGCGGCGATCCCGGAGATCCCCGCTTCCCGAAAGATTACACCCGCGGAATATGTGCTTTCCTTCCCAGCCGCCTGGAACAAGATCTTCCGCACCGCGTTTTACCGCGCGCACGCCTTCCGCTTCCCGGAAGGGATCTGGTACGAGGACCTTGCGCTTATCCCGCAAATGGCGCTCTATACCGACCGCCTCTATTATGAAAAGCAGCTGGCCTATCACTATGTGCAGTCCGCCAATTCCACCATGCGCAACGACGGGTACCGCGCAAAGTGGCACGACATGGACGCCGCGATCTCGATCCTGCAAACGGCGCTGGCACCTCGCTTCCCGGCGGAGACCGAATATCTGTGTTTCATGCACTACCTCTACGAAACTTCCCTGCGCTACTATGGCGCGCGGCACGATGCAGAGATCGACGCCATCGCCGATTGGATGCGCCAACGCTATCCGCATTGGCGGTGCAACCCCTATGTGCGCGAGCGCGCATCCCGGCATGAACGCCTGCTCGCCTGGCTGTTCTATCGCAAAAAATACCGGCTCATCCGCCTAGCGCAGGCCGTCAAACATCGGATAAGGAGAAAACCATGACGAAACAACACCGTCCCTGCGCCCTGCGCATCGACTTTTTATTCCTTCTGTTTTTGACCGTACAACCTCTGATCGACATCTACCGCACTTTTTTCGGAGACATGCTCTCCATTGGGCCGTTCGCCGTCGAGGAGCTTGCCAATCTGGCGTTTTTGTTCGTCCTCTTCCTCACGGCGCTGCTGCAATGCCTGCATCATGGGCGGCTTAAGAACCTGTTCCCTTATGCCGGATATTTCGTGCTCGCGGGGGTATACTTGGTGCTGCACTGCCTCAACATGCGGCAATTCGACGCCTCCATCCTGCCGGAATCGGCGGTCAGCAGCCTGAGCGAGGCGTACTACATCTTCCGCACCTATCTTTGCCCCGTGCTGTTGCTGTTTCTGGTCTGGCAATGCGGCATAGAGGACGCCCTATTTGCCCGCGCCATCCGCATCGTCGTGTTCACCATCTCGGGCGTCATGGTCGCAACCAACCTGCTCGGCATCTCGCTCGTCGCCTACAGCGGGGAAAATCAGCAGATCCGGGGCAGCATCTTCTCCTGGCCGTCGCTTTCCCTGTCCATGACCGAGGCGGAGCTTGCGCTCTATACCTCCAAGGGCTGGTTCCAATCCGCCAATCAGGTGAGCGCGCTGCTCTTCTCGCTCTGCCCGTTCATCGTCAAGGATGTGATCCGCACGCCCTCCTGGAAGAATTCCCTGCTGCTCTGCCTGCAGGTGCTCTCCATGATCCTGCTCGGGACGCGCACTGCCTCCTGGGGATGCCTCATCGTCATCCTGCTCATGGGGTTGTGCGCGCTTGTGCTGCATATCCTGCGCCTGGAACGCCTCCCAAAATGGAATGTGCTTCCGCTCCTGCTCGTCATCGTACTGTGCGGCGCGGCGCTCGGCTATGTCTCGCCGGGGCAGCTCAGCAAGCGCCTGAATCAGCAGGACGAGGTCATCGATCGCCCGGAACCCAACGAATTGCCGGACGCGGCGGACCTGCCCGGCTCGCTCACGCTGGCCGAATATCTGGACGAATACGCCTATAATTACTACATCAACCCCTGGTTTTTAGAGATCTACCCGGCGGAAAACGATGAAACCTTCTGGCGGGACATCCTCGCGCGCGACCGCACGCTCAACATCGACAACCGCGCGTTCAAGCTGCACATGCTCTCGCGCATCCAGGAGCGCAATGCCCGCAGTGCAGACAAATGGTTGGGCTTTGGCTACACGACCAACGCCCCCTATACCGAGCGCGACTATGCCTACCAATACTATGTTTTTGGCATTCTGGGCGTGTTGCTGCTCATGGGGCCGTTCTTTTTCGCATTCCTCTACGGCGGGGTGCGTATGCTCACCCGCGCAAGGGAGTTCTTGAACTTGGAAAACTGTGCGCTGCTCATGGCTATCGGGTGCATGCTGGGCATCGCATACCTATCCGGGCATGTGTTCGGCATCCTGCTGAACATGTTCTTTTTAGGAACCTATTGCGGCAAGCTGCTGTCCAATTTGAAAAAGCGGCCGTCCACCGTCGAAACGGAGGCGTCCGTACAATGAAGATCGTCTTTTTGCAAAACACTGTCGACGCGCAGGGCGGGATTGTCACTGTCAACCGGACGCTGGCCGAGGCGTTCCTATCCGCCGGGGCCGAGGTGTTCTTCCTAAGCCTCCGGCATGCGCCCGTGCGATCCCGGGTGGCCTATCCTGCCGCGGCACATACGGAGCTCGTGAATGACCGCGACGATTGGGACTGCCCGCGCTATGCCGAAGCCGCGGCGCTGCTGCGCGCCAAAAAACCGGCGGCCGCCCTGCGGCACATTGGCCGGCGGCTACGCTATGACCGCGCTCTGCGGCGCGACTACCGTGCCTGCCGCGCGCACCTTTCAGCGATCGACCCGGACATCGTCATCAATTCGCACTATGAATTGCTGGACTGCATCCCACCGCGGCTGCTCCCCCGCACGATTAACCATTTCCACACGAGCTTCGGACAAGTTTTGGAACTCAAGAGCTATCAGGCGACCTTCCGCCGCTATCAAAACAAGATCGGCAAATTCGTCTGGCTTAGCCACGCCTCCTGTGAAGCGGCCAAGCGCTTCGGGCTCGAAAACAGCTGCTGCATCTATAACCCGATCGCCTTTTCCAGCGAACAAACGGCCGATCTCTCAGTACACCGCGCGCTGTTTTTAGGGCGCTTTTCGCCGGAAAAGCAGCTCAACACCGCCATTTCCCTATTCCGTGAGGCCGCCGATCGCGCCGCCACGCCGTGGGAATTGGACATCTATGGCGTGGGAGAATTGGACGCCGCCTCGGAGGCACAGATTGCCGTCGATTCCCGCGTCCACTATCTGGGGAACACCTCCACACCGCGCGAAGTCTTTTTGCGGCACAGTCTGTTTTTGATGACTTCCCGTTTCGAAGGGATGCCGTTGGTGGTATTAGAAGCTGCGGAATGCGGCGTTCCCACCATCGCCATGGACTTCGGCGAGACCGCGCCGGAGGTCGTTTTGAACGGCAGGACGGGCCTCCTCCTCCCCGCCGGGGCGAAGGAAGCCTATGCGGCGGAGCTTACCTGCCTGCTCGACCGCCCGGACCTCCGGGAGGAACTTGGCGCCGGCGCCAAGCAATACGCCGCCGGATTCGCCCTGCCCGCCATCGCGGCGCAGTGGTTTTCCCTCTTTTCAGAACTTTCCAAGCAAGGAGCATCCCTATGACAAGCCTATGCGTCATCGTCCCGATATACAATGTCGAACCCTATTTGGAGGAATGCCTCGATTCGCTCCTGCATCAGGAGATCGACGACTATGAGGTCATCCTCGTCAATGATGGCTCCACCGACGGGAGCCAGCGGATCATCGACCGCTATGTGGCCGCCTATCCAAGGATCTTCCGCGCCGTCTGGCAGGAAAATCAGGGGCTCAGCGCCGCGCGCAACACGGGACTTACCTATTGTACCAAGGAATTCGTCGCCTTTTTGGACAGCGATGACTTCATTTCGGAAAATGGCTATTCTGCCGTGCTTTCTGCGATGCAGAAGGACAACGCCGACATCGGCGTCTTTGAAAGCGTCTGGCGCTATCCCGATGGGCGGCAGGAACACCGGCCGACCCTTCCGCCCTTTTTGGGGGAATTCAATGTCCGAACCTCAATTCTGTCGCATTGTTCCGCCAACAACCGCATTTTCCGCACCTCGCTGTGGCGCGAATCGGGGTGGCAATTCCCCGTCGGACTGTGGTACGAGGATCTCGCGATCATCCCGGCGTTTTCCACGCTGACCGACCGCATCTTCCTCTATCCCTTTCCCCTCCACCAATACCGGCAGCGAGAGGGCTCCATCATGTCGCGCGGCAAGTATTCCCCGCGGTGCATGGAGATCATCCCGGCCTGCCAAAATGTATACTCTCTGCTGCACGGCAAGGGCTTTGAAGCCGAACTGGAATACCTGCTGACTTTCCAGCTTTGCTACTATGCCTCCTTCCGTTTCCTCGCCTTCCAAAAGTACGAGGAAATCCGCACCTGTCTCGCGGCGCTTGCGGCGCTCTATCCGCATTGGGAACAGAACGGCTATTACAAAGAGCGTCCCTTCCTGTTCCGCTTCTACTGCCGCCTGCTCCGCCGCGGGCATTTTCGCCTCGCGTCCCTGCTCGCCAAATGCCGCGGCAAAAATTGATCGAAAGGAAGGCTCGCCCATGAAAAAGCTCAGCGTCATTGTTCCCGTCTATCGGGTGGAACCGTATCTGGCCAAATGCTTGGACAGCATCCTCGCGCAGGATGTCCCGGGCATGGAAATACTGGTCGTCGACGACGGCAGCCCCGACCAATGCTATGCCATCATGGAGGACTACGCGCAAAGATACCCCGCGCAGGTTCGCATTTTTAGAAAACCCAACGGCGGCCTCAGCGACGCGCGCAACTTCGGCCTCGCCCGGGCAGAGGGCGAATACATCGCCTTTGTGGACAGCGACGACTACCTCGCGCCGGGCATGTACCGGGCGATGCTTGACAAGGCGGCTTCCCACAACTTCGACATGGTCGTCTGCGACCTGCAATATGTATACCCGGACGGCCGTACCATGCGTGCCTCCTCTCATGTGCCGAACGACCTCTTCTCGCCGGAGGAGGTCCGCCGCAGCATGCTTGCGATTTATCCGGCTGCATGGAACAAGGTGTTCCACCGCCGAATGTTCGAGGATGGCATCCGTTTCCAAAAAGGCGTATGGTTCGAGGATGTCGAATTCCTCTACCGCCTCTACCCCGTCATCCGGTCGATCGGCGTCGTCGCGCAGCCGTTTTACCAATATGTGCAGCGCGCCGGGGCCATCACATCGACCTTTGACCGCCGAATGTTCGACTACCTGAAAAACTGGGATAGCATCCTCGCCGCCTACCGGGAGGCATCGAATTTTTCCGCCTACGAAAAGGAACTGCAATACTGCTGCATGCGATATTTATACGCCACCTTTTTGAAGGGGGCAGCGCGGTCGGGCGACGCCAAGATCTTCTGGGAAGCCTATCAGGAAGCCCGGTGCTTTGTGCGGCGGCACTTTTCCCGGCCGGCCTGTAACCGATACTTCTATACGACCGGCCCCAAGGGGCTGTACCTGCTCACCATGAACCGCCTGAGCGCACTTTTCACCTTCCTGCGGTTCCGCAGAAAGTAACCGGGGGTTTTATGAATACCAAGGACAAAACGCAAAACAGCATCCGCAATTCCGCCTTTGGCATTGCTTCGCAGATCGTCATCATCCTCATCAGTTTTTTCACCCGTTCCATCTTCCTCAAATACCTGAGCGAGGAATATCTGGGGCTGAACGGTCTGTTTTCCAATGTGATCTCCATCCTCTCACTTACCGAACTCGGCTTCGGCACCGCTGCCATCTATGCGCTATATAAGCCGCTCGCCGCAAAGGAGGAGGAGCAGGTCGCCGCGCTCATGAACCTCTATGCCAAGATCTACCACATCATGTTTGCGATCGTCACGATCTTGGGGCTCATCTTGCTGCCATTCATCCGCTATATCATCAAGGACCTTCCCGAAGATATCCCGAATATCCACCTGATCTACCTCCTGTTCGTGCTCAATTCGGCGCTTTCCTACCTGTTTGCCTATAAGCGCTCACTGCTTTTCGCCGATCAGAAGAACTTCAAGATCTCGGTCGTTACGACGGTGTTCAAGCTGCTACTGGCCATGAGCCAGATCGTCGGCCTCATGCTGACGAGCAATTACTATGTCTACCTTGGCGCCATGATCATATGCGGCGTGTTGGAAAACCTCGTCATCTCGACGATCGTCGACCGCAATTACCCCTACCTCAGAAAGTACCGCAAGGCAAAGGCCTCGCCCGAGGTCAAGCAGGGACTCAAGGACAACACCAAGTCCCTTATCGTCCACAAGATCGGCACGATCGCGGTATATCAAACGGACAACCTCATCATTTCCGCCTTCATCAACCTGGCCACGACGGGGTTGTATTCCAACTACACCATGATCACGAACAGCCTGCAGCAGCTGACCAACAGCCTGGTGGAGGGGATGAAGGCGAGCATCGGTATCTATAACGCCAGCGAAACGCCCGCCCGGCGGATTATCCTGTTCAAAAAGTTCAACCTCCTGCTGCACCTCATCAACTCTTTCTGCACAACCTGCCTGCTCTGCTTGTTCAATCCGTTCATCGAATTTGCATTTGGCGAGGAATACCTCTTCGCCATGCCGCTCGTATTGCTCATCTGCCTGGAGTTCTATGTCCGTGGCATGCGCGTCTCCTTCAACACAGTTAAGGAGACCTGTGGCATCTTCCGCCCGGACCGCTACAAGCCGCTGTTCGAGGCGGCGGGAAACTTGACGCTCTCCATCCTGTTCGTCAAATGGATCGGCTTTGCGGGCATCATGCTCAGCACAATCCTGACCACGCTGTGCATCTGCTACACCATCGAAGTCTATGTCACCTGCAAATATGCCTTTGCCTGCAAGCCCGGATTCTATTATCAACTGTTTGCCAAGAATATATTGGTGCTGGCGGTGCAGCTGGCGGCAACCTATGGGCTCTGCTCGCTGCTTCCAATGTATGGCTTCGGCGCGTTGGCGCTCAAGGCCTGCGTGTGCCTTGCCATGCCCAACCTCATAAACCTCGCCGCCTATTGGCGCGATCCCGACCTACATGCGCTTTTGGGGACCGCCAAGCGCTTCCTGAAAAAGCGCTTACCCTCTCGCAAATAAAAAGGGTCGCATGAAATAGGCAAAAAAAACCGGGCAGCTGCCCGGTTTTTTTGTATCCCAGCTTGAATCAGGAATTCTTCATCATGATGCGTTCCACTGTGTCGACGACCTCTTCGCAGGCGTCCAGGCAGTTTTCCATATCGTCCAGTAGCTTATTCTGGCGGATCACATTGATCGAAGAGAGCTCGGAGCCAAACAGCTTGTAAATCGTGTCCAGATGCAGGAGGTCACCTTCGTCCTCGATTTCGTTGACCTTAACGATGTATTCCTTGATCGTGCGGGACTTGCGGAAGTTTTCAAACTTCTCCATCGTCGCCTTCATCGCCTCGGTGCAGCGTACAATCAATTCCGCAAAGGAAACGATCGCCGGAGAAAGCTCCGTAATGTTAAACATATACACCGTCCGCATGACATCGTCGATATGGTCGACCACATTGTCCAGCTTCTGGATCATCTCCATGATGTCCTCACGCTCGATCGGCGTCATGAATTCTGTCGTCAAGTGCGTGATCACCTCGTGCCGCTCGTCGTCCGCACGGTGCTCAATCTCGTGGATACCCTGCACCTTTTCCAGCAGCACCGTCGGGCTGGGATCAAAATTCTTTACGATCCCGTCCAGATACTGCGCCGCTTCGTATGCATGGTTCGCCATGGAAATAAACGAATCAAAATAGTTAAACCCAGATTTTTTAGCCATATTCCAAGAATTCCTTTCTTGCTCTTTTGCGTTTTGTTAGAAGATAAACATGAACAGCTTTGCCATCAGATAGCCGATGAGACCGCAGCCCGGGAAGGTTAGAATCCACGCCCAGGCCATTTCCTTTACGACATCCCAGTTGACAGAGCTGAAGCGCTTGGCTGCGCCCACACCCATGACAGCCGTCGTCTTGGTGTGCGTCGTGCTGACCGGCATGCCTGTGAGCGATGCGATGAGCATGCAGATGACCGAAGCGAAGTCCGCGGAAAAGCCTTGATACAGTTCCAGCTTGACCATGTCCATGCCGACGGACTTGATGATCTTATACCCACCCATCGAGGTGCCGAGGCTCATGACCACCGAGCATAAAAGCATGAGCCAGGTCGGAATCTCAAATTGGCTGACATTGCCCTGACCCTTGACCAGGCAGATCCCTAAAAGAAAGACACTCATAAACTTCTGACCATCCTGTGCGCCGTGCATAAAGGCCGAAGCCGCACCACCCAGGATCTCCGCCGATTTGAAAAAGCGGTTGGTCTTGCGGCGATCCATCCGCCGGCAGACTGTCTGCGTCAACTTAGCCACCAGCCAGCCCAGACCGAAACCCAGCACTGCCGAGAGCAGCAGACCATAGATAACTTTCAGCCACTCGTTCCAATTGATCCCGCCAAGGCTGCTGTGCAGCGCGATAGCCGCCCCAGAAAGGCCGGCGATGAGCGCATGGCTCTCGCTCGTCGGGATGCCGAACACCCAGGCCGCTGTCGCCCAGGTCACAATGGCGAACAGCGCCGCGCAAAGCGCAATCATTGCCTCGTGCGCGTCTCCGCCGAAATCAACCATGTTATAGATCGTCATCGCCACGGTGCTGTTGATTTTTGTCATAATAAACACACCGAGAAAATTGCCGATCGCCGCCATCACCACGGCAGCCTTCGGGCCCATCGCTCGCGTCGCCACGCAGGTTGCGATGGCGTTCGGCGCATCCGTCCACCCATTGACGCGGAGGACCCCGATCGTCAGCAGCGCAGAG
>CAOKKG010000009.1 GCA_948468985.1 uncultured Eubacteriales bacterium | reverse complement strand
GGGCATACCAGACGCCAGTCATCCTGCTTTCCGCGACGCTGCCGGGCAAGCGCCGGCGGGAACTGGTGCAGGCATACCTGTGCGAAGCGCCCGCGGACGGCGCCGCGCTGGAGGAAGAACGCGCCTACCCATTGCTCACCTGGACGGACGGGGCGGCTGTGCATACAGAGACGGTAGCGCTTTCCGCCCCACCCACCGAGGTGGAGATCCTCCGCGGGGAGGATGCGGGGGTTGTCCCCTTCCTGCGGGAGCGTCTGCGGGCAGGCGGCTGCGCGGGCGTGATCCTCAATACCGTGCGGCGGGCGCAGCAGGTCGCCGCCGATCTGCGCCGGGCCTTTCCGGGGGCGGAAGTGATTTTGAACCATGCGCAATTTGCAATGCCGGACCGCCTCCGCAAGGAGGAGCGGCTGAAGCAAAAGCTCGGCAAGCATTCCACCCCAGCTGAACGAAACGGCTGCCTGGTCGTGGGGACGCAGGTTCTGGAGCAGTCTTTGGACATCGACTTTGATGTGCTGGTTACCGATCTGTGCCCGATGGACTTGCTTTTGCAGCGCCTGGGACGATTGCACCGGCACCCGGGGCGCGAGCGCCCGGCGGGCGTTAAACGGGCGGCCTGTCTTGTGCTGGGGGCAGAGGGAGAGGAGCTGGAAGGCGGCGCACAGGCCATCTACGGTGAATATCTGCTGCGAAAGACTCGGTGCTTATTGCCGGAGAAGATCGACCTGCCCGGGGACATCTCGCGCCTAGTGCAGGAGGTATACGCCGCGGGAAATGACGGTCGTCTGGGGCTGGACGCCCTGCGGGCAGCGTATGAGGCAGACCTGGAACGGCGAGGGTCTATGGCGCGGAACATGTGCCTGCCCAACGCGCCGCGTGAGTCGGGGAGCAGAAAGCGCTATATTCACGGCCTGTTGGATCGGGATTTTTCGGCGGGAAGTGAGGCGCAGGCGGAGGCCAGCGTCCGCGACGGGGCGGCGTCGATCGAGGTGCTGCTGCTTCAATACGGAGAGGATGGCATGCTGCACACCCTGACGGGAGAGGCGCTCTGCATCGCGCCGGATACCCCGCCTTCGCGGGAAGAGGCGGAGGTCATCCTGCGGCAAAGCCTGCGCCTTCCCTATTTCTTCAGTCTGCCTTATCGAATGGAAGAAACGATCAAGCAGCTGGAGGCCGTCCGACAGGGGGTGCTTCGCGAATGGGCACGCTCGCCCCGGGTGGGGCAGGAACTGTTTTTGCTGCTTGATCCGGCGGGGGAGGCGTCGCTCTTGGGGCAGCGCCTCCGCTATGACGGGGAAGACGGTCTGCAATACCAAAAGGAGGAACGATGAAGGAAAAGGAATTTTGTTTGCTGGAGGAACCGTGGATCCGGGTGCTGCGGCAGGATTGCACGGTGGAGGAGGTCTCTCTCGTGGACGCGCTTGTGCGGGCGCATACCTTTCGTGCGCTGGCGGGGGAATTGCCTACGCAGGATGCGGCAATGCTCCGCATGCTTTTGGCGGTGCTGTACGCTGTGTTTGCCCGCACGAGGGAGGCGGGCGGTGCCGAGCCGCTTGCGGATGCGGACGATGCTTTGCGGCGTTGGCAGACGCTTTGGGAGGGCGGGCACTTCCCGGAACAGCCCATCCGCGCCTATCTGGAGGCCTATCGGGAGCGGTTTTACCTGTTTCACCCGGAGCGGCCGTTTTGGCAGGTGAAGGCGGCGGAGGTCGGCACCTATTTTAAGGCGGCAAAGCTGAACGGCGTAATCGCGGAAAGTGGGAATAAGTACCGGCTTTTTGCGGGAAGAGCGGGGGAAGCTAAGGAGGTCCTCACCTATGCGGAGGCGGCCCGATGGCTGCTGCACCTAAACGGCTATGATGACACTTCAGCGAAGCCAAAGCAGAAAGGGTTGCCCTCTCCGGGGGCGGGCTGGCTCGGGAAATTGGGGCTCGTCTGGGCGGAAGGCGATAATCTATTTGAGACGCTGATGCTGAACTTTGTGATGGTGGATGACAATGAAGAACTCTGGGACGAAAACTGCCCCGTTTGGGAACTGGACGCACCGCCGGAACAGGAGCGCCGGGAGATTGCCTTGCCGCAAAGCCAAATGCAGCTTTTGACGCTGCAATCCCGGCGACTACTGCTCCAGCGCGATGCGCGCGGGGTGACGGGTGTCACCCTGCTGGGCGGGGATTTCTTTGACAGGAAGAACGCCTTTTCCGAGCAGATGACGGTCTGGGCGCATATCGACGCAAAGGGCAAGGCGGCCGACTATTGGCAGCCCCGCCGACACGATCCGCAGAAACAGATTTGGCGGGAATTCGCGTCCATCGCATCGGCGGAGGCGCCGAAGGGAAAGCCGGGCGTTGTGCGCTGGCGGGAACTTTTGGAATACAACGGGATGCTGCAGCGAAACCTGCTTGTGCGTCTGCGCATTGCAGGGGTGAAATACGGCGACAAAGACTTCTTTATAAAAGATATTTTCAGCGACTCGATTCAGTTCCACACGGCGCTGCTGGCAGAAATCGGACGGGAATGGAACCGCCGGGTACAGGAGGAGGTCGCGTTGGCGGATCGGGCCGCAGGGATCGTCGCACAACTGGGGAGGAATCTGGATAGCGCAAACGGTCATGCAAACGGCGCGCTCGCCGACTTTGCAAAGATGCAGTTCTATTACCGGATCGACATTCCGTTCCGGCGTTTCCTGGAAAAGATCGACCCACAGGCGGACTATGAAGGAAAGGCCGTCTGGCGGGAGGAGTGGCGAGAGGCAGAACGGCGCATCGCGCTGGCGCTGGGGGAGGAACTGATTGGCGAGGCGCTCCCCACCGCCTTCCTCGGGCGGGAACAGGACGGCCGGCGCTATAGCCTGCCGGAAGCGTATAATCAGTTTCAGTATCAGATAAAGCAGCTGCTTGGATGAAGGGAGGACAGAGATGGCAAATCGAAGCAGAGAACTAAAGGCGTACATGGATCGCCGGTTGGAGAGGTATCAGAATGCTTCCGACAGGAGCTATGTGCGCGCACAGCTGGCTATGCTGCGGCGCGGCGTCGGCAAGAAGCCAGGCGACCTGCCGGAGCTTTGGGGGATCCTGTTCGGCGACTTGCCGGAGGAATTCTTGAGTGTCTCCGGCGAGCCGACGCGGGAGGAATGGGCGGTCTATACGGCGCTCACGCTGTATGCGCTGCATCAGCAGGGCAGCGAGGCAACCGGGCCGGAGGGCTGTATGCATCGGCCGGGCAGGCGGCTCGGGGCTGCGGCCAGGCAGCTTGTAACAGTCGAGGAGGAAGAGGAACGCATCGCCCGGCGGCTGCAGATGGCGGCGACGGCAAACGGCATCGCCGAGGCGGCGCAGCACTTGCGCGGGCTTGTGCGGCTGCTGCGCGGGGGCAAGATTCCGCTCGACTATGCGCAATTGGCGGCGGATCTATATAACTTCCAGTTTCCGGACGGTGCGGCGCGTGTGCGCCTCGCATGGGGACAGGATTTTTACCGGCAAATTAGACAGACGAAAGAAGAAAGGATGGAACAAACTTATGCGTAATTCTCTCTATATGGACATTCATGTGCTGCAGACGGTCCCGCCGAGCTGCGTCAACCGCGACGACACCGGCAGCCCCAAGACGGCTTTCTATGGCGGGGTGACCCGGGCGCGCGTCTCTTCGCAGGCGTGGAAAAAGGCAATGCGCGACTATTTCCGCCAAGAGCTTCCGGCGGAAGAGGTGGGCAAGCGCACAAAGCTGCTGCACGCCCTCCTCGTGGAGGAAATCCGGGCGCGCGCGCCGGAGGCAGACGCCGAAAAGCTGGCCAAGGACGGCCTTGCGGCGGCGGGCGTCTCTGTGAAGGAGGGAGATAAGAGAGACGCGCTGTTTTTTGTCAGCCCGGGACAGCTCGCGGCGCTGGCGGAGGTCGTCCTCGGCGCGGAGGGCGGCAAGCTGGATAAAAAGGAGTGCCAAAAGGCCATGCGGGAGAATCCGGCGGTGGATATCGCGCTGTTTGGGCGCATGGCCGCGGAGGATCCGAGCTTGAATTACGACGCGGCGGCGCAGGTGGCGCATGCGATTTCGACGCATGCGGTGCAGAACGAGTTCGACTTTTTCACCGCATTGGACGACTGCGCGCCGGAGGGTAGCATGGGTGCAGCGCATATGGACACGGCGGAATACAACTCTTCGACGCTGTATCGCTATGCGACGGTCAATATCGGCGAGCTCGCGGCGCATCTGGACGGCCGCACGCCGGAGGCGGTGCGCGTATTCCTGCAGGCATTTTTGTGCAGCATGCCCACGGGCAAGCGCAATTCCTATGCCAACAACACGCTGCCCGATGCGGTCTATGTGGCGATCCGCCGCGATCAGCCGCTCAACCTCGCAGGGGCGTTTGAAAAGCCGGTCACAGCGGGCATGGACGGCTATGTGCAGCCCTCCATGAAGGCGCTTGTCAGGCATGCAAAGGCGCTGTATCGGGACTATCTGGGCGAGCCGGAGGCGGCCTTTGCGATCGGCAGCGGCATGGCGGAGCTGGCGGATCCGATGCCCATGCGGCAGGTGCTGGACGCGGTCCAGGCGCTGGCCGCGCAGTGGGGGGCAGAGGCATGAGTACCCTGCTGCTGCGCTTTGCCGGGCCGATGCAGGCGTGGGGTGTGGATTCCCGCTTTGAGATTCGCAAGACAAACCGCGAACCAACCAAGAGTGGCGCGACGGGTCTGTTGGCGGCGGCCCTGGGCCTGCGGCGCGACGCACCGCTTGGGAAACTAACGGCACTGCGCTTTGGGGTGCGCGTCGACCGAGAGGGAAGGCTGCTGCGGGACTTTCATATGGTGCATCAGCAGGGAGGAAAGCAGGCGGTCTTTGTGACCGAACGCTACTACCTGTGCGATGCGGTGTTTTTGGTCGGCTTTTATGGAGAGGATGAAGCGTGGATGCGGCAGCTCGAGGAAGCCGTGTCGCATCCGGCCTTTCCGCTGTTTCTCGGGAGGCGGTCCTGTCCACCGGAGGGCCGTGTCTGCCTCGGACTGAGGGAGATGGACCTGGAACAGGCGCTTCGGCAGGAGCCGTACCTTGCTGTGCGGGACTGGGGATGGAATAAAACGCCGGGACAGGCGCGCCTGCTGCTGGAGGATTCGATGGGAAGCGCCTATCTCGCCGATGTGCCGGTGTCCTACAGCCCGGAAAAGCGGCAATATGCCTACCGTGCGGCGCGGGAGGCGTGGTTGGCCTGGACAGGGGAAGAGGAACACGACCCCATGCAGGAATTGAGGTGAGCGGATGATTTTATCGAGAATTGCACTGGATACGGCCAAAAGGCCGACCATGCTGGCGCTATACAATCCATCGATGTTTCACGGTGCGGTCGAGCAGGCGTTTGCTTTGCGCACCGGGCGCAGGCTTTGGCGGGTCGACACGCTGCAGGGGGAGCGGTATCTGCTGCTATTGAGCGAAAATGCGCCGGACTGCACCGGGATCGTCCGGCAGTTTGGTACCGGGGAAGTACCGGAAATGTGCGACTATGCGCCGCTGCTGGAACGGATCGAGCAGGGGAGCCGTTGGCAATTCCGCCTGCGGGCAAACCCGACCTATAGCAAGAGCCGCGCCGAGGGGCGCGGGAGCGTGCATGCGCACACCTCGCCGGAGCATCAGATGCGCTGGCTGCAGGAACAGGGCGCGGCGCATGGCTTTTCGGTGGCGGAGGATACGGCGTACAGCACACAAATGCGCTGGTATACCTTCACGAAAAAGGCAGGCAGCCGGGTGCGGCTGCTGGGCGTGACCTATGAAGGGCTACTGACTGTCACGGATGTGCAGGCGTTCCGCGAGGCGCTGACCAATGGGATCGGCCGGGGGAAAGCCTATGGTATGGGGTTGCTTACCGTCATGCGCAGCCGGGGGGTATGAGCAGGGCAGGGATTTCCGGCATGCAGCGGCCGGATTTGCAGGCGCTTCCGCTGATTCGCGACCGCATGACCTTCCTGTACCTGGAGCGGTGCACGATTAGCCGACTGGACAGCGCAATCACCGTCACAGAAGAGCGCGGCACGGTGCATGTGCCGGCGGCCTCGATCAGTGTACTGCTGCTTGGGCCAGGGACGCGCATCACGCACCGCGGGATGGAGCTGATTGGAGACAGCGGAGTGACGGCCGTCTGGGTCGGTGAACAGGGCGTCCGCTACTACGCCAGTGGACGGCCGCTGACGCATCGCGCCGGGCTGTTGATGCGGCAGGCAAAGCTGGTGAGCAATGCGCGCGCACATCTGCAAGTCGCCAAGAAGATGTACCAAATGCGCTTTCCGGAAGAGGATGTTTCGCGCCTCACGATGCAGCAGCTCCGCGGGAGAGAGGGTGCGCGCGTCCGGGGGATATACCGGCGGGAATCGCAGCGGTGGGGCATCCCCTGGAACGGCCGGCAGTATGACCCAGAGGACTTCTCTGCTGGAGACGCGGTGAATCAGGCGCTCTCCGCCGGGCATGCCTGCCTGTATGGTCTGGCGCATGCCGTGATTGCGGCGCTCGGGTGTTCTCCGGGGCTGGGCTTTGTGCATGTGGGGCACGACTGCTCCTTCGTATATGACATCGCCGATTTGTATAAAGCGGAGACGACGATTCCAGTTGCCTTTGAGGTCGCGGCGGAGGCGGCGGAGGACATTGGTGCGCTCATTCGGCGGCGCATGCGGGAGGAGATGGTACAGAAGCGCATCCTGGAGCGCATGGTGCGGGATATTCAGGTTTTGCTGCGCGAGGAGGGGGAAGAGGAACCGCTCGAAGCGGATGTCGTACGGCTCTGGGAAGGCGAAGGCAGAACGGTGAAGAATGCCGTTTCCTACGGAAGAGAGTGGGAAACATGATTGTCCTCTCTCTTAGCAATTGCCCGCCCAAGCTGCGCGGCGACCTCAGCAAATGGCTCGTCGAGATCAACGCCGGCGTCTATGTCGGACGCGTTAGTGCGCGCGTCCGCGACGAACTCTGGCAGAGGGTCTGCGAAAACCTGCGTGACGGTCGGGCGACCATGGTGTTCCGCGCAAATACGGAGCAAGGGATGGATTTCCGGGTGCATAACACGACCTGGATTCCCGTGGACTATGACGGCATTCAGCTGATGCTCCGCCCGGCGGAAGGTGCGAGGCCGGAAGGTGGCAGCCTCCCGCCAAGCCGCGCAGCGCAGCGGCAAACGGTACAGGCGATCCACCGGGCGGCCGCGCGCAAAGCTCAGCGGGAAGGCTACTATGTAGTGGACATCGAAACGACGGGATTGCGCGCGGATCAGCATGAGATTTTGGAGATTGCGGCGCTGCACATCGTGGGGCGGCAGGTGGTGGAGCAATTTGAAACGCTGGTGCGTATCCGGGGGAATTTGCCCGCGACAATCTCGGAATTGACCGGAATCCGGGAGGAAATGCTGCGGGAAGAAGGCGTGGAATTGGAGGAGGGCATGCGGCGGTTCCTCTCGTTTGTGGGAGATGGGCAAATCGTCTGTTATAATGCCGGGTTTGACTATGCGTTTTTGAAGAGGGCCTGCCGGAAATGTCACCTCCCGGAGTTCAAGAATCGGTATTTGGATACTTTACAGTTGGCAAAACAGCATTTGGAGAGTATCATAGATTATAAGCTGACGACGCTTGCTATACATTTTGGGATGGATGTTTCCGGTGCGCACCGGGCCTTGGCGGATTGCTTTTTGACCTTTGCCGTATTTGAGAAGTTAAAGGAATTGGACGCTTAGCAAATTGCCGAAGGCCGATTTTATGGGGTTTTTTTAGTCTTTTCCCCGCGTAAGCGGGGGTGATCCTGTTCGGCATTTCGGGCGGCGGCAAAAAATGGTCTTTTCCCCGCGTAAGCGGGGGTGATCCTGGAAGAGCCGAGCTTCGAGTAGTCGGAGGCTTCTTTTCCCCGCGTAAGCGGGGGTGATCCCACGACAAAAACCGCCCTTCGGGGCGGCTTTTTCTTTTCCCCGCGTAAGCGGGGGTGATCCTGCTTTAAGTGCACGATGGACGCACTGGGGCAACTTTTCCCCGCGTAAGCGGGGGTGATCCTTAAAGACATGGCTGGCAAAAGCAGTGAACAGCCTTTTCCCCGCGTAAGCGGGGGTGATCCCAAGTTCGTCATGCGTCAGCATTTCCCAATCTCCTTTTCCCCGCGTAAGCGGGGGTGATCCTTCGGCGAGGTATGCTGAAAGCAAAAAGGGGGGCTTTTCCCCGCGTAAGCGGGGGTGATCCCGCGGATACCGGTCTCTATCACCCGCATATTCACTTTTCCCCGCGTAAGCGGGGGTGATCCCCTGATTTTCAAGTTCATACTGCTGCTTATACACTTTTCCCCGCGTAAGCGGGGGTGATCCTCGCATTGAATCAGGACGGGAGTTTTCTGCGCCCTTTTCCCCGCGTAAGCGGGGGTGATCCTTGAATTGAACCCGCCGGGCGCGACAAAATTACCTTTTCCCCGCGTAAGCGGGGGTGATCCCTGTCGCGCCTTCGTCCGCAAACAGCTGCAAATCTTTTCCCCGCGTAAGCGGGGGTGATCCTTAGCACCTTGCAGAAAAATTCCCCTGCGCCAACTTTTCCCCGCGTAAGCGGGGGTGATCCCATGCAGCTTGCGGATAGGCGTATGCTCCGCGACTTTTCCCCGCGTAAGCGGGGGTGACCCTTCCGCGCGACGAATACAAACCGAGTGTGTCATCCCCCGGGTCGGTTACGGTCACCCTCACATCCGGGAGTTCCGGGTATAACTGGAATAATGCGTCGTGTTGAAAGACATCTTTCACGGTCAAATCCAAGTCCGAAGTCAAAACATTGAAGTCTCCCCGCTGCAACTTTTGGAACGCTTCCTTCGCCCTTGCAAATGCCTCTGTGTTTATTCGAGCAGAAGCATCGCTGATTTCGAGGCGCAATTTGCCGTCATTCCCAACAAACCAGTGTAAACCTGTATCGATTGGTTCGATCAATGCATTTGTCTGGTCGTTTGCCTTGCCCTTCTCTCCAATCATGCTGTATCGCTTTTCGCCGATACCTTTTGCAGAGACAGATTTTTCTTGTGGAAAGTTGATTTTCGCATGCGTTTTGCGTATAATAACATTAGAGTTGTAATCTTTCAGCTGCTCAAGCCATTGGGTGCTTGACTCGGCCGAAAGTTTTGCAGCTTTTTTCTTATCTACAAACAAAATCGCATTTGCATCCACATTTTTTTGTAAAAACCGTGCAAATCCGTCCTTCCCATAGTAGCTGGTTACAAAGTTTCTTTTCCCCGCGTAAGCGGGGGTGATCCTAGCTTCGACAAGTTCGTTCATTTTGGTTTGCAGCTTTTCCCCGCGTAAGCGGGGGGAGATAATTCCACACAGCGGGAGCGCACCGCCGAGTATGGGGTAACGACCTTTCAGATCGGCCCCAACAAAATCTCGCGCCCTTTGTGCGCACCGTATGTCGGGTGGATATGCAGTTGGGACGGGAGTTCCGGCATCGTATATGACTTGGACGGGAACGCTTACCAGTGTGTGCCTATCACGGACACGAGCTACGGCGAGTCCGCGGGCATTTTCAGCATCAACTGCGGCCACTCGCCCTATACTTTCGTGGACGGCTTTTCCCTCCCTCGGTATCATGAGATGACGCCGGAGGAGCTGGAGAAAAACGAAGAAGCCTACCTGCTTACCCAAAAACAGTGAGCCTTTGAGCGGGATGTGCGATCCGCAAAGCTGGAGTCAGCCGCCCTCAAAGCCGCGGGGCTGGATGGGGCGGAAATGGCGCAGACCGCAGAGGCGCTGGCCAAGAACTACGAGGCCTGGTGTAGAGAAAATAACTTGACACCAAGAGCGCAAAGATTACAAGTTTTTGTGGCTGACAAGCAGCTTTTGTGGTATAATAATAAAAAAGAGCCATGGCGCACTTGGGGTAAACAGCATGCCAAGTATGGACCATACCTTGGCACCTTTTCCGTGGAGGACACGCTCAAGGCCCTAAAAAAAATCAAGGATGATGGCCGCGAAGAGCTTTTCAAAGGATATATGCGCGGCGTTAACAAGGAAGAGATCCATCCGCTGATCGGCTTTGGGTACTATCAAAAAGTCGCGGAAGAGGTGGAGGCGAAGCTGGTAGGAATCACGACGGCGGGCGGTGAGAAAATTGAGAGCTATGCTTCTCACTTCATCAATCGCGTGATTGGACAGTATGCTGAAACCGAGAAGGGGAGACCTCATGCTCGTATAGGTACATCTGTGGATAAAGTCAAGGCCATTTTGACGGAGCCGGATACGATTTCGGAGCCCAAAGAAATGAAAGACGATCTGCGCCAAGTATACTTCAAAAAAGGCTTCGGTTCGGTCACCATAAGTCTGCGAGATCATCGATTGATTCAAGTAATGCCAAAAAAGAGGGGGAAATAAGATTGATCTATAGACCGGAAGACAAAGAATGGCTGTCTAAAAATTTGCCTAATTTTCAAGAGATTAAAGACGATTACGATGAGGCTTTAGACGCGATTGATGTGCTCTTGGCCGCGAAGGGTTTTGACGAAGACTACGAGCTGACAGCTTTTGGCCGGAAGCTAGAAGCCATGCGCGACCGCATTTACTTGGATAATCTCGACGAAGAGGAATAACTGCAAAGCGCCTCGAAGAGTGTGGCTTAACGGAAGAGGGGAGAATAGAAAATGCAGACATTTTACCAAACTAACTGGGAGTATTTCTTGGACCGAGTGAGAAATCATTCTGAGATGATTTCTTTTCGCTACCACGGGGCTCGCTATTGGTTTGATCCGCTTGGCGCATATTTTGCGCCGGAATATCTTTTTATGAAAGACGGAGAGGAAACGCGGAAAATTTCTTTTAAGAGCGGGCGCGATTTTTTGAATGCGCCGCTTGTTGAAGGAAAGTCTATCCGTGAGGTCGCCGATGATGTAGAAATTTTGGATCTCTAAGCCGCGTGTAGCGGCTTTTATACTATTAAAAAGGCGATAACGATGAGTTGTAATCATGAGTTTGTTGGCATGTCGACCGGCGTCGTATGCAAGCGTTGCCAGATGAAAAAAACTGTGCGTTCTTCCCCGCTGGGATGAGCGTTTTTTTGTATAGATTTCCTGGAATTGCAGAAAATAGAAGCAATGATGACACCAAAGGGAGAATATCTATGAAAGCAACAGGAATCGTTCGCCGGATCGACGACCTGGGACGCATCGTCATTCCCAAAGAGATCCGTCGGATTCTGCATATTCGGGAGGGCGATCCGCTGGAGATCTATACGCATACGGACGGAAGCGTGATTTTGAAAAAGTATTCACCGGTGGGCGAGATGGGTGCGTATACGGAGGAATTGGCGCACTCGATGAACAGTGCGCTGGAG
The DNA here is from genome assembly GCA_948468985.1 of uncultured Eubacteriales bacterium. GTDB lineage: Bacteria > Bacillota > Clostridia > Christensenellales > Christensenellaceae > QANA01. The sequence continues at coordinate 23,357 of CAOKKG010000009.1, read as the reverse complement.
CGGAGTGTCCTGATTTGTGACAAGGATAGCGTGGTGGCGGCTGTGGGAGACAGATGCCGGGAATACCTGGGAAAGCCGGTGAGTTCGGAACTGGTGGAGGTGATCGAGCGGCGAAAACGCATCGTCCGGCAGGGGGAGGAAGAGAAGATTCCGATCCGCAAGGCGGTAGAGCGAGAGGAACTCTGGGGGCAGCTCATCCAGCCAATCCTGAGCGAGGGGCAGACGCTGGGCGGCATCGTGCTGTTAGAACAGGCGGTGGGGCGCCCGTTTGGCGCGGCCGAGGAAAAGAGCGCGGAGGTCGCAGCTCTGTTTTTGGGACGGCAGATGGAATAGTGCGAAAAGGCGGGAAGGCGGCGGCCTTCCCGCCTTTTTTTGTGGAAAAGCCGGAGTGCTGGCAAGATAACTAAGCGCCTGTCTCTCTGCATAAGCTTGGAGAGAGGAAACGGCAAAATGAAGAAAAAACGATGGAAAAGCATGGTGCAGGGCACGCTTTTGCTGACGGGTGCGGGTGCGCTCTGCAAAGTCCTGGGCATGGTTTACCGTATCCAGCTCGGCAACCTGCTTGGGACGCAGGGCATGGGTGGATATCAATTGGCGTATTCCGTCTACAGTATGCTACTAATGGCGGCATCCGGCGGGATCTCCATGGCGCTTTCAGCAGTGGTGGCCGGGCAGCTGGCCGGGCGCAGGCCCGAGGAGGCGGAGGCATATTTCCGCACGGCGCGCGGGCTCACGGCGCTGCTGGGGCTGGCGTTTGGTATAGCAAGCTATGCGCTGAGCGCCGCCCTTGCCCGCTGGGTCGGTATGCCTGCCGCCGAAGGCAGCCTGAAAATCGCGGCACCCGCAATCCTTTTTGCGGCGGTATCGGCGGCCTATCGCGGATATTATCAGGGCGCGCAGGACATGCGTCCGGCGGCGGCTTCGCAGATCGTGGAGCAGGTTGTGAAAATGCTGGCGGGGGCGTATTTCGCAAGGCGGTGGAGCTTGCGCGGGACGGCGTATGGCGTGGCGGGGGCTATGTTCGGTGTGAGCATTTCCGAATGTGTGGGGCTGTTGTGGATGCGGCTGTGCGGACACATCCCTCGGGGGACGCGCGGCGGGGGCAGGCGGCGTGTGGGGGAGTTGCTGCGTCGGGCGGTGCCAGTGACGCTGGCTGCGGCGGTGTTCCCGGCACTGGGCAGTGTGGATTCGATGCTGAGCCTTGCAATGCTGGCGCGCGCGGGGTATTCCGAGGCGCAGGCTTCGGCACTGTACGGACTGTACAGCGGGTTTGTACTGCCGATCGTGCACCTCCCGGGCATTTTGTCCGCGGCCGTTTCGATGAACCTGGTCCCGGCGCTTGCCGCGGCGATTGCCAACGACCGCAAGGACCTGCAGCGGCGGCAGTACAGCTTCGGCCTGAAGGCGGCAGGTGTGCTCGGCATCCCGGCGGCCGTGCTGTTTTGGAGTTTCGCGGAGGAGATCCTCTGTGCGCTGTACCCGCATCTTGTCGGGGAGGAACTGTCGCAGGCAACGGGGTTATTCCGCCTGATGGCGCCGTGTGCGCTGTTTGCAATGGCAGCACAAGTCACGGGCGGCATGCTACAAGGCATGGGGCGCGTAAAGCGCCCGATGGTGCATCTGTGCCTAGGGGCGGCGGGCAAGATTGCGTTGGAGGCCGCCCTGATGTGCGATCCGGCGGTGCATATTCGGGGCGCGGCGATCGGGAGCACGCTGTGCTATGGCGTCGCGGCGCTGTGGAACCTCACGGATGTGCTGCGCCTGGGCTGCGGGGAGTATCACTTTTTGGACTGCTGCGCAAAGCCGCTGGCGTGTAGCGCCGCCATGCTGGCGGTTATGCGGCTTGCCTACCCGAGGCTGCTCGGCGGCGCGCGCTGGGCGCTCGTGGGCGCGGGGACACTGGGCGCGGCGGTCTATGCCGCGGGGATTTGGCTGTGCCGAGCGGTCACGCGGCGGGACTTTGCGCAGCCGGCGCCGGAGGCCTGGGGGCGGTTTTGCCTGTTATAGGGGAAAACGGTGCTGGAGAGCGATATTTTGGAATAATTCCAAGTGAAATTGTCAAGTTTAATATTGACAATGTGCGTTCGGATGGATTATCATATACCCGAGTGAAAGAGTAGGGATTGGAGGTGGCCGTTTGAAACTTTCAACAAAAGGACGGTATGGCCTGCGGGCGATTGTCGACCTCGCGGTGAATCAAACGCAGGGCGCGGTATCGATCAGCAGCATTGCGGCCAGACAGTCGCTTTCAGAAAACTATCTGGAACAGCTGATGTCCCGTCTCAAAAAGGCGGAGCTGGTGTGTAGCGTACGCGGCGCGCAGGGCGGCTATGTGCTTGCCAAAGCGCCGGAGGAGATCTCGGTTGGGGACATCCTGCGGGCGCTGGAGGGTGACCTCACGCCGGTGGCTTGCACGGCGATCCACGGTGTGGCAGGCAATTGCCAAAGTGAGCATACCTGCGTGACCAAGTATGTATGGCAGCAGATTGACGATAGCATCAACCGGACGGTCAATCACATTTTCTTGGACGAGCTGGTTGCGGAGAGCCGTGAGAAACAGATTGATCCCAAGGAAAAACAAAATTGTCCTATTTGAAAATCTTTTTTGGAGGCGAATACATATGAAAAAGCCGATTTATTTAGATAACGCCGCGACGACGGCAACGCGGCCGGAGGTATTGGAGGCAATGCTTCCGTATTTCTGCGAATTCTATGGCAACCCCTCGACGGTCTATTCGTTGGGCGCCAGCAGCAAGCAGGCCGAGGAGCACGCGCGGGAGAGTATCGGCATATCCCTGAACGCTCCGGCGCAGGACATCTATTTCACGGCCGGCGGCAGTGAATCAGACAACTGGGCGCTTAAGGCGGCGGCGGAAGCCTATGCCGGCAAGGGTAGGCACATCATCACTTCCAAGATCGAGCACCATGCGATCCTGCACACCTGCCAGTATCTGGAGGAACGCGGGTTTGAAGTGACCTATCTGGATGTGGACGAATACGGCATGGTATCGCCCGCGGCGGTAGAGGCGGCGATCCGCCCGGACACCATCCTTGTGAGCATTATGTTTGCGAACAACGAGATTGGCACGATCGAACCGATTGCCGAGATCGGCAAGATCGCCCATGAGCACGGCGTAATCTTCCACACGGACGCGGTACAGGCCTATGGCCAGGTACCGATCGATGTGGAGGCCATGCACATCGACATGCTTTCGGCCAGCGGCCACAAACTGAATGGCCCGAAGGGCATCGGCTTCCTGTATATCCGCAAGGGGCTGAAGCTCCGTTCCTTCATCCATGGCGGCGCACAGGAGCGCAAGCGCCGCGCCGGCACGGAAAATGTCCCGGGCATCGTGGGGCTGGGAAAGGCGGTGGAGATCGCCATGCAGACCTTGCCCGAACGCATGGAGCGGGAAACCAAGCTGCGCGATCACCTGATCGACCGCGTGCTGGCCGAGATTCCGTATGCGCGTCTGAACGGGCACCGCACCAAGCGGCTCCCCAATAACGCGAACTTCTGTTTCCAGTTCATCGAGGGCGAGAGCATGCTCATGCTGCTGGATATGGCGGGCATCTGCGGGTCCAGCGGGTCTGCCTGCACCTCAGGTTCGCTCGATCCGTCGCATGTGCTGTTGGCGATCGGCCTCCCGCACGAAATCGCACATGGGTCGCTGCGGCTCACGCTCGGGTATGACACCACGATGGAGCAGATCGATTACACCGTTGATCAGCTGAAGGAGATCGTGCGCAAGCTGCGCGCGATGTCGCCGCTGTATGCGGACTTCGTCGCCAAGCAGGGCGGCGCTAAGTAAGGGAGAATTGAAATGTATAGCGAAAAAGTAATGGATCATTTCCAGCATCCGAGAAATATGGGGGAGATCGAAAACGCGAGCGGCGTCGGCACGGTCGGCAACGCCAAGTGCGGCGACATCATGCGTATCTTCCTGGACATTGACGACAACGGCATCATCCGCGATGTCAAATTCAAGACCTTCGGCTGCGGCGCGGCCGTCGCGACGAGCAGCATGGCGACCGAGCTCGTCAAAGGCAAATCCATCCAGGAAGCGATGGAAGTGACGAACAAGGCGGTTATGGAAGCGCTGGACGGGCTCCCGCCGGTCAAGATCCACTGCTCGCTGTTGGCGGAGGAAGCCATTCATGCGGCATTGTGGGACTATGCGACCAAGCACAACATCCAGATTGAGGGCCTCAAGAAACCGAAGAGCGACATCCACGAGGGTGAAGAAGAGGAAGAGTATTGAGCTTCCGATAAATTCACACAAACTTTCCGTTTCCCGGCGGTTTTTCCCGCCGGGAAATGTTATAATAGGGAAAAATGACAGGAGCGCAAGGGCATGCTTACCATTTTGGGAATCGGACGGGGCGACTTGGCGTCGCTTACCATGGAGGGGTTTTCTCGCATTGAGGCGGGCGGGCAGGTAGTCCTGCAAACGGGACATATCCCGCTGGCCGAAGAGCTCACGCGGCGCGGAATCGCCTTTGAAACGCTGGACGCGTGCTATGACGCGGCGGAAGATTTTGACGAATTGCAGGAATTCGCCGTGCAGTATTTCCAAAGGCGGCCGGATGCCCTGTTTTGCGTAATGGGCGATCTTTTCACGAATACGCTGGTGTGCGCACTGTTGCAAACCGGCCCGGCGGAGCTCGTCGCAGGGTACAGCCCGTCCGCGGCGGCGCTCTCGCTGTGCGCGGCGGAGCTTTCTGGGAGCGTGGCGCAGAGCTGCAGCGCGTATGACTTTTTAGAATCGGAATACAGCGGACAGGGGAGCCTCGTGATTACGGAGGTGGATTCTCCCTATCTCGCGGCGGAGGTGGCGCTTCGCTTGCAGCGGTACTTTTCGGGCGATTGGACGGCCTATGTCGTGCGGGGAACGGACAAGCGCGCCTGCGCTATTTCTGAGCTGTGCACATGGCCGGATTGGGATTTTTCCTGTGTGATCGTTGTACCGGAACAGTCGCTCACCGCGCGGGAGGGGTATACCTTTGCGGATTTTTGCCGCATTTTGGACATTCTGCTCGGGGAAAATGGCTGCCCATGGGATCGTGCGCAGACGCACGAGAGCCTGCGCACCTGCCTGCTTGAGGAATGCTATGAGGTGGTGGAGGCGATCGATGAAAAGGATTCGTTCCAACTGGCGGACGAGCTGGGCGATCTCTTGATGCAGGTCTGCATCCACGCAAAAATCGCCGAAAAGCACGGCGAATTTGACGCGCTCGATGTCAGCACCGAGATCTCGCGCAAGATGATCCGCCGTCACCCGAACATCTTCGGATCGGGTGATGGGGCAGAGAGCTGGGAGGAATTGAAGCGCCGCGAAAAGCCGTGGGAGAGCTATGCGGCGGCGCTTTCCGACATCCCGCGCGCGATGAGCGCCCTGTTGCGCGCCGCAAAGCTGCACCGCAAGGCGGATTCCCTGCATGTGACGCCCGCGGGGGCGGAGGACGCGGCGGCACGCATCCCGGGCGAATTTGCCGCCCTGCTGGGCGCGCCAGCGGAGGTGGCGGAACGCCTCGCGGGGGAAGTCCTGTTCGACCTGACGCAGGTGCTCGGGGCGCGCGGCGTGGACGCGGAAGCGGCCCTGCAACGGGCGTGCAGCCGGTTTGTGGAGGCCATTTCCCGCATGGAGGCGCTCGCACGGGCAGAGGGCGCCGACCCGGCCAATTTGCCGGCAGAGGCGCGGAAAATGCTTTGGCAGCGGGCAAATTGCGCAAAAAGTCTATAAAAAGCGGAAAAAGGCTTGTAAAATGCCGGACGATTGGTTATAATCTACTTCGGCAAAGTTAAAAAAGCGCGCTGTAATGCACTTTTTTAGATTTGTGACAATTGTTTTTGCTAAATAAGGATTTTTATTTCTCAGGAGGAACTCAAGTTGAACAAAACAGAATTGATCGCGGCAATTGCGGCAAAGGCAGAGCTGTCTAAGAAAGATGCGGAAAAGGCGCTGCTGGCATTCACCGATACGGTGGTGGAAGAACTGACCAATGGCAAGAAGGTACAGATCGTCGGCTTCGGCACCTTCGAGGCGCGGGAACGCGCGGCGAGAAAGGGCATCAACCCCTTGACCAAGGAAACGATCGATATCGCTGCTTCCGTAGTTCCTGCATTTAAGGCCGGCAAGGCATTCAAGGATGCTGTGAAATAAGCACGAGCTTTATGAAATGGTTCTGCCGCAAGACAGGGCCATTTCTTTTTTATAACGAAAGAACAGATGAAGGAGGGATGCGCAGTGCGGCTGGATAAATTTTTGAAACTTTCGCGTGTCATCAAACGGCGGACGGTCGCGGCTTCGGCGGCGGATGCCGGCCGGGTCCTGGTGAACGGCCGGGCGGCCAAGCCGGGGCACAAGCTTAAGGTTGGCGACATCGTACAGATCGAATTCGGCGGGAGCTCCCTGACGATTCGCGTGAAGGAGCTTCGGGAATCGATCCGCAAGGAGGAGGCCGAAACGCTCTATGAGGTGATTGCCCAATGAAGGCGTATGTAATCCTGCTAGCGGCAGGCAAGGGACTGCGCGCGGGGCTTAAGCAGAATAAGATGTTTGCACAGCTTGCCGGGCGGACGCCGCTCGAATACAGCCTGCGCGCCTGCAAAAAGGCGGGGTGCTTTGAAAACGCCGTCATCGTCTGCCAGGAATGTGAGATGCAGAAGGCGCGGCGAATCGCCGGACGCCTGTTTCCGCACGCGATCTATGCCGTGGGCGGGGTGACGCGGCAGGAATCCGCCTATGCCGGGCTGCGCGCGCTGCCTGCGGACGCGGACATCGTGGCCATCCACGACGGCGCACGCTGTTTCATCACGCCGGAGCTCATTGTACGCTGCGTGCAGAGCTGCGAGGTCTACGGCAGCGGCGTAGCCGGTCGGCGTTGCACCGATACGGTCAAGACGATTGACGCGGCGGACTATTTTGTACACACGCTCAACCGGGACGAGATCATCCTGGTCGAAACGCCGCAGGTGTTCCGGCGCGCGGAGATTGCTGAGGCCTATGAGGCGGCCTTTCGAGACGGGTTCACCGGCACGGATGACGCCGGGTTGATGGAGCGGATCGGCAAACCGGTACGCCTTGTGGAATCCAGAGAGGAGAATTTCAAATTGACAATCCCGCATGACTTTATCCGCGGCGAGCGCCAGCTTTGGGAAAGCCGGCAGATGCGCGTGGGGCAGGGCTATGACATTCACGCGCTCGTGCCGGGGCGGCGGCTTATCCTGGGCGGAGTGGAGATCCCGCACGAAAAGGGCCTTTCGGGGCATTCGGATGCGGATGCGCTGACGCATGCACTCATCGACGCCCTGCTGGGCGCGGCAGCGTTGGGCGACATCGGCGAATGGTTCCCGGACACGGACCCGGCCTACCAAGGGGCGGACAGCATGCTCTTGTTGGAACAGGTGCGGGAAGCGCTGGAGGACAAGTTTTGGGAAATTTTGAACATCGACGCGACAATCTTCGCGGAAAAGCCCAAATTGTCACCTTATAAGGAAGGAATTCGTCAAAATATCGCCGAGGCGCTGAATCTCAGCCTGGAGCAGGTGAACATCAAGGCCAAAACGGCGGAAAAATTCGGTGCCGTCGGCGGCGGCGAGGCGATCGCAGCGGCGGTGAGCTGCGCGCTGCGCAAGCGCTGAGGGGCGAGCCATGGTCAGAAGGAGAAGGCAGCGCAGGCTGCGCGAGAAAAAACAGAACGGACGGTGGTTCCAGTCGATGCCGCGGCCCCTGCGCTGGGCAGCCCTGGGCGGAGCGGCGGCCCTCGTTGTGGGGTTGGCGATTTTGCTGCCGCACTTGTGGAAAAAATCGGACAAGCCGAGCCTGACGCCGGGGGCGATCATCGACTCGGCCAAGACGGCAATCACGGGGAGTGCGGCGGACATCAGCTATTTGCAGCGCGAGGCGAAGATCCGCTATAACGCGATCAACGAACCGTATAAATATGGAAACGACATCGTCTTTTCCGCAACGAGCGGCAGCATTTCCTATACCCGATTGGTCATCTATCACACGGACACGCAGGAAAGCGACACGATCCCGGCCAAGGTGCGGTATAACAACCTGACGGGGCTTGTGATGAACGACCGCTACATCGCCTATCTCGACGCGTCGAGCGGCGGGGGCGGGCGCGTGTGCGTCTATGACCGAGAAACGGCGGAATTCCGGACAATCAAGGAATACGCCTATGCGATGCCCAAACTCAGCCTGTCGGGCGACTATCTCGCCTTTTTGCAGCAGGCGGGCGAGACGACGGACCGGCTATATGTCTGCAACCTCCGGACGGGTGAGACGGTCACCCCTAAGGTGTTTGAGGGGGCGGTGGACGCAAGCGGCGGCGCGCATCTGAACGGCACGGTGCTCACCTATGCAGTGGGGTATTACGAGGGCGACCTCCTAAAGAGCCGGGTCACGACGCTCGACCTTTCCTCCGGCGCGGAGGAAAGCTACGACTGGGAGAGGCTCGTCTATTCCCCGATGCGCAGCGGGAAATACATCGCGTTTTTGTCGTCGGCGTCGGGCGCACCCGATGATGTGTACCTGAGCGAAAACGGTGCGCAGCCGCAATTGCTGGCATCGGATGTGACCAATTTGCGGATGGGCGACGGGTTTTTGGCCTATACGAAGGAAGACGCGGTCTATGCCTATGTGTTCGAGACAGGTAAGAGCTACCGGATGAACACGACGGTCTCTAAGGCGCTCCTGGCGAGCGTCTGCGGGCGCAGCGTCTGCTGGTATGATGTGACCAGCTATTCGGATGTGGATATTGTAAAATACGCGGATATGGAATGGTGATCGGAGGAGGGACGGCAGATGGCAAAGGCGAAGAGCTTGTATCGGTGCACGGAATGCGGCTATGAGGCGGCCAAGTGGCTCGGGCGCTGCCCGGCCTGCGGGGAATGGAACACCCTTGTGGAGGTTTCCCGGGAAATGCCCGCGGCCTATGGCGGCAAGGTAAAGCCGGCGGCGCAGGTGGACCTTTCGCACATCGTCGAGCTGCGCAGCATCCGCGAGACGATCACGGCGCGCGTCAAGACGGGCATCGGCGAACTCGACCGCGTGCTCGGCGGCGGCATCGTCCCGGGCAGCGTGGTGCTCGCCGGGGGCGAGCCGGGCATCGGCAAGTCCACGCTGTTTTTGCAGATGGCGGATAAACTGGCGCAAAATCATGCCGTGCTCTATGTTTCGGGCGAGGAATCGGCCGAACAGGTGGCCATGCGCTTTTCGCGCCTGGGGCTGAGCTCCGGCATGGAATTCATGGCAGAGACGCAAGCAGAGCTCATCCTCGCGGCGGCGGAACAGAAAAAGCCCGAGATCCTCATTGTCGACTCCATCCAGACCATCTATCACGCAGAGGTGGCCTCCGCGTCCGGGAGCGTGAGCCAGGTGCGCGAATGCGCCGCGGCGCTGGCCCGCTTTGCCAAGCAGAGCAACACAGCGGTGTTCATCATCGGCCATGTGACCAAGGAGGGCAACATCGCGGGTCCGCGCGTGCTGGAACATTTGGTGGACACCGTCCTGTATTTCGAGGGCGAGGCGCAGAGCGCGTTTCGCATCCTGCGAGCGGTCAAAAACCGCTTTGGGTCGACCAACGAGATCGGCGTATTCGACATGGACGCCAAGGGCATGCAGGAGGTCAAGAACCCCTCGGCGATCATGCTCTCCGGGCGGATGCGGGGCATGCCCGGCTCTTGCGTGTACTGTGCACTCGAGGGCACGCGCCCGGTACTCATTGAAGTGGAGGCATTGGTCAGCGAGACCTCGTTTGGCACGCCGCGGCGCATGACGGCCGGGGCGGATTACAACCGCGTGAGCCTCATCATCGCCGTATTGGAAAAGAAGATCGGCCTCAAGATGTATAACCAGGACATCTTCGTCAATGTCGGCGGCGGCATGCGGATCTGGGACACTTCGCTCGACCTCGCGATTGCGGCGAGCATCGTGTCCAGCTTTCGGAACAAGCCGTTACGCACGGGCACGGTGCTGTTCGGAGAGATTGGCCTGACCGGGGAGATCCGCCATATCTCACAGGCGGAAAAGCGCATCGCCGAGGCGGAACGCATGGGGATGGAACGCATCTTGCTGCCGGCAAGCAACGCGCCCGGCGCGGCCTCGAATGTAGAGATCGTGGGTGTGCGCACGCTGCACGACGCGCTCGCGGCCATGTTTTAAGAAAAAGTTCGCAGCCGTAGGCGGTTGACAAGCAGTCGGGTTTCATACTACCATAAAAAGGATTTCTTTTTTTATTTATTTTTATCGACGAGGAATACTTTGTGAAAAAACTTTTGAAGACGATGCTGGTGCTGGCGGGCGCCTCCCTGGGGCTGGGGCTGGCACAGCTCGTGATCGCGGTAGTACAGCAATACTACGGCCGCTTCGGCGGACGGTACGATTGGTGGATCCAGCCGGCGTTTTTGGGAATCTGCATCGTCGTAGGCGGCGTGCTCACGATGATCTTTTCCCAAAACCTGCTGAAGAGGATCATGCTCTTTGTCAAGCGGGCGGAAAAGGGGATCGCGCAGGCGTCGTATAAGACGCTTTTGTTCGCGAGCATTGGTCTGGTGGTGGGGCTTATTATGGCGTTTCTCATCTCGACGCTGCTCTCGCATCTTGGGAATTCGCCGCTCGTGTTCTGCCTGAACGCCATCGTATATGTCATCTGCGCCTATCTGGGGCTGGCGGTCGCGCGCCGCATGAGCCATTCCCGGGATCGGATCGGCTTTTATGAGGAGGGCGAGGCTGTAGGCATCCCGAAGTATGTGGACACCAGCGTTATCATCGATGGCCGGATTTTTGACATCTGCAAGACAGGTATCCTGGAAGGCGTGCTCATCATCCCAGAATTCGTACTCGCAGAGTTGCAGCATATCGCCGATTCCGAAGACCCGCTCCGGCGCAGCAAGGGGCGGCGCGGGCTGGATATTTTGCAGAAGATGCAAAAGGAGCTTTCCGGTGTCGGCCTGCGTGTGGAGGTGCAAAAGCTGACCAAGGCGGAGGAGGAGCCGGTGGACACCGCGCTTTTGCGACTGGCCAAGGAAACGGGCGGTAAAGTGCTGACGCTGGATTACAACCTGAACAAGGTAGCGGGTGTGCAAAAGGTGCCGGTCATCAATATCAACGAATTGGCCAATGCGATTAAGCCGCTGCTCCTGCCGGGCGAAGAATTGCACGTGTGCATCCTAAAAAAGGGGCGGGAACGCGAACAGGGCATCGCCTATCTGGAGGACGGCACGATGATCGTGGTGGAGGACGCCAAGAACCGCGTCGGCGAGGAACTGCGCGTCGCGGTAACGAGCGTGCTGCAAACGGCGGCGGGGCGCATGATCTTTGCCAAACCAATCGGCCGGTGATCGTTTGGGAGAAAAATTGAAAACGAGGCGGGGAATTTGTAAATATTTTATGAATTTCTCGCCTTTTTGCATAGATTTTTTCCGCCCAGACGAAAAAAGACGGGCAAAGGTCAAAAAAACCCGGCAAATAGCGGGAAATCTGCAAAAAGACGGGACGTTTTCGTTGACAGGCTTTTTACAAAATGTTATTATCATATACTGCACTCTCTGAAAGTTTGGACGGCCAAAGAGGGGCGGGCGCACGCGGGAAATCCGCATGATAAAGCGCTTTTTTGGGAAAAAGTTCATGTTTTCGCAATGCTGCGGAAGCGCGGGGCAAACAAAGATTTATGAATAGGAGTGAGTGGTCCGAGTATGGTGCATGAAGTAAACGCCGGGAAAGCAAAGAGAATGAGCTTTTCCAAGATCCAGGAAGCCATTGAAATTCCCGATCTCATTGAGATCCAGAAAGATTCCTATGCGCGTCTTTTGAAATATGGTCTGCGGGAGGTGTTCGACGACATTTCTCCCATTACCGATTATTCGGAAACGCTGGCGCTGGAATTTTTGAATTACCGGGTGCTGGATCAGCCCAAATACGACATTGAGGAATGCAAGGTGCGGGATGTCAACTATGCCGCGCCCCTGAAGGTGGAAGTCCGCCTCATCAATAAGGAAACAGGCGAAGTGAATGTGCAGGAAGTGTTTATGGGCGATTTCCCGCTCATGACGCCAAAGGGCACCTTTGTCATCAACGGGGCGGAGCGCGTCATCGTAAGCCAGCTGGTCCGCTCGCCGGGTGCGTATTTCAGTTCTGCAAAGGATAAGACGGGCAAGGACCTCTTTTCTTCGCAGGTCATCCCGAATCGCGGCGCGTGGTTGGAATTCGAGACGGATTCCAACGACATTTTGTCCGTGCGCATCGACCGCACGCGCAAGCTGCCGGCGACCATTCTGATCCGCGCGATGGGCATCGGCGAAAATCACGAGATCTTGTCCTATTTCGGCGACGACGAGGTGCTGGAAGCGACCATCGCCAAGGACACGGCCGAGAATCAGCAGGAGGGCCTTTTGGAGGTCTATAAGCGCCTGCGCCCGGGCGAACCGCCGACGGTGGAGAGCGCCAGCATGCTCGTGGAATCGCTGTTCTTCGACCACAAGCGGTACGATCTTGGCAGAGTCGGCCGGTATAAATTCAATAAGAAACTGTCGCTCGCGGCCCGCATTTCCGGGCATACGGCGGCGGAAAACATCGTCAATCCCGAAACGGGCGAGCTGTTTGTTTCGCAGGGCGAGATCATCACCGACAAGGTGGCCAAGGAGATCCAGAACGCCGGCATCAACGCGGTCAAACTGGCCTTTGGCGACGAGACACACAAGGTCATCGGCAACCATTTCGTGAATGCGCGCGCCTACCTCAGCTTTGACCCCGAGGAGGCGGGCATCAACGAGGATGTCTATTACCCGGCGCTGAAGAAGATCCTGGACGAGGCGGAGGGCGAGGAGGACCTGCGTGAGAAGCTCCGCAAGAGCATCCACACGCTCATCCCGAAGCATATCATCGTGGAAGATATGTTCGCTTCGATCAGCTATCAGCTGGGTTTGCGCTTTGGCGTTGGCTCGCTGGACGACATCGACCACCTGGGCAACCGGCGCATCCGCTCGGTCGGTGAATTGCTGCAAAACCAGCTGCGCGTCGGTCTGTCCCGTTTGGAACGCGTCGTACGCGAACGCATGTCCATCCAGGACCTCGAACACGCGACGCCGTCCGCGCTCATCAACATCCGGCCGGTCACGGCGGCGATCAAGGAATTCTTTGGTTCCTCGCAGCTTTCGCAGTTCATGGATCAGACGAACCCGCTTGCGGAATTGACGCACAAGCGCCGCTTGTCTGCACTGGGCCCGGGCGGCTTGAACCGCGACCGCGCGAGCTTTGAAGTCCGCGATGTACACCATTCGCACTACGGCAGAATGTGCCCGATCGAGACGCCGGAAGGTCCGAACATCGGCCTCATTGGCTCGCTGTCGACCTATGCGCGCGTCAACGAATACGGCTTTATCGAATCGCCCTACCGCGTGATCAATAAGGAAACGAATGCGGTGACGGACGAGATCCGCTATATCACCGCGGACGAAGAGGACAACTACATCGTCGCGCAGGCCAATGAACCGCTGGACGCGGAAGGCCATTTCAAGCACGATCGCATCGTATGCCGGCAGCTGGATCAGTTCGTCGAAGTCCCGGCGGCAATGGTCGACATGATGGATGTCTCGCCGCGGCAGCTCGTGTCCGTGGCGTCGGCCATGATCCCCTTCTTGGAAAACGACGACGCGAACCGCGCACTGATGGGCTCCAACATGCAGCGTCAGGCCGTGCCGCTGCTCATTCCGGAATCGCCGATCGTCGGCACCGGTATGGAGGGCAAGGCGGCGTATGACTCTGGCGTGCTCGTCAAGGCGGAACGCGCGGGCACCGTCAAGAGCGTTCAGGCGAACCGCATCGTCGTTGCCACGGACGACGGCAAGGAAGATGTCTATAAACTCATCAAATATTCGCGTTCCAACAACGGGACCTGCATCAATCAGATGCCGCTCGTCTTTAAGGGCGACCGGGTGGAAAAGGGCGAAGTGCTGGCGGACGGCCCCTCGACGGACAAGGGCGAGATTGCGCTCGGCAAGAACATTCTCATGGGCTTCATGACCTGGGAAGGCTATAACTACGAAGACGCCGTCCTCATCTCCGAACGGTTGGTGCAGGACGATGTGTTCACCTCGATCCATATCGAGGAATATGAATCGCAGGCGCGGGACACCAAGCTCGGGCCGGAGGAGATCACGCGCGACATCCCCAATGTCGGGCCGGAAGCATTGAAGGATCTCGACGCCGACGGCATCATTCGCATCGGTGCGGAAGTGACGAGCGGCGACATCTTGGTCGGCAAGGTTACGCCCAAGGGCGAGATCGAGCTCACGGCCGAGGAACGCCTGCTGCGCGCGATTTTCGGCGAAAAGGCGCGCGAGGTGCGCGATACCTCTCTGCGCGTCCCGCACGGCGAAGGCGGCATCGTCGTCGATGTCAAGATTTTCACCCGCGAGGACAAGGACGAACTCACGGCCGGCGTCAACAAGCTGGTGCGCGTGTATATCGCGCAGAAGCGCAAGATCTCAGTCGGCGACAAGATTGCAGGCCGCCACGGAAACAAGGGTGTCATTTCCCGCGTGCTGCCGGTGGAGGATATGCCCTTCCTGCCGGACGGCACGCCGCTCGACATCGTATTGAACCCGCTCGGCGTACCTTCCCGTATGAACATCGGGCAGGTTTTGGAAGTACATCTGGGCCTGGCGGCAAAGGCGAACAATTGGAAGATCGCGACGCCCGTCTTTGACGGCGCGACGGAGGAAGACATCGAGGAACTGCTGGCCAGCTCCGGTCTGTCGCCGGACGGCAAGACGGTGCTCTATGACGGACGCTCTGGCGAACCGTTTGAAAACCGCGTGACGGTGGGCTATATGTACATCCTGAAGCTGCATCACCTGGTCGACGACAAGATTCACGCGCGTTCGACCGGCCCCTACTCGCTCGTGACGCAGCAGCCGCTCGGCGGTAAGGCGCAGTTCGGCGGACAGCGTTTCGGCGAAATGGAAGTCTGGGCGCTCGAGGCGTATGGTGCGGCCAACACGCTACAGGAGATCCTGACCGTCAAGTCCGACGACATTGTGGGTCGTGTCAAGACCTATGAAGCGATCGTGAAGGGTGAAAACATCCCGGAACCGGGCGTGCCGGAATCCTTCAAGGTGCTCATTAAGGAATTGCAGAGCCTGTGCTTGGATGTCAAGGTCTTGGGCGAAGGCGCGCAGGAGATCCAGCTTCTGGAATCGGACGACGATGATATCGACCTTGACATCAATATCGAAGGCAACGAGCTTCCCGCCCCCGGCCCGGCCGAGGACGAGGAACCGGAATCGGATTCCGACGAGGACGAAGAACAAGACGACGATCTGGACATCGACGACCTGGATTTCAAGGAACTGGGCGATATCCTGAACGAAGACGAAGATATGCCGGCGACGGAAGAGGGCGATATAGACTTTTTGGACGACATCCTCTCTTCAGACGACCTGGACGATGTGTTTTCTGGGGATGACCTGGATGACTAATCGGCGCAAACGACAACTCACTTTATAATTTTATGGAAGGAGAGGGTTTTTACTTTGTTCGAACTCAACACTTTCGATTCGATGCAGATCGGTCTGGCATCGCCGGAAAAAATCAGAGAATGGTCTCACGGGGAAGTCAAGAAGCCGGAGACGATCAATTACCGCACGCTGAAGCCCGAACGGGACGGCCTGTTCTGCGAACGCATCTTCGGACCGACCAAGGACTGGGAATGCCACTGCGGGAGATATAAACGGATCCGCCACAAGGGGATCGTCTGCGAAAAGTGCGGCGTCGAGGTGACGCGCGCCAAGGTGCGTCGCGAACGCATGGGTCACATCGAGTTGGCTGCGCCGGTCTCGCACATCTGGTATTTCAAGGGCATCCCTTCGCGGATGAGCCTGCTTCTCGACATCTCGCCGCGGTCGCTGGAAAAGGTGCTGTACTTTGCTTCCTTCATCGTGACCGACCCGGGCGAGACGACGCTTGAATATAAGCAGCTGTTAAGCGACAAGGAATACCGCGAAGCGGTCGAAAACTTCGGCGAAGGTAGCTTCAAGGCGGGTATGGGCGCGGAAGCGATCAAGATCCTGCTGCAGGAACTGGATCTGGACGCCGTGGCCGAGAGCCTGAAGGAAGACTTGCAGAGCACCTCCAGTCAGAAGCGCACCCGCGCAATCAAGCGCATGGAGGTCATCGAGGCCTTCCGCAAGTCGCACAACAAACCGGAATGGATCATTCTGGACGCCGTGCCGGTCATCCCGCCGGAACTGCGCCCGATGGTTCCGCTCGACGGCGGTCGCTTTGCGACATCCGACCTGAACGATCTATATCGCCGGGTCATCAACCGCAACAACCGCTTAAAGCGCTTGTTGGAGCTCAAGGCGCCGGACATCATCGTCCGCAACGAAAAGCGCATGCTGCAGGAAGCGGTGGACGCGCTCATCGACAACGGCCGCCGCGGCCGCCCCGTCACCGGCGTGGGCAACCGCGCGCTCAAGTCCCTGTCGGATATGCTACGCGGTAAGCAGGGGCGCTTCCGTCAAAACCTGCTCGGCAAGCGCGTGGACTATTCCGGCCGCAGTGTTATCGTCGTCGGGCCGGAGCTCAAGATGTATCAGTGTGGCCTGCCGAAGGAAATGGCACTTGAGCTGTTCAAGCCGTTTGTCATGAAAAAGCTGTCGGACGAGGGGTATGCGCACAACATCAAGAGCGCCAAGCGCATGGTGGAAAAGGTTCGCCCGGAGGTTTGGGATGTCCTGGAAGAGGTCATCAAGGGACACCCGGTGCTCTTGAACCGTGCGCCGACGCTGCACCGCCTGGGCATACAGGCATTCGAGCCGGTGCTGGTAGAGGGCCGCGCCATCAAGCTGCACCCGCTCGCGTGTACGGCCTTCAACGCCGACTTCGACGGCGACCAGATGGCTGTGCATGTCCCGCTTTCGCTGGAGGCGCAGGCAGAGGCGCGCTATCTGATGCTGGCGGCGAACAACATCTTAAAGCCGCAGGACGGCAAGCCGGTCGTCATCCCGACGCAGGACATGGTCTTGGGGTCGTACTATCTGACGATCTTAAAGCCGGGCGCCAAGGGCGACGGCAGCACCTTTGCTTCGCCGGATGAAGCACTCTTGGCGTATCACACGCACAACATCGAGATTCAGGCGCCGATTCATGTCCGCGTGACCCGCGAAGTGAACGGGGAACGCAAGACAGGTCTCATCGAGACGAGCGCCGGCCGCATCATCTTTAACCAGGCGATCCCGCAGAACCTCGGCTACCTTGACCGGAGCAAGCCGGAAAACGAATTGCAGTACGAGGTTAACGAGGTCGTCGGCAAGTCGCAGCTCGGCAAGATCGTGGGAAAGTGCTTTGAAGTGCTGGGTGCGAGCAAGACGAGCGAAGTGCTCGACCGCATCAAGGCGCAGGGCTATCATTACTCGACCATCGGCGCCATCACGGTCAGTGTGTCGGACATCAAGGTGCCGGCAGAAAAGAAGCAGTACATTGCAGAGGCCGAGGACCGCATCGGCCACATCGAGCGGCAGTATCGCCGCGGCTTCCTGACGGACAAGGAACGCAAGGACAATGTTGTCGCCGTCTGGACGGAGACGACCAACAAGGTCACGGCGGCGCTGGAAAAGAGCATGGACGAATTTAACTCCATTAACATGATGGCGAAGTCCGGCGCTCGCGGCAGCATCAACCAGATTCGTCAGCTGGCCGGCATGCGCGGCCTGATGGCCGACCCGTCGGGCGAGATCATCGAGATCCCGATCCGCGCGAACTTCCGCGAAGGACTGACGGTGCTGGAATTCTTCATCTCCTCGCACGGTGCCCGCAAGGGCTTGGCCGACACGGCGCTGCGGACGGCCGACTCGGGTTATCTGACGAGACGCCTTGTCGATGTTTCGCACAATGTCATTGTGCGCGAGGACGACTGCTTTGCCCGCTTGGGCGAGCAGACACAGGGCATCGTGGTATCCGATCTCTACAGCGGCAACAATGTCGTAGAGCCGCTGGAAGACCGAATCCGCGGGCGCGTGGCCGTGGGCGACATTCTCCACCCTGAAACGGGCGAGGTGCTGGCCCCGGCCAACGAGATGATTACCCCCCTGCAGGCTAAGGCAATCGCCAAGGCCGGTGTCAAGGAAGTGCAAATCCGTTCCGTGCTCACCTGCAAGAGCGAAAACGGTGTCTGCCGCAAGTGCTACGGCGCGAACATGGCGACGGGCAACCTCGTCGACATCGGCGAAGCGGTCGGCGTCATCGCGGCGCAGTCCATCGGCGAGCCGGGCACGCAGCTTACGATGCGTACCTTCCACACGGGTGGCGTTGCCGGCGGCGATATCACGCAGGGTCTTCCGCGTGTCGAAGAGCTGTTCGAGGCCAGACGGCCGAGAGGGCAGGCGGTCATTTCGGAGATCGGCGGCGTTGTCACCCTATCGGACAACAAGAAAAAGCGCGAGGTCATTGTCACGCCGGAGATCGGCGAATCGGCAATCTACCCGATTGCATACGGTTCCCGCATCAAGGTACAGGATGGCCAGGTGATCGAGGCGGGCGACGAGCTGACCGAAGGCTCCATCAACCCGGCGGATATTTTGAAGATCAAGGGCATCAAGGGCGTGCAGACCTACCTGCTTAAGGAAGTGCAGATGGTCTACCGCATGCAGGGCGTCGAGATCTCGGATAAGCACCTCGAGGTCATCATCCGCCAGATGCTGCGCAAGTGCCGCATCGACGACGCAGGCGAGACCAACCTGCTCACGGGCGAGATGGTGGACATCTTCCGCTTTGAGGCGGAAAATGAACAGGCGATCAAGGAGGGCAAGCGCCCGGCAATCGCATCGCGCGTGCTGCTCGGTATCACTAAGGCGGCGCTGTCGACGGAGTCCTTCTTCTCGGCGGCTTCCTTCCAGGAGACGACGCGCGTACTGACCGACGCGGCCATCAAGGGCAAAGTCGATCCGTTGGTCGGCCTCAAGGAAAACATCATCATCGGCAAGCTCATCCCGGCTGGTACGGGCATGAAGCGATATAAGAATGTCGAGGCGGCAAAAAACATTCCCGGCGGGGAAATGCAGATGCAGCTCGAGAATCTGACAACGGAACCGGCGGGCGGGCTCGACTAAGCCCCGCCGGCCGGCATGCACGGAGGGTGCAAAGTGGCAATTGAAAAAATCAGCCGGAAATGTACGGTGAAGCACACGCCGATTTGCAAATTTTTGGGGAGCGACGGCTGCGAAAAATGCTCGCTGTATAAGAACAATGTCAAGGAATACGAAAAGGCCAAAACGAATGAGATCTGGCAGGTAACGCAGAGCAATCTGCCCTGGAACGCCGACCAGTTTCATCAGTCGGAGACCTGCTTCTTCTGCAAAAAGCGGCCGGGCAACTCCAAGGCGGGATATGCGATGTTGGATATGGCGCACCCCGATCCGCCCTATGAAAAGGGCATGATTTTTGGGCTCGGGAGCCTGCAGCGCGCGGATGTAGGGAGCCTAATCCCCTTCCCGATCGCGATCTGCAAGGAATGCCGCCGGCACTATCGCCTGGCGGAGAACTTCAAGTTCTATTCCGCAGTTGTCGGGTTCCTCGTGGGGCTGGGCGTCGTTCTGTCCGTCGCCAAGACGGAATTCATCCAGTATTCGCCGGAATACATTCCGATTGTCATATTGCTGTTTGTGATGGCGGTTGTGTATGCGCTGGGCGGCTGGATCTCGCGCAAACTCGTCAAAAAATACGGCGACGAGACCTACTTCCGCGTATTCGACATCCCGGAGATGGCGGAGATGGCGGAGCTCGGCTGGTTCGTATACCGGGACGAGCAGGAAAAGACCCGGCTGCTGCTCACTAAGAAAAAGCCGCGGGAGCACTTCTGCTTCTTCAGCGATGACCCGAGACAGCCGGGCGACGAATAAGCAAGCGATTTTGGGGGCTTTGGACGAAAAGACGCCAAAGCCCCTGGAATTGTGAATTTTTTATTGACATGACAGGAAAGCAGATGATAAAATACATGGTGCTGCAAACTGTCTTATTTTGCATGTATGCGTAAGTTCATTCCCCAAGGGTTGCGTGGGAATCTTATATATACATATTATTTCTAGCAGAATCACGCAAGGAGGTACAGAGTTAAGGTATGCCTACCATTAACCAGCTTGTAAAAAAAGGAAGAAAAACTATTGAATATAAATCCAATTCCCCGATTCTTCAGCAGTGCCCGCAGAAGAGGGGCGTATGCACCGCAGTGCGTACGATGACCCCGAAGAAGCCGAACTCCGCTCTTCGGAAGATTGCCAGAGTCCGTCTGGTAAACGGCATGGAAGGTACCGTATACATCCCCGGTATCGGCCACAACCTGCAGGAGCACTCGGTGGTTTTGATCCGCGGTGGCAGAGTCAAGGACCTGCCTGGTGTGCGGTATCACATCATCCGCGGCGCGCTGGATGCTGCAGGCGTAAACGGCAGAATGCAGGCTAGATCGCGCTACGGTGCAAAGAAGGCCAAGAAGAGCAAATAAGCCTGTTGCGGCGAACAGCCGGGCCGATCAATTGGATTACGAAAAATTACGGAGGTAAAACATGTCTAGACGCGGTGGAACACCGAAGCGTACAGTTACGCCGGATCCTATCTATAAAAGCACAGTTGTAACGAAACTCATCAACCAGATCATGCTGGATGGCAAGCGTGGCACGGCGCAGCGCATCTGCTACGACGCATTTGACATCATCGGTGAGAAGACGGGCAAGGACCCGATGGAAGTCTTTGAAGCGGCGATGGAAAACATCATGCCCGCCCTGGAAGTCAAGGCGAGAAGAGTCGGCGGCGCGACCTATCAGGTCCCGATGGAAGTCCGCCCGGAGCGTCGTCAGACGCTGGCTCTGCGCTGGATGACCGCTTTTTCGAGAGCGCGCGGCGAGAGAACGATGTGCGAGCGCGTTGCGGCGGAGATTATGGACGCGGCGAACAACACGGGCGCAAGCGTGCGTAGAAAAGAAGAAATGCACAGAGCGGCAGAAGCGAACAAGGCATTCGCGCATTTCCGCTTCTAATCGCTCTGCGAAATATCAATTTAACAGACTTATACAATTTACGCGCGCGATTTTTGCGCGCGTAAAATGCATAAGGGCAAAGAGACATCCGCTCTCTATGACTTGTCTTGAAAGGAGAAACGCAAGTGGAAAGAGTCCCCTTGAATCTTGTCCGGAACATCGGTATCATGGCGCATATCGATGCCGGCAAGACGACAACAACCGAAAGAATTCTCTACTATACCGGTGAGAATTATAAGATGGGCGAGACGCACGACGGCGCGTCCACGACCGACTTCATGGAACAGGAGCAGGAAAGAGGCATCACGATCATGTCCGCTGCTGTTACCGCGCATTGGAAGGGCTATCAGTTGAACATCATCGATACCCCTGGACATGTGGACTTCACCGTAGAAGTAGAGCGCTCCCTGCGCGTATTGGACGGCGCAGTCGCCGTGTTCTGCGCCAAGGGTGGCGTAGAACCGCAGTCCGAGACCGTGTGGCGTCAGGCGGAAAAGTTTGGCGTACCGCGTCTTGCCTATGTCAATAAGATGGATATCACGGGTGCCGACTTCTTCAATGTCGTGCACATGATTGAAGATCGCCTGAAGGCGAACCCGGTGCTTTTGCAGCTGCCGATTGGCAAGGAAGCGGACTTTTTGGGCATAGTAGATCTGCTCGACATGGACGCGATCCTCTATGATACGGGCGATGAGACGGGCGCAAAGTTTGAAGTGGTAGACATCCCTGCAGATCTCAAGGATCAGGCGGAGGAATACCGTGCGAAGCTCGTGGAAGCTGCGGCCGAAGCCGATGAATCCCTCATGGAGAAGTATTTCGAAGGCGAGGAGCTTTCCAAGGAAGAGATCGTTGCGGCGTTGCGCAAGCGTACGATCGCGGGCGAGATCGT
Organism: uncultured Eubacteriales bacterium; assembly: GCA_948468985.1. GTDB lineage: Bacteria > Bacillota > Clostridia > Christensenellales > Christensenellaceae > QANA01. The sequence goes on along the minus strand of CAOKKG010000009.1, from coordinate 1,428 downwards.
CCCGGTCTGCTGCGGTTCTTCCTACCGCAACAAGGGCGTGCAGCCGATGCTCGACTATGTCGTCGACTTCCTGCCGTCCCCGCTCGACATCAAGCCGGTCGAGGGCGTAGAACCGGACACGAAGGAACCGGAAGTCCGCAAGGCGGATGACAGTGAGCCTTTCTCCGCGTTGGCGTTCAAGATCATGACCGACCCGTTCGTCGGTAAGCTGGCGTTTATCCGTGTCTATTCCGGCGAACTCAAGGCGGGTTCCTATGTATATAACGCCTCCAAGGGCAAGCGCGACCGCGTTGGCCGTATCGTGCGGATGCAGGCGAATCGCCGCAACGAAGTCGACAGCGTACACACGGGCGACATTGCCGCCATTGTGGGCATGAAGGATGTCGGCACGGGTGACAGCTTGTGCGACGAAAAGGCGCCGATCGAACTCGAGGATATGGAATTCCCGGAGCCGGTCATCCGCGTCGCCATCGAGCCTAAGACCAAGGCGGGCAGGGACAAGATGAGCCTGGCGCTCGTCAAGCTGGCCGAGGAAGACCCGACCTTTAAGACGTATACGGACGAAGAGACCGGCCAGACCATCATTGCAGGTATGGGTGAATTGCACCTGGAGATCATGGTCGACCGCTTGCTGCGCGAATTCAAGGTCGAAGCGAATGTCGGTAAGCCGCAGGTCGCATACCGCGAAGCGCTCACCAAGACGGTCGAGGCCGAAGGCCGCTATGTCCGTCAGTCTGGCGGCCGCGGTCAGTTCGGTCATTGTAAGATCCGTGTGGAGCCGTTGGAACCGGGCTCCGGTTACGAATTTGTGAACGCAATCGTCGGTGGTGTCATCCCGAAGGAATACATCCCGGCAATCGACGCAGGTATCCAGGAAGCCTCCAAGAGCGGCATCATCGGCGGCTATGAGGTGCTGGACTTCCGTGCGACGCTGTATGACGGCTCCTATCATGAAGTCGACTCTTCGGAAATGGCGTTCAAGATCGCCGGTTCTATGGCGCTCAAGGATGCGCTGTCCAAGGCGGCCTGCGTCCTGCTGGAACCGGTCATGAAGGTCGAAGTCAATGTGCCGGAAGAATATTTCGGCGATGTCCTGGGTAACATCAACGCGCGCAGAGGTCGCATCGAAGGCTCTGAAATGCGTGCGGGCGCACAGGTCATCCACGCGATGGTTCCGCTTTCCGAAATGTTCGGGTATGCGACCGACCTGCGCTCCAAGACGCAGGGCAGAGGCACCTATACCATGCAGTTTGCGCAGTATGAGCGCGTGCCGAACAACATCGCGGAAAAGGTTGTCGGCAAGAAGGCTTAACAAGAAGAATATTACGGTGGGCGGGGAAGAGTTTTCCCGCCCCTAAAGGAGTAGTAAGGCAATGGCAAAGCAAGTATTTAGCAGAACGAAGCCGCATGTCAATGTCGGCACGATTG
>CAOKKG010000008.1 GCA_948468985.1 uncultured Eubacteriales bacterium | reverse complement strand
CGCTGTATAAGCGGGCAGATGCCATGCAGGAAGAGGAACGAGAGATGGAACTCCGCCTGCACGACGGCGTGGCGCACATCAAAAAGACCTTCCGCGGCGACGAGCGCATGATGATTTTGCAGACCTATTATCGGCAGAACCATTACAAGCCCACCTATGTGTTGCGCGGGGCGACCTCGCTGTTGTTGGAGATCCCGTTTTTTATCGCAGCCTACCGCTTTTTGTCCGGGCTGGAGAGCCTGCACGGCGTCTCCTTTGGGCCAATCGCTGACCTTGGGCAGCCGGACAATCTGCTGCATATAGCGGGGTTATCGCTGCACCTGCTGCCCATCATCATGACGGCGGTCAACCTCGTCTCCTGCGTGATCTTCACCAAAGGGAGCCTTCTAAAAACCAAGATCCAGTTGTACACTATGGCGGTGTTCTTCCTGTTTTTCCTGTATGAATCGCCCGCGGGATTGGTGTTCTATTGGACGCTTAACAATGTATTTTCCCTTGTCAAGACGATTTTTTACAAGCTGAAGCACGCAGATAAGGTGTTGGCAGCGTTGGCCTCGGCGGCGGGGGCGGCGATCCTTGCCTATGGCCTGTTCTTCTATCCGACGCGGACGGCGCGGCGGCTCCTGTTCTTTGCCGTGCTTGGGCTCGCACTGCAATTCCCGCTTGTGAGGCAGCTGTGGCAAAAGCGGGCGAAGAAGGAGCCTGCTAGGAAGATGAAGGAGGAAGCCGCACCCAACGGCAAATTCTTTGCGCTGGGATGCGCATTCCTGTCCTTGCTATTGGGGGTACTCATCCCCTCGGCCGTGCTATGGTCCTCGCCGCAGGAATTCATGGATGTGAATTACTTCTATAATCCGCTGTGGTACCTCGTCAAGTCGGGTCTGTTGGCAGCGGGCATGTTTTCGCTCTGGTTGGGCATTTTCTACTGGCTGGCCAAGCCGCGCGCCAAGGTCTGGTTCGAGCGGGGCGTGTGGCTCGCCGGTGGGCTGGCACTTGTGAACTATATGTGCTTCGGGAACAACTTGGGTATCCTGTCCGCGGCGCTGCAATACGAACGCGGGGTGGGCTATACGCTGCTGCAGCAGGCGGTGAACCTAGGTGTCCTGCTGGCCGCGGCGGGGCTCTTATACACGGTGGTGTCCCGCTGGCGCAAATTCGCGTCGCGGGCGCTGGCGCTCGGGGTGGCGGCGGTATTATGCATGTCGGTGATTAACATCGCGGGCATCGTGGGGCCGATCCGCAAGACGCGCGCGCAGGCGCAGGCGGGCGTGGACGAAGCGCCGCATTTCACGCTCAGCAAGACGGGCAAGAATGTGATCGTCTTGATGCTGGACCGCGGTATGAACGCCTATATCCCCTATATCTTCGGTGAAAAGCCGGAGCTGCGGGAGAAATTTTCTGGCTTTGTGTACTATTCCAATACGCTCTCCTACGGCGGGAGCACGAACTTCGGCTCGCCCAGCATCTTCGGTGGGTATGAATACACGCCGGCCAAGATGAATGCGCGCGGCGAGGAACCGCTTGTGCACAAGCACAACGAAGCACTCAAGATGATGCCGACACTCTTCCGGCGGGCGGATTATGATGTGACGGTATTTGACCCGGTCTACGCAAATTACCAGTGGATCCCCGATCTGTCCATTTATGACGATGACCCGTCCATCCACGCATATATCACCAAGGGCAAGTTCACGGATGTTTCGGTCAAAAAGCAGTTGATTGCCCAGAATATGCGCAATTTCTTCTGTTACAGCATCTTCAAAACGGCGCCGCTCTGCGTGCAGCCCTCGCTGTACGATCACGGACGGTATAACGAACAGCAAGGCGCGTCGCAGACGGCAGTGTACGGCGAGCAGACGATTTTGAGCTATAACACGGCGGAGGGGTTGTCCGCCTCGTTTATGGAGCCGTACAATGTACTGTGCAGTCTGCCCTCTATCACCAAGATTTCGGAAGATGCGCCGAGCGCCTTTCTGATGATGGCCAACGACACGACGCACGAACCGATGCTCTTACAGGAACCGGATTATGTGCCGCGGGCACAGGTGGACAACACGGATTATGAACAACAGGCCGGGAGCGGGCGCTTTATTGTGAATGGCCGCCGGATGCGGATGGTCAACGCCAATCAGCTGGCGCACTATCAGATTAACATGGCGGCAATGCTCCAGCTTGCAAACTGGTTCGACTATATGCGCGAAAACGGCGTGTACGACAATACGCGTATCATCCTCGTGTCCGACCACGGACGGGCACTCAATCAATTTGACGAGCTCAAGCATGAAAACGGGCTGGATGCCGAGGCATTTTATCCGCTGCTCATGGTCAAGGACTTCGGGGCCGATGGCTTTGCGACCTCAGAGGAATTCATGACCACAGCGGATGTCCCCACGATGGCCATGCAGGATCTTGTGGATTCACCGGTCAACCCGTTCACGGGCAAGGCGGTGAACAGTGATGAAAAATACGCGCACGCACCGCTCATTATCGATTCTGGGCAGTGGGATACCTCCAAGAACAACGGGAACACCTTCCTGCCGGGCGATTGGTACCGTGTCCACGGGAGCATCTGGAACAAGGACAACTGGGAGCTCGTCGCGGAGGACGCTGTCCTCACGATTGAGGAATAAGCAAATGAAATGAGGAAGGAACAGTGAGCTATACTGTAGACAACGCGATTCTTATGGCGGCGGGTGCATCCAGTCGGTTTGCACCGCTCTCCTACGAAATGCCAAAGGCGCTCATCCCGGTGAAGGGGGAACGCCTGATTGAACGGCAGATTCGCCAGCTGCGCGACGCGGGCATCCGGCAGGTGGTGCTGGTCGTGGGATATCAAAAGGAGCGGTTCTCCTATCTGAAGGACAAATTCGGCGTCACGATTGTGGAAAACCCGGAATACCATGTCCGCAACAACCATTCAAGCATCTTTGCGGCGCGGGATTACCTCGGCAATTCCTACATCTGCTCTTCGGATAACTACTTTACGAAGAATCCGTTTGAGACGCAGGTGGACGACGCCTATTACGCGGCGCTCTATGCCGATGGCAAGACGGCGGAATGGTGTATGCAGGAGGGTGCGGACGGATATGTGTCCCATGTACAGGTCGGCGGAGAACACGCCTGGTATATGCTGGGGCATGTCTTTTGGAATGAGACATTCAGCCGCCGTTTTTTGGACATCTTGCGGGCGGAATACGACCGCCCGGAAACGCAGGGCTTGCTGTGGGAAGGCATCTATGCCCGGCACCTGGACGAATTGAAGCTTCGGATCCGCCGGTATGACCCGGATTTCATCTTTGAGTTCGACAGCTTGGACGAGCTGCGCGCGTTTGACCAAAGCTATGTGGAAAACACGCGGTCCGAGATCCTGCGGCATATCGCTGGAGAGCTGCACTGTCCGGAGAGTGAACTGAGTCATTTTGAGGCGTTGCGCGCCCCGGGAGAGGCTGAAGCTATGGGTTTCCGCTTCTTCCACAGGGGGGAAGCGTATCGATACCAATACCAAACGAAAACATGGGGAAAGGAAACGAAACAATGACAGAATTGGAACGGGACAAACAGGCGGCACAGGCGCTTTTGCAAAAGGCACTGGGCCGGACAGATGCGGCAGAATTTACGCGCATGGGCGGGCTTACTAACCGCACCTATCACGCGGTTTTTCAGGACGGTGCGGAATATGTGGTGCGCATCCCGGGCGAGGGGACGGAGGAAATGATCTCCCGCCGGGACGAAGAGGTGAGCACGCGCCTCGCCTGCAAGCTGGGCATCGACGCGGAGCTTTTGTATTTCGGAGAAAACGGCGCCAAGGTGACGGCGTATATCCCGGGGGCGGTGACGATGTCAGCTCCGGCGATGCGGGAACCGCAGCATATCCGGGAAGCAGCCGACATCCTGCGCCGTCTGCACCGCTCGGGCGAAGACACGGGCATTCCCTTCGAGGTCTTTTCAATGGCGGCAAGCTATGAAAAGATCATCGCAGACAAGCAGGTTCCGATGTTTTCTGATTATGCGGAGGTCAAGGCAGAAGTGATGGCCGCCAAGCGGCAAATCGATGCGGCCTGTGACATCGCGCAGGTTCCCTGCCACAACGATGTGCTGTGCGAAAACTGGGTCGTCTCGGACGCGGGTAAGATGTACCTCATCGACTGGGAATACGCCGGCATGAACGACGGTATCTGGGATGTTGCTGACCTGTCTATTGAGGCAGTCTATGACCATGCGCTGGACGAGGTACTGTTGCGGGCGTACCTTGGCCGTGAGCCTGAAACGATGGATTGGAAGCATTTCCTTGCGAACAAGCTGTATGTCGACTACCTGTGGACGCTGTGGGCCAAGGCGCGGGTGCCCTATGATGGGCAGCCGATGGAGGACTGGGCGGCGGAACGCTATGCGCGGCTGAAGAAAAACCTGTTGGAATTCCAGAAGGTCTGAGGAAAGAGAGGGAAAAATATGTTTTGTGGGATCATTGCCGGCGTCGCTTGGGCGCTGGAAACGGTAATCTTAGGTATCGCCCTGTCGATGACGCCTTTTGTCTCGACGGAGCAGGCTATTTTTTTGGCGCCGTTTGTCAGCACCTTTATTCACGACGCCTTTTCGGCCATCTGGGCGGCGATCTATAACGGCGCGCGTGGGAACCTGAAAAAGGTGTGGCATGCGGCGTTTGGCACCAAGGGCGGCAAGTTTGTCATGCTGGCGGCCGTCATCGGCGGCCCGGTCGGGATGACGGGCTATGTCCTCGCCATCAACTATATGGGCGCCTCCATCGGTGCGGTCGCCAGTGCGATCTTCCCGGCGATTGGTGCGATTCTGGCCTATTTCTTCCTGAAGGAAAAGATGCAGTGGTACCGCTGGGTGTTCCTGTTCGCGACGCTGCTCGGCGTCTATGGGCTTAGCTACTCGCCCGAGGTGCAGATAAAGGACTTCTGGCTCGGGATTATCGGTGCGCTCATGTGCGCCTTTGGCTGGGGCATCGAGGCGGTCATTCTGGCCAAATGCATGCAGGATCCGGAGGTCAAGGACGAATACGCACTGCAGATCCGGCAGACGACCTCGGCAATCGTATACGGCGCGGTACTGCTGCCCATCCTGCACGGGTGGGGCTTTACGATCAGCCTCTTTTCCGGGACGGGCTGGCTGCTGCCCGTGATCGCGCTGGCGGCGTTCTTTGCGACATTATCCTACCTGTGCTATTATAAGGCGATATCGCAAATCGGCGCGTCCAAGGCGATGGCACTCAATGTTACCTATGCGGCTTGGGCGATCGTGTTCACCGTGCTCATCCTTGGGGATACGAGTGTGCTGACGCCGCAGACCATCCTCTACAGCCTCGTGGTACTCGTCTTCGGCATCCTCGCGGCGGCAGACTTCAAGGAACTGTTTTCGAAAAAGAAGTCCTTCTGACGCGGGAGGAAGCTTGTAAAACAGAAGCGGACAGGCTCTGCCGGATATCCCGGCAGAGCCTTTTTTGGTTCGCGTGGATGGCCGCAAAGTGCCGCTCTGCGGTAGGAAGGAAAAATTGGCTTTGTGGTCGTGGGGCGGCTGTGTTATAATAGGGAAAAATGAGAAAATGACGGAGAAGATTGATGCAATATTCGGCAAAACAGGTGGATTCACCGCTGGGGCGGCTGCTGCTCGTGGCGCAGGACGAGGGCCTGTGCGGTATCTGGATGGAAGGGCAAAAATATTTCGCACCGGGCATCCGGGAAGGTGACCTCGATTGGGAGGACACGGCGCCGCTGCGGGCGGCGTGGCACTGGCTCGCGGCTTATTTTGCGGGGGAGCGCCCGGATGTGGCGGAACTTCCTCTGATGCCCGTGGGCAGCAATTTCCGGCAGACCGTCTGGGCGGAGCTCTGCCGTATTCCTTATGGGCAGGTGGTGACCTATGGGCAGATCGCGGACAGGGTTGCGCATACGCTGGGGCGAGAGACGATGTCGGCGCAGGCTGTCGGCGGCGCGGTCGGGCACAACCCGTTTTCGATCGTGATCCCCTGCCATCGCGTCGTGGGGTCGGACGGGAGCCTCACCGGCTATGCTGGCGGCATCCAAAAGAAATTGTGGCTTTTGGAACACGAAGGCGTTGATCTGCGCACGCTGCACCTGCCGACCCACGGCACGGCGCTCTAAGAATTTTGTGGGGGAGCAAGCACTTGACTTGGAGTCCGCTGTATACGGAGGACAGATTCCACAAAAGGAGAGAGCAACGCGACAAGCTCCAGATACAGATTGAGGAGATGCAGCAGACGATGGAACGGCTGGATAAAAAGATCGCGCGCTATGAGCAGGGACATGGTGCGGATGGAAAGCGGACTCAAACGGTAAAAAAGAGGCAGGTGCGGCGGCGCGCCTGCCTCTTTTGCGGCCGAAAATCTTCACAAAATGGAAGCTGTTTTTCGACCGCCGGGTGTGGTATACTTATGCAGAGAAAACTGAAAGCGAGAAGCATTGTATGGAATTTGCACAACTCGTGACGCGCCGCCGGAGCGTGCGGGCATATCACGCCCGTGCGGTGGAGGCGGACAAGTTGGAGGCTATCTTGCGGGCGGGGACCTATGCGCCAAGCGGTGGAAACAATCAAAGCTGTCACTTCCTGGTGATTACGGATCGCGCGCTGATCATGGAGCTGGTGAACATCGCCACGGACATCTTTGCGCAGATGCAGATCCTGGAGGGCATGTATCGAAGCCTCGCAAACACCATCCGGCGGGCACAGAAGGGGCGGTTTGATTTCACCTATGGCGCGCCGGTGCTGGTCATCGTTGCAAATCAGGTGGGGTATGGAAACGCTATGGCGGACAGCGCGATGGCGCTGGAAAACATGTTTTTGCAGGCCGCGGATTTGGGGGTTTCGTCCTGCTATATCAACCAGTTTCACTGGCTGGCGGAAGATGCGGCAATCGTGCGCGCGCTCCGGGCGATCGGGCTTGGGGAAACGGAGACGGTCTGCGCCGGCGGCGTGTTCGGTTATTCCGATCAGAAGCTGCCGCCGCTCAAACGCTTTGGCAATATCATTACCTATGTGGGGCAGGAGAAAGAGAAATTATGAGATTCAGCGTCATGGGCTGCGGCCGATGGGGGTCGTTTATCGCGTGGTATTTGCATAAGATTGGGCACGAGGTCTGCGTGTGGGGCCGGGAGGGCTCCCCCAACCTGCGCGCGCTCCGCGAGGGGCATATGGGAGAATTCCCGTTTCCGGCGGACATCCGTCTGACCGAGGACGCGGCGGAGGCAGTGCGGTTCGGCGAGGTGATCGCCATCTCCATTAGCTCGCAGCATCTGCGCGAATTTATGGGCGGCGAGGCCTTCCATGGCGTGAAAAAGCCGGTCGTGCTCTGCATGAAGGGTATCGAGGAAGAGACAGGCTGTCGCCTGAGCGAGATTGCGACAGAGGTCGTCGGCCGAGACAATGTCGCCGTATGGCTGGGGCCGGGGCATGTGCAATACTTTTTGGCGGGTATTCCAAACTGTATGGTGATCGATGCCTATGACGATGCCCTGAAGCGCACGCTCATCGAGACGCTCCGCGGAAACCTAATCCGATTTTACTATGGCACGGACATGATTGGCAACGAGATCGGCGCGGCGGCCAAGAATGTCATCGGCATCGCCGCCGGTATGTTGGACGGCGTGGATAACACGAGCCTCAAGGGGGCGCTCATGTCGCGCGGTGCGCGGGAGGTTTCTAAGCTTATCGAGAACCTGGGCGGCAACCCCATGTCAGCCTATGGCCTGGCGCACCTCGGCGATTATGAGGCGACCGTCTTTTCCAAATATAGCCGCAATCGGATGTTTGGCGAAAAATTTGTGCGCGGGGAATCGATGCAGGGGCTGGCGGAGGGTGTGAGCACCTCGCAGGCGATGCAGCTGCTGGCTAAGCGGTCGGATACGGACATCCCGATTTGCACGGCGGTCTACCGCATGCTGTACGAGAATATCTCGCCCGAGGATGCGCTGGAGCAACTCTTCCTGCGCGGGCTGAAAAAGGAATTTTGAGAAATCAAAAAGGAGAGGATCGCCTCTCCTTTTTTGTGCTCATTCGTCGATGTCGGATCGGTAGTCCTCGGAATGGATGGACAGGTTGCGGTGGCGCAGCCGGGCATAGATGAATTGCCGCAGCACGGAATAGAGTACGGCAAACAGCGGGATGCCGAGGATCGTCCCCGGCAGGCCGAATAGGCCGCCGCCAAGCAAGATGGCCACGACGACCCAGAATTTGGTGAGTCCAGTGGATTCGCCGAGGATCTTGGGGGCCAGGAAGTTGGCTTCGAATTGCTGGATGCAGATGGTGACGATGAGCAGCGTCACGGCATAGGCGGGTGAGACGACGAAGAGTAGCAGCATGGAGATCGCCGCGCCAATCACTGGCCCGATGTAGGGCAGGATGTCGGTGAGCGCGATGATTACACTGATAAGCAGCGTATATGGCACGCGGCAGATGCTGAGTACCAAAAAATGCAGCAACCCGATGAGGAACGCCTCGAACAGGAGGTTGGAAATATATGCGCCGAAGATCTCGTTGCTTTCCCGCGTGAGGGCGATGGTGCTGTCCGCGTATTTGGGGCGGAACAGGGCATAGATGACCTTTTTGGCCTGTGCGATCAACAGATCTTTGGAAAGCAGCGTGTAGATGCTGATGACGATGGCCAAGACCGCGCTGCTCCCCCACCCGACGACGCGGTAGGCGATGTCAATCCCGGCGTTGGCGATGTCGGGGAGAATGTCCTTCAAATAGGCAAACGCCTTTTCAAACAGGTTGGCGAGCGAAAAGCCGCCGTCGATCCAGTGCGCGATGTGCAGCCGCTCGCTTGTCTGTTGCAGCCATTGGTCGACGCTTGAAAGATAGGTGGGCAGGTTGGCAAGGAAGATGGAGAGGCTGCGCACAAGCTGCGGCAAGAGGACGGCCAGTAGTCCCAAAAGGCAGCAGCCAAAGAAAAGATAGACGGCGGCAATGGAAAGTCCCTTGATCCATTGCCGCCGCGGTTTTTTAGGTGTCGCAAGAAAACGGAACACCTTTTTTTGACAGAATTGCACGGGTCGATTGAGCAGGTACGCAAGCGCGAATCCCCAGAGAACGGGATGAATTACCTGGATAAACTTGTTTGCGGCCTGCAGGATGCCCGCAAGGTGGAACAGCACGAAGACGATACAACAGACCGCAGAAAGCACCAAAAATGCATAAACGGCAAGCGTGGTATGTTTGCGGTTCCAATCGATCTTCATAGCGGCAGAGCCTCCCCGGGTATTCTATAGGAAGTATACCGGGTTTTTCCGCATTTTATGCACGCTCATGGGAGACGGTCCCGTCCGGCGAAACCAGAAAGGGAAGGTATTTTTCCGATGCCCGCGTGAGCATATAGATGAGGAAAATATGCAGAGGCAGCATGACGAAGGTGGAGAGTGCGCGGAACCAGGCGATCTTGGCCGGCATAAAGCCGAGCAGGATGAGCGCCAATGTGTTGATCACAAACGAACAGAGCGTCTGCGTGACGGAAGTGCTGAGGCTGATGCGCCAAAGTGTGCGCCGGGGGCTTTTCAGGAAGAATAGGGCGGGGATCAGCCCGATAAGGGCGTTGGTGATCGTAAAAATGGGGTTATAGCTCCCGAGTGGGCGGACGAGATAGACGAGCACATCCGTGATCGCGCCGATCGCCGCACCGTACCATGGGCCGAGGCTCATGCCGGAAAACATGATGACGGTGGGGGAGAGGTTGATGTCCTTGACGAACCCGCCGAATAGGTTGACGGGGATGCCGAGGAATACTTTCAAAACGACGGAAATAGAAGTGAGTAGGGCAGCGTAGATGGTACGCTTGAGAGAAGTGTGTTTGTTCATACGGAATCCTTTCCGAATGACGCATCAAAATTACTGCTTGATCCCATAAAAAAACAGGCGCCGCAAAAAAGGCGGCAGGCCCTTCTATGGATGGCAGCGGACGCGAGACCGGGGGCGAACTTTCGCGCTCTATGGGCAACATCCCATCCCATATGATACCGCCAAGTCTCTACTCTGCGCATTCCCATATACTATACCATAGGCAGAGGGGGTTCGCAATGGATTTTGAACAGAATGGAAAGTGCTTCCTTCGGCACCGCCTGGCAGCGGGGGAGACACCGGAGGCATTGAGCGCGCGGTACACCCTGCCGATCTGCATGCTGCTGCGCGCGAATCCGAACGCACATTGGGGTGCGGGCGGGCAGGTTCGCATTCCGCCGCCGGACTGGTGCCGCAGGTGTGCGGCGACCCGGGAAGGAACAGAGGACCCGGTCTTTCAAGTCCGGCGCTATACGGTGCGGTCGGGGGAGCGGCTGTTCGGCATCGCGGAAAAATTCGGCACCTCCATGCGGGCGATTCTGCTGGAAAACGGGCTTTCCAGCCCGGCGCAGATCTGCGCGGGGATGTCCCTGCGGGTGCCTTGCCCCGGAGCGGGCTTTTTGGTATATGCCTATCATATGGGCGACACACCGGAGGGTGTGGCGGCGCGCTTCGGCATGCGCGTAGCGGAGCTTTTGCGCTGGAACCGCGTGGAGGGAGGCATCTATCCGGGTATGCAGCTCGTCGTGCGCGCGGGCGGCGCGACAGAGGGCGAGGCAGGTGCCGAATAACAAGAAAGACCCGGTAAAACCGGGTCTTTCCGATATAGAGGAAAAATGAAACGGGAAATGATGCACTTGGCATCGAGGATAGTATGGCGCGGGCGCGGAGAAATATACCTGCTTTGGAAAATTATTTTTTGCGGCCACTCTTGTGGAATTGCAGGAGCACGCCCGCGAGGGAAAGCAGCAGCGAGGCATCGAGCAGATAGGGGAACGCGCCGGCGAAAAAGTCGGACAGGCCCGAAAGCGTGTGCCGCAGCGGTTGGTGCAGTGTAAAGACGGTAAAGCCAATCTTGGAAAAATACCCAATGAAGTACCCGCCGTGCAGGGAGAGCAGCAGCGCGCCACAGCAGGCGGTGGACAGGACGAGCAGGATACGCTTATAGCCGATGGAGAGTGCTCCGGCGGCCAGAGCCAGCGCGCCGAGCAACACCAGTCCAACCGTGCCGAAGGGCGGGATGCCAAAGGAATGGCACAGGATGAGGCCGACCGCGAGGCCGAGCCCGGCTCCGGCGGCAAACATAGCGAGGCGGTAGAGCGCATAGGTGAGCCCCGAGCACAAAAGCCCAGCCAGGATGCACAGGATATTTAGCAGAAGCACGGATAGCGGCAGCGGCAGCAGCAGGAAATACGCGCCGAAGAAACCAGCCAAAAAAGCATAGATGCTGAGCAGAGTCCGGATATGCCGATAGCCGAAAAAGCACAGGAAGAATGCGAGGACGATCTGCAAGAGCAGGTATCCTGCCGTTAGGTCAAACATGGGGCACCCCTCAAAGACGAAATTTTATTCATTATACTCAATTTTACGGGAGATGTAAATAAATGCGACCGGGACGGAAAAACTAATTGCCATGAAGCAAACGAAGGGTAAACGCACCTGGTCCTGGGTCCTCCGGCTACTATTAGGAGGCGGGATCGGGTTTTTGAACGGATTTTTCGGCTCGGGCGGCGGAGTGCTCGCAGTGGAGGCCATGACGCGCCTTGGGGAGGAGGAAAAGCGCGCACACGCCTCGGCAATCCTCGCCATCCTCCCGCTGTGTGTCGTGAGCGCCGCCGTATATGCGCTGCATGGCGAGATCCCATGGAGGACGGAGACTTGGCTACTGCTGGCAGGCGGGGCGGCAGGCGGCGCCCTTGGGGCGCTGGCACTGGACAAGCTTCCGCCCGCCTGGGTGAACCTGCTGTTTACGGGACTCATCCTGCTCGCGGGGCTGCGCATGCTGCTATTTTAAGGAGGGAAATATGTGGTATCTGTTGGCGGGATTGCTGTTTGGCGTGCTGGGTGGCATGGGCATGGGCGGTGGTATCATCCTGATCCCTGTATTGACCTGGTTTCTGGGCGCGGCGCAACAGGAGGCGCAGGGGCTTAACCTGCTCTGCTTTCTGCCGATGTCGGCGCTGGCGCTGGCGATGCATCTGCATAAAAAACAAGTGAACATCCCGCTGGCGCTCAGCCTGGCGATGGGCGGACTGGCCGGGTCGTTTTTGGGCGCGCACCTGGCGGCAGGGCTGGAGATCGGGCTGCTGCGGCGGCTGTTCGGCGGGTTTCTCTTGGGATTGGGCGTCTGGCGCGCAATCTGTTGGTTGAAAAAACGGCGTGAACTGCGTATGATAGAAAGAAAAAAAGGAGAAACGGGATGAAGATCGTTCTTTGTTCGGCATCGCCCCGGCGGAAGGAACTGCTGCGGCGCATTGTATCGGAATTTACGGTTCGCACGGCGCAGACGGATGAAAATATACAGGAGGCGGACTGCGAACAGCGCGTGCAGGCGCTGGCGCTGCGCAAAGCGCGGGCGGTCGTCATGCAGGCGGGGGAGGTGCTGCTGGGTGCGGACACACTGGTGTGTCTCGGAACGGAGATTTTGGGAAAGCCATGCGATCGGGCGGATGCGGCGCGCATGCTGCGGCTGTTGAGTGGGCAGGTGCATCAGGTCTATACCGGTGTGGCGCTGCGCAGCGCGGAGAGAGAAGCCGTCTTTTGCGAGCAGACGGATGTGCAGTTTGCGCCAATCTCCGAAGAGGAATTACAGCGATACCTGGATGAGGCGGCCTTTTTGGACAAGGCCGGGGCATACGCCATTCAGGAGGAGGGTGCGCGCTTTGTGACGCGCATCGAGGGATGCCCGTCCAATGTGGTGGGGCTGCCGGTGCAGCGGGTCTATGCCGCGCTTAAGGAGTTCGGCCTATCCGGAAAGTAAGGCATATTCCACTGGCGTGTCCCATAGGAATGTAGTAAGAATTCTATAGGACAATGGGACGAGAAGGCGTGAAGGATCGATTTATAAACGGGATCGGGGTGGATATGGGCTCGGTCTATACGCGCATCGGTGCGCCAGGACAGCGGCAACTGCTTTGTGCACCGACGCTCGCGGCGGTGGAGCTTTCTTCCGGGCAGCCGGCCGCGGCCGGGGAGGAAGCCAGGGAGCTTCTCGCGTATGCGCCGGAACGCTATCGGGGCGCGTGGCCGGTGCGCAATGGGCGCGTCGAGGATGCGGAAACGGCGGCCTTTGTGCTGCGGGAATTGCTGCGCCGGGCACTTGGGAAACGGCGCGCCGAGGTGCGCACAGCGGTGATGGTGACTCCCTGCGGCCTGGGTGTGCGGGAATATGCAGCCTGGGAATACTGTACGACGATTGCGGGCGTACGCAAGGCGTATTTTTTGGAGGAGGCGCTCGCCGCGCAGTTGGGCGCAGGGCGGGACATCGCGCGGCCATTTGGTCGCCTGGCTGTGAGCCTGGGGGCGGGCAGTCTGCGGTTCGGCGTGACGACCGCCTCCGGCGTGGCGGCGCATCTGGAACGCGAGTCCGGCGGAGGCCGGCTGCTGCGGCTGTTGGCCAGGCGCGCGGAGGAATGCGGTGCGGGGCAAGTGAGCCGCGTGGAGGCAGAGCGCATCGCCTGGGAGCTCTCGGGGGTGTCGGGGCGGCCGGTTACGATCCGGACGGCGCAGGGAGAGGAGCGCCGGCTGCACCCCGCGGAATTCTCGGGCGTGCTGCACCTGATGTATGAGGAAGTAGCTGCCGGGATCCGAGCGCTGTGTGCGCGCATCTCGCCGGAATTGCTCTCTGATCTCGCGGAGGAGGGCGTGCTGCTCTTCGGCGGGTACGCCTTCCTGTCTGGGATGGGAGGATTCCTCGCGCGGCGGCTCAGGATGCCGGTCTCCCTCCCAGATGAACCGGCCTGGGTGGCGCTGGAGGGCGCTCTGCGCGCAGGGAAGGGCGATCCACGCCTTGCCTGGCGGTAAGGCGGTAAAATTTATAAATATGTTACGGACACCCCTGTGGCAAGCTAAAAGATGTATGATATAATAAAAAAATGTCATACATCTTTTTTGGTTGGAGAAGCAACGCATGAACTTTTGGAAAAACAGGCCGTTGGTGATGACGGTGGTATTGGCGATTGTGCTGGTGAGCCTGCTGATCACGACGGCGAACACGGATTCGCAGAGCGGCCCGGTCAGCATCCTGGGCAGCGCCCTCAAGCCGGTGCAGAGCTTTTTTTACAATATTACGGAAGACATCGGGATGTTCTTTGCCGGACGCGCCACTTCGGCAGAGCTCAAGGAGCAGAACGCCGTGCTGCAAAAGCAGGTAGCGGATTATGAGGAGAAGCTCAAGACCTATGACGAGCTGCTCCGGGAAAACGAGCGCTTGCGCGAGCTTTTGAATTATACGGCGGACAGCGAATACGAGGTTGCGACCGCGCGCATCATCGGGACGATGCCGGGCAAGTGGTATCAGGAATTCACGATCAATGCAGGCAGCCATGCGGGCATCGAGAGCGGCATGATTGTCTACAGCGCCGACGGCCTGGTGGGCAAAGTGGTCTATGCGGCGGGCGGATACGCACGCGTGCTCTCCCTAATGGACGACGCCAGCGGAATCGCCGTGGCGGTCGAGCGGACACGGGACAACGCCGTGCTGCGCGCCGAGGAGGACAGTGGACAGCTGCGCCTGTACTATCTGCGCGAGGACGCGGACATCGTCCCGGGGGACAAGATCATCACCTCGGGGATCGGCGGGGTCTACCCCAAGGGCATCGAGGTGGGCGTGGTGAGCGAGGTCGGTACGACGGCATCGAGCGAACGCGTCGTCTATGTGCAGAGCACGGTGGATTTTGACCATTTGGAGGAAGTGAGTGTTCTCCTGCATGTCTATGAAGAGGTGGACGGATGAGGTATCTGTTGCTTGGCGGGGTGTCGGTGCTGTCGATGATCCTGACGGCGTGCGTTTCGCCGCAGGTATCGATCTTTGGCGCTCAGATGGACATGTTGCTGGCCGTGCTCCTTGGCATGGTCGCCTGGGAGCAGACAATGACCCCCGTGTTCTATGTCACGCTGGCGGCGGTGTGGATGGACGCCTTCTTTGCCAAGGCTCTGGGCTTCTATGCGCTGCAATATCTGCTTGTGGGGATGGGGCTGTACCTGTTTTTGAAGGACCGGAGGCTAGACATCGTGGGCGTGATGCTCACAGGAGCTGGGGCATGGGTCCTGCGGGAGGTGCTGGGCGTCGTCCTCTGCTTCCTCATGGATGCGCCAGTGGGGCTTTGGAACCGACTCTGGCACAGCACACTGCCGGGGATGCTCCCGCAGGCGCTGTTGAGCCTCGGGGCCTATGTTCTCTTGGGCAGGCTGTACCGGCTGCGCATGCTGTGGCCGACGGGAAAATATCTGGACAGGGGGTAAGGCGGCATGTTTGAAAAATTGAAGAATCGCTATATCGCCTGTCTGGTCGCCATCGCGCTGCTCTTCTGCCTGATGAGCGTGCGGCTCTATCGCCTGGTGGCCGCAGGGGAACAGAACACTACCCAGGCGAGCCGGGAGGCAAGCGTCTCGGTGGCGGGGAAGCGCGGGTCGATCTATGACGCGAACGGCGTGCTTTTGGCCTATGACCGGGAAAGCTATACGGTGACCTTCTATCGCGACCCGGCGAACAATGCTTCGAGCGACCGGGCGAACTATACGCGCATCTTGCAGGAGACGATCGAGATCCTGGAAAGCCACGGTGATAAGACGATCGATACCTTTCTGATCGTGCGGGATGCTGAGGGGAACTTTTCCTATGACTTGAGCAGCGACCTCGGCGAGGAGACGCGCAAGGAACGGATCGCCTCCTGGTGCGCCAATATGCAGATCAAGGACGCGGCCATGGAGCCGGAGGATATCTATTACGACCTGCGCAGCCGCTTCCGCATCCCGGAGGGGCTGGATTACGAAGCGGCGCGCAAGCTGCTGTCCATCTGGCAGGAAGTGCAGATGAACATGTATCAGTCCTATGTCAAGGTGACGATGGCCAAGGATGTCAGCCTGGACACGGTCTATGAGATCGAGACGCATGCGGACGAACTTACGGGCATCGAGATTGCGGAGAGCTATACGCGGTACTACCCCAAAAACGACACGGCGGCGCATGTGCTGGGATATCTCGGGCGGATTGTCGACGCAGACGAATTAAAGGAAAAAAAGGAACAGGGCTATGGCGCGGAGGACTTGGTGGGAAAAATCGGGATCGAGGCGACGATGGAATCCTACCTTTCCGGGTGTGTGAGCGCGCGGCAGGGGAAGCGCACCTATAGCCTCGACAAGGCGGGCAGTATCGTGAAGCAGACTGCCTATCTTGCGCCGACACAGGGCGACAGCGTGGTATTGACGCTGGACATCGGACTGCAGCAGGTGACGGAACGGGCGCTGGCGGAAAATGTGCAGAAGATCCGCCGCGAGCAGGAGGCGCAGTACGCCGCAAAGAAGGACAAGTACGACAAGCTTCTTGCGGCGCGCAGCGTCAAAGAGCTTTCGCTCGCCAATGCCGGTGCGGCAATCGTCATGGAGGTGGACACTGGCAATGTCCTGGCGCTGGCCAGTTATCCCTCCTATAACCTAAACCTGTTCACGGGCGGAATTTCGGACGCCGATTATCAGGCGTTGCTCGACCAGGAGGGCTCTCCGCTGTTCAATAACGCGATTTCCTCCACCTCGACGCCGGGGTCGATCTTCAAGATGGCGACGGCGGTCGCGGGGCTCATGGAGGGGGAGATCACGGTCAATTCCACGATTGTGGACAGCGGCCCGTATGACAAATATGTCAAGGAGGGCAGCGATGCGCCGGCCTGCTGGATCAAGCCGTACTACAGCAGCCATGGGCGGCAGAATGTCGTGGCGGCGCTCAAGAACAGCTGCAACTATTTTTTCTTTGAGGTGGCGGATCGTCTGGGCATCGAACGGTTGACGAACTGGGTCGGCAAGCTCGGATTGACCTCCAAGACGAACATCCAATTGACGGGCGAGGCCGTGGGTTGGATCGGCGGGCCCAAGATCCTCTACGACAGCACACTGCCCATCGATCAGCAAAAAACCTATAAGCCGACCCTCGTGTATAACAAGCTGAAGACGCAATTGCAAGGCTTTGGTGAGGAACGCGGCGTGGTGTATACCGATGCGCAGCTCTCGAACGCAGCGCTGGCGCTGGTCAAGCTGGTGGAACTGCAAAAACTGTCCATCGGGCCCGAAATCCGCGAAGTATTGAGCGACACGCTGGACATCCCAGCCAATGTCGTCCGGCAGCGCGGTTGGACGAGCCAGATCATGAGCACGCTCATCGAGCTCATCTGGACGAACACGGACACCGCGACGCAGGGCATCGGCGCGACGCCGACGCAGCTCACGCCGATCGCCATTGCGCGGTATATGTGTGCAATCAGCAACGGTGGCAAGGTCTACAACGCCAACATCATCGATCGGGTGGTGGACGCATCGGGCAATGTCGTGCTTCAAAGCGAGCCAAGCCTGGTCGAAGATTTGCAGCTGCCCACGGCCTATTCCAAGGCGATCATGGAAGGCATGGAGCAGGTCGTGTCTTGGGAAAACCGCGGCACAGCGGGTTCGGCCTTTGCGGGCTTCAAGTATCAGCATATTCTGGCCGGCAAGACGGGTACAGCCCCGATTTCCAACATTGATTTGGAGGACAACATCTGGTTCTGTCTTGTGGCCCCAAAGGAAGATCCGGAGATCGCCGTTGTCATCTTTGTGCCGAACGGACTCAGCAACAGCAAGGTCTATGACACGGCAAAGGCGATCATCACCTACTACTTTGACCAAAAGGAGACCGAGACTGGCGTATCCTATCAGGAAGGCGAGATCATCCGTTAAAAAGATTGCAGGGAGCGGGCAAATGCGCTATAATACATGGATAGAATACGCAGGCTTTGGAAAGGGGGACGCCCAGAATTGTTGACGATCAAGAGTTCCGGCGAGGTATTGGAATTTTGGGTTGACGCCGACGCCCCATACGGGCAATTTTGGAAAGAGTTCGAGCAGAAAATGCGCGGCATGCGCAATTTTTATAAGGGTGCGAGTTCTCCGGCGCACTTTTTCGGCAAAAAGTTCACCGAGATGCAGAAAAAGGAGATCCGTTCGCTGCTGCAAAAGGAGATCGGGCTGGAAACGGTATCCTTTTCGGACGATGAGGACATTGTGCGCCAGGTGCAGCCGACGCCCCCGCCGGAACCGCCCGAATTGGCGGAAACGGCTGCGGCGGACGAGGAAGGCGCGCCCGGCGATCTGTTTTTCCGCGGGACATTGCGCAGCGGGCAGCGATTGGAAAATGAGGGAAACATCGTGGTCGTGGGCGATGTCAACGCCGGTGCGGAGCTGGTGGCCGGCGGCAACATCGTCGTGTTTGGCAAGCTGCGCGGTCTGGCGCATGCGGGCGCATACGGCGGGCGGGCGGATGCAATCATCGCAGCCAACAGCCTGATCCCTCAGCAGGTGCGCATCGGGGGAAAGATTGCCATCATCCCGAGTGGACGGCCGGTCGAAGGGCCGGAGATCGTGCGTGTGCAGGATGGCAAGATTTTAGTAGATTTTGTGGGATAATATGAGTGGAGGAGCAAGCAAGTTATGCAGAATGTGATCGTGGTGACTTCTGGAAAGGGCGGCGTCGGCAAGACGACGACCTCTGCCAACCTCGGCGTCGGCCTGGTGCGGGAAGGAAAGAAAGTGGCGCTCGTGGATACGGATATCGGCCTGCGCAACCTGGATGTCGTGCTGGGGCTGGAAAACCGGATCGTCTATGACCTGGTCGATGTGGTGGAAGGGACTTGCCGCCTCAAACAGGCGCTCATCAAAGACAAGCGCTATGACGGGCTGTACCTGCTGCCCGCGGCACAGACGCGGGACAAGATGGCTGTCGCACCGGAACAGATGAAGGAATTGATCGCGGAGCTGGAAAAGGAAGTGGACTATATCATCATCGATTGTCCGGCCGGTATCGAACAGGGCTTTAAGAATGCCATTGCGGGCGCGAAGAGTGCGATCGTTGTGGCGGTGCCGGAGGTCTCCTCGGTGCGCGATGCGGACCGCATCATCGGGCTGCTCTCAGCAAGCGAGGTAGAGGATGTCAAGCTGCTCATCAACCGCATGCGGCCAGATCTCGCGAAAAAGGGAGACATGCTCTCCATCGACGATGTGATGGAGATTCTGGGGGTCGACCTCATCGGCGTGATCCCGGAGGACGAGATGATCTTCCGCGCGAGCAACTTGGGCGAGCCCGCAGTGAGCGATGAAAAATCCCGCGCAGGCGCGGCATACCGGGCGACGGTGAAGCGCATTTTGGGTGAGGACATCCCGATCGGCGTATATGAGGAAAAGGAAGGCTTCTTTAAGCGGTTCAAGAAGCTATTCGGCTGAGACCGGACGGCGGCGGGCAGGAGGAATACAACATGGGCCTTTTTAGCAGAAACAAGAATAAGAGCAGCTCAATCGCCAAGGATCGCCTGAAACTGGTGCTGATCTATGACCGCACGGGCACTTCCTCGAACAACGCGATGATTGAGATGATGAAACGGGACATCCTGAAGGTGATCCAGGAATATATCGAGATCGACGAGGAGGAATTCGAATTGGACATCAAGAATTCCAACATCGGCGGGGAAGGGACGACCTCGGAGATCGTGGCAAACATTCCGATTAAGCGGGTCAAGCGGATGACCAAAAACAAGTAGTGAGCGAAAAATGCCGGCAATCCGTTTGCCGGCATTTGCAGTTTGGAGGCAGTATGGAGGTTTCAAAAAATACATTGCGCAAGCGGATTGACTGGATCACCGTCACCCTGACGCTGGGGCTCGCGGTGTTCGGAGTGATTTGCATCGCCAGCGCGACTTCCGCCGGATATGAAGAGGGACAGTCGGCGATGGCCTATATCGGATCGCTCTTTTCGGGCAACGCGCTGCGGCAATTGATCTTTCTAGGCATCTCCATTGCGCTGGCTGTGGCGGTCCTGTTTGTGGACTATCAAAATATCCGGCAATTCGTCACCTATATCTTCTGGGGCGCTGCGGCGGTGCTGGCGGCGGTGCTCGTGTTCGGTTCGCGGCAGCGGGGCATGACCGGGTGGTTCTACTTCTCAGCACTGGGCGTGGGGATCCAACCGGGGGAGCTGTGCAAGATCGCAGCGATCCTTGTATACGCCCGGGAATTCGCCAAGGTGACCGAGGGGCGGACGATGGGCATTTCGCATTGGAAGGAGCTCTGGCCGGTCGTGTGGAAGTGCGGCGTGCTGGCCGGGTTGGTCGTCTTGCAGCCGGACTTTGGCACGGCTATGGTCTATGTGGTCATCGCGGCGGCGCTGCTCTTCATGGCCAAAACGAGCTGGAAGATCTTGGGGCCGCTTTTGGGCGGCGGGCTGGCCTGTCTGCCGCTCATATGGCTGGTGCTGACGCCGGAACAGAAAAACCGCGTATATGTCTTTTTGGACCCGACGCGCGATCCGGAGGGCGCGGGCTATAATGTCCTGCGCGCCAAGGCGGTGAGCAGCTCCGGCGGCCTGTTCGGCAAGGGGCTGTTTTCCACCGATCTGCTCACGCAGAAATCCAACTACCTGCCGGAAAAGCACACCGATTTCATCTTTTCCTCGACCTGTGAGGCGATCGGCTTTATTGGTGCGCTGTTGCTTGTGTTGTGCTATGTGATGCTCATCGTGCGGCTGTTTCAGCTCTCCATGCGCGCAAAGGATGACTTTGGCGCCTATCTCATCCTGGGCGTGGCTTTCATGCTGCTCTTCCATTTCATCGAGAATGTGGGCATGAACATTGGCATCATGCCGGTGACAGGCATCCCGCTGCCGTTTATCAGCTATGGCGGGTCCAGCTTGATGACCAGCATGGCAGGCGTTGCGCTGGCGATCAATGTGGACATGCGCCGCGCGCGCAATCACAAGCTGCTACTGTAGTAAACAGGAAATATTTTGCACGGGCAGGCCATATACATTACCAAGAAACACTTGGGATGGAGGAGCTTGCGTATGCAGAATCGATATGGAACAGATAAAAACGCCCCGGGAGCTTTTCGCACAGCAGCGCGCGGGGGGCAGTATGCGCGCATGGCGGCTTCGGCGCGGCAGCACAGTTCACCGACGATTGAAGCGCAGGAGGAAGTGCGCTGGCGGGCGTTCTTCCGGCGGGCGGAGGAGGCGGTTTTGGGTTCTCGCGGCCTTTGGCGGCGGACAGCCGCCTGCCTGTTGCTAGTGCTGGGCATCCTCGGGGTTAAGGCGCTCGGCAGCAAGACAGCGCAGCAGTTTTTGGGTGATACCGCTTCGGTGCTGCAAAGCACGACGGTCGAGGATGAGGAATTGGGACGGCTGCATTTCGTGAACGGCACGGCTGCGGACGGCGCGTACAGCCTGCCGCTCGAGGGCGAGGTAGTGCAGTCCTTCGCGGAAAGCGAGCGGGAGGTCTCGATCCAGAGCGAGCAGCACGCCGAGGTCAAGGCGATCTTGGCGGGCACGGTCATCAAGACCTCGCAGGACAGTGTGGTCGTGAACAATGCCAACGGGACGCAGACGACCTACACAGGCCTGAAACCGACCGTTCTGGCAGGCGACGCGGTGCAAAGCGCGCAGGTGATCGGCAGTCTGCATGAGGAGGTACTGTGTCTGGAAACGGTGAGTGGGATTGGGTATGTGGATTCGCTCGACGCGGCACAGCTGAGGGAAGCGGCGGGAACAATTGAAAGCTGAGCTTTGGGGGAAAAGATGGTCGGTGAGTCCGCTGTTTTTTCCCCTTCTCATTTGGATGATGGCAGTGCGGGGCAGCACGGACACGGCGGCCTTTTTGCTGGCGTTGTTTCTGCACGAGGGCGGGCACATGTTGATGGCCGGAGCGTTAGGGATGGAGGTCGCGGAGATCCGCCTGCTCCCGTTTGGGTGTGCGGCCAAGATGCCGGGGATCGATTTTTGCGACGCGCACACGGAAGTATTTGTGGCGGCGGCCGGACCGGCGGTCAACCTCTGGATGGCGGCGTTGCTCCTACTTTGGCGGGGAGAGACAGGCTCTCCTTTTGTGCAGTCCAGCCTTCAGAGTCATGTCGGGATGGCGGCAGTCAACCTCCTCCCGGTGCTGCCGATGGACGGGGGGCGCATCTTCTGCGCAGCGCTGGGTTTGGCGGTGGGGCGCCGGCGCGCGGAGCGGTGGAGCAGTGTCTTTGGCGCGGCGTTGGGCGGTGCGGCGATCCTCTGGGGCGGGTACCTGCTGCTGCAAAGGCAGGGAAATTGGACGCTTCCCCTGTGGGGTGCGTTTCTTTTGGGGTCATCGGTGCGAGGCCTGCGCGAAGCCGCCGTGCCGGCGGCACAATGGGTCGAAAGGCGGCGGCAGTTGGGCAAGAGCCAGGCGGCGCGGGTGCGGGCGATTGCGCTGGATGAGCGCAAGCCACTGGCCCGGGCGCTTGTCCGGCTGGACGCGCGCGCCTATACGATGGTGTATGTCCTGGATGCCGAAAGGCATGTACGGCAGGTTCTGGACGAACAGACGCTCGTGGCGATGGCGCTGCAGCACGGTGCGTCGGCAAGGTTTGTGGAACTGCTGCCAAAAGGCGCCTCAAAAGTGCATAATATTCGGAAATTTGACCGCTTCCCCCAGAACTGCTATAATAAATAAATGTATGTATAAAATGGTGGAGAGGGGGGAGTGCCTCCTGCCCCACAAGCGACGATATGGACGGTGGAAGGCGCGCTGCGGCCACCGGAAGCGTTATGGGTAAAGAAAGGTTGGACTTCGAAAAAAGGTATGCGAAGAGAGATTATCGCAGATGTCACGCCGCATGAGGCGCGCGTGGCGCTGCTGGAGGATGGCGAGCTTGCAGAAGTACAGGTAGAACTGCGCGGCAACGAACGCTTGGTCGGAAATATTTACAAAGGGCGGGTTGCCAATGTTCTGCCGGGGATGCAGGCGGCGTTTGTCGATGTTGGATTGGATAAGAACGCGTTCCTCTATGTGGGCGATCTTCTGGCGGACAAGAGCGACTTTGATTTCGAGGATAACTGCGGCGTGGTCGATCGGGAGCTCAAGGATGTCAACATTAAGGACATTTTGAAGAAAGGGCAGGAGATTATCGTCCAGGTTCTAAAGCAGCCGGGCGGCACAAAGGGTGCGCGTATCACGACACATATCACCTTGCCGGGGCGGACGATCGTGTTGATGCCAACGGTGGATCACATCGGGGTCTCCCGCAAGATCGAGGACGAAAAGGAGCGCGAACGCCTGAAAAACATCATGACTGCGCATAAGCCGGAGGGTATGGGCGTAATCGTACGCACGGCAGCGGCGGGCTGCACGCAGGAGGAGCTTTTCCGTGACCTGCATTTTTTGGTGCGCCTGTGGGAACGCATTCAAAAGAAGGGGAGCTTGATCTCTGCGCCGCGGCTCATCCACGCGGAGGAGACGCTCATGTTCCGCACCGCACGCGATATGTTCACTTCCGAGGTCGATAGTTTTGTCATCAACGACCGCGAATGCTATGAAAAGGTGCTGACGGTAGCGGAGATTACGCAGCCCGAGATCGCGGATCGCATCAAGCTCTATGAGGAGCGGGACAATATCTTTGATGTGTACAATATCGAAAACAAGATCGAAAAGATCTTTAACCGCAAGGTCTGGATGGACAACGGCGCCTATCTTGTAATTGATGAGGCGGAGGCGCTCACGGCCATCGATGTGAATACCGGTAAGTATATCGGGGAGGACGACCTGCAGGAGACAATCTTGAACGCCAACCTCGAGGCAGCCAAGAAGATTGCACAGCAACTGCGTCTGCGGGACATCGGCGGCATCATCATCATCGACTTTATCGATATGGAGGATAAGCGCAACGAGGATCTTGTGGTAGAGACGCTGCGCGAGGCGCTTAAAAACGACCGAACCAAGACCAATGTGATCGGCTTTACCGGCCTCGGGTTGGTGGAGATGACGCGCAAAAAGATGCGCCGCCGCATTTCGGCGCTTTTGCAGATGCCCTGCGCGGACTGTGGGGCGAGCGGGCGCGTGATGGCTCCGGCGGCGATTGCCATCCGCATCCGGCGGGAGGTCAACCGCATGGTGCTCAACATGGAGGCGGAGAAGTATCTGGTCGAGGCCTCGCCCGAGACCGTCCGCTATATTGAGGACTGCAATGAACGCGGGATCCCGATCCTGCAATCCTACCCCGGCAAGAATTTCTATATCAGCGTCAATAAAAAGCTTGGCAAGCAGAACTGCCGGGTGTCCGTCTATACCGAGGCGATGCGGCGCGAGGAAGGGATCCGGGATTCCCGGCAGTTTTTCTGATCGGTGTAGCGCATAAAAACGCACAGGAAAGCGGAAAATTCCTTGGAAAGCCTATTGTAACGGCAAAAACATTGTGTTACAATAAATTTATAACAGTATACTCTTATTACAAAGAGTGGGTATCCCCCACTCTTTGGTTTTGTATAGAAAAAGCGCGAAGCGCGTGGAGGTGGACAATTGTCGAAAAAAGTGGAAGAATCCGTGATGCAGCTGGTCGCGCCAGCCGCTGCGCAGCTCGGGTATACCGTGGTCGATGTGGAGTATGTCAAAAAGCGCGGGGAGGACTCCGAGCTTGTCATCTATATCGATAAGGAAGGCGGCGTGGACTTGGACGATTGCGAAGCGTGCAGCATGGCGATCGATCCGCTCATCGATGCGGCGGATCCGATCGAGGAATCCTACATCCTCTGCGTCTCTTCGCCGGGGATCGACCGTCCGCTCAAGCGGCCGGAGGATTTTGCGCGGCATCTAAATGAAAAAGTGGATGTCAAGCTCTATGAAAAGCGCGCCGGCAAAAAGGAATGGACAGTGACGCTGCGGGGGTATGACGAAAAGGCCATCTCTCTTGAGACCGAAAAGGGCGAGGCATGGGAGCTGGAGCTGGCCAAGATCGCGCAGATCCGGCCGCATATCGATTTTTAAGGAGGAAGGGCATGAACGCTGAATTTATAAATGCATTAAACGAATTGGAAGAAGAAAAGGGCATCAGCAAGGAAGTCTTGCTGGACGCCATCAAGACGGCGCTGGTCGCCGCCTATAAGCGCGATTTTGGCATGTCGCAGAATGCGCGCGTCGACATCGACGAGACGACGGGCGTGCTCAAGGTCTTTGCAGAAAAGACAGTCGTCGACGATGTGTTTGACGATACCTTTGAGATCAGCTTGGAGGACGCACGCAAAATCAACATGGCCTACGAGCTGGGGGACATCATCGAGGAGGAGGTCACGCCGAGCTCCTTTGGCCGCATTGCCGCGCAGCTGGCAAAGCAGGTGGTCGTGCAGCGCATCCGTGAGGCGGAGCGCGGTGTGATCTATGACCGCTTCATTGAAAAGGAAAACGAACTCATGACCGGCGTGGTGCTGCGGCAGGAACGCGGCAGCTACTACCTCGACCTCGGTAACACGGAAGGGATCCTTCCGGCTAAGGAGGTCATCCCGGGCGAGCATTATGAACCGAACATGCGCATTAAGGTGTATGTTCTGGAGGTCAAGAACACGGTCAAGGGATCGCAGATCATCGTGTCCCGGTCGCACCCAGGCCTCATCAAGAGGCTGTTTGAATTAGAAGTGCCGGAAATCAGCCAGAACAGCGTCGTCATCAAGAGCATTGCCCGCGAGGCCGGTAAGCGCAGCAAGATCGCCGTCTATGCGGAGGATAAGAACATCGATGCCGTGGGTGCCTGCGTGGGCTCACGCGGCAGCCGCATCAATCGCGTAGTGGAGGAACTGCATGGGGAACGCATCGATGTGATCCCATGGAGCGACGAACCGGCGGAATTCATCGCCAATGCCCTGCGCCCGGCACAGGTGCTGATGACGCGCGTAGATGAGGAAAATAAGATGGCCGAGGCGATTGTTGCCGACAACCAGCTTTCGCTGGCAATCGGCAAGGAGGGGCAGAACGCCCGCTTGGCGGCCAAGCTGACGGGCTATAAGATCGACATCAAGTGTCGCTCGCAGGTCGTCGATCCGGTGTTTGACGAATATGCGGCCGCGGCGGAGGAGCAGGAGTGAGCGGATTGAAACCAAAGAAGATACCGGTTCGCATGTGCGTGGCCTGCCGGCAGGGCCGGCCCAAGCGCGAACTGATTCGGATCGTCAAAAATAAGGAAGGCGTGGTCTCGGTCGACACGACCGGCAAGGCGCAGGGGCGGGGCGCGTACCTCTGTCCAGATGTCGCCTGCCTCGAGCGCGCCTATAAGATCAAGGCATTGAACCGGGCGCTGGAATGCGATTTCACCGAGGAAATGTTTCAGGAAGCAAAGCGGGTGATTCTACGCCGTGAAATTGACAAATGAGTTCTATACCATGCTGGGCTTTGCTGCACGGGCACGCGCCTGTGTGATCGGTACGACGGCGGTAGAGATGGCTGTCCGCAAACATGCGGTGCGCCTGCTCGTCTTGGACGCGGAGGTGTCGGAGGCGAGCCGTGCGCAGTGGGAGGAGACCTGCCGCAGGCAACGGATCCCCTGTGTGGTCGCTGAACCGGCCGGGGAGGCCGGCCGGCGGGCGGGGAAGCCGGCGGCGAAGGTCATCGGTGTGACGGAAAAGCTGTTTGCGCAGAGGATGCGGCAGCTTTGGGAAGCGGAATGCAATCGGATGGAGGTGGAAGATTGAGCAAGTTTAATATTTTGGAATTTAATAAAACGATGCGGACGCACCTGAAGGGAGCCGTCGAAGGGGCTGCGCAGAAGGAGGAGAAAGCGCGGCAGCGCCTCCGGGAAGCGCAGCAGCTGGAAGCGGATGTGATGCGCCGTCTGGAGGAAAAAAAGCTGCGCGAGCAGGCGGCGGAGGTGGAGATGCCCGCCGCACCAGCGGAAGCGCCCACAGCGGCGGTGCCCGAGCAAAGCACGCCTGCCCCTGCGTCCGTGCCGCAGCCGGAAGCACCGGCGGTATCCGCGCCTGTGCCCGCTGCACCGGAAAAGACGCCCGCCGCGCCGCAGGCGCCTCTGGAAGAAAAACCGCAAACCAAACAAGATGGGGAAAGCAAGCCTGCAAAACAGGCCGGAAAAGAGAAAGAAAGCATGAAGACAGCTGCAAAGCAAACGACGGAAAAGAAAGTGACGCCTGCCAAGGAACAGCCGCAGGCAGAGACGCCCAAGAAGGCGGAAACAAAATCGGATTTCAGCGTATATATGCCGGATTTGAGCGCATTCCGCCCGAAGATCCGTGTCGTCCGCAGCGCAAAGGACGAGGAAGCCGAACAGAAAAAGCGTGAGGAAAAGCAGCGCCAGGACCGTGAACGCGCAGCGGCGAGCAGTCGTGCCGCGCGCCCGGCGCAGGATCGCCGTCCGGGCGACCGTCGAAATACCTCTGGCGCATCCGGGTTCCCAAAGCGCGGCGCCGCAGGCTCGCAGCCGTATAACAAGGACGCGGGCTTTGGCAAGTTCGACAAGGACGAGGCACCCGCCACTTCTTCGCAGACGCGCCGCGCGCCTGCCAAGAAGAATTCGGTCTTTATCGCGCCGCAGGCGCGCGACCGCCATGGTGTTGGCGGACACGATCAAAAGCGCCGCGCCTCGGAAGAGGAATTGGCCGCAAAGCGCCGCCGCAACGCGATGAAGGAGAAGGTAATCCTGAGTGGGGACGACGAATTCGTGCGCGGTTCCCGCAAGGCAAAGCGCAAGGATGCGCGCGGGGCTTCTCTGGCGATCGAGCCGATCAAGATCGAGAGCGCAGTCATCACGGGCGATATGGTCTCCATCAAGGTGTTGGCCGAAAAAATCGGCAAGCCCGCGGCGGAGATTATCAAAAAGTTGTTCATGCTGGGTAACGTCTGTACGATCAATTCCGAGATCGATTACGACACAGCTGCGCTGATCGCCGACGATTACGGCATCACGCTGGAGCAGAAAAAGGAACAGACCGCCGAGGAAACGCTCATTGCGGGCTTTGAAGAGACGACAGATGAGGAGGAAAACCTCCAGCCGCGCCCGCCGGTCGTGACGGTCATGGGCCATGTCGACCACGGCAAGACTTCCCTTTTGGATGCGATTCGGCAGACTAAGGTGCAGCAGGGCGAAGCCGGCGGCATCACGCAGCACATCGGCGCATATACGGTTGAGGCGAACGGCAAGCCGATCACCTTCCTTGATACGCCTGGACACGCGGCATTTACGGCCATGCGTGCGAGAGGCGCGCAGGCGACGGACATTGCCGTGCTGGTCGTGGCGGCGGACGACGGCGTTATGCCACAGACCATCGAGGCCATCAACCACGCGAAATCCGCAGGCGTGCCGGTCATCGTGGCGATTAACAAGGTCGACAAGCCGGCGGCCAACCCAGATCGCGTCAAGCAGGAATTGACGGAATACGGCCTCGTTTCGGAGGAATGGGGCGGCGATACGATTATGGTGCCCGTTTCGGCGATTACTGGGGAAGGCATTGACACGCTGCTGGAAATGATCCTGCTCGTGGCGGATGTCGCGGAATTGCGTGCCAACCCCAACCGTATGGCCAAGGGGATCATCATCGAAGCCCGCTTGGACCGCGGCAGAGGCCCGGTCGCAACCGTACTGGTGCAGAACGGTACACTGCATGTGCAGGACACCATCGTGGCCGGCATGACCTATGGGCGTGTCCGCGCGATGTACGACGACAATGGCAAGGCTGTGAAGCAGGCCGGTCCGTCTATGCCGGTGGAGGTCATCGGGTTTTCGGATGTCCCGGCGGCGGGCGACATCATCTATGCCGTTGAACAGGATAAACTTTCTAAACAGGTCGTGGAGGAACGCAAGGATCGCCTGAAGGCTGAAAAGCTCAAGAGCATGTCACGCGTCTCGCTCGACGACTTGTTCTCCAAGATTGCGGAAGGCCAAATGAAGGAGCTCAACATCATCGTCAAGGCGGATGTGCAGGGTTCCGTCGAGGCGCTCAAGCAGTCGCTGGAAAAGCTCTCGAACGACGAGGTGCGCGTGCGCGTCATCCACGGCGCGGCGGGCGCGATCAGCGAATCGGATATTCTGCTGGCTTCGACGAGTAACGCCATCGTGATCGGGTTCAATGTTCGTCCGGATGCGGCCGTCATGGCGGCGGCAGAGCGCGAAAAGGTGGATGTCCGTCTGTACCGCATCATCTATAATGCGATTGAGGATGTCGAAAAGGCCATGAAGGGACTCCTGGCGCCGGAATTCAAGGAAGAGGTGTTGGGGCACGCGACGGTGCGGCAGACCTTCAAGGTCTCCTCGGTGGGCACCGTGGCCGGCAGTTATGTGACCGACGGCAAGATTGTCCGCAATGCGGAGGTGCGCCTGGTCCGTAACGGCGTGGTTGTCTACGAAGGCAAGCTGTCCTCGCTCAAGCGGTTTAAGGACGACGCCAAGGAAGTCGCCGCCGGGTATGAATGCGGTATCACGCTGGAAAATTATAACGACATCAAGGAAGAGGATGTCATCGAGGCATTCCAGATGGTGGAAGTGCAAAAATAAGCATACGAGGAGAGGATTAGCATGAGTCAGAGAAGGACAGCCAAGATCGACGGGGAGCTGCAAAGGCTCTTGGGAGAGATCTTCCTGACCGAGATGAAGGATCCGCGCTTCAGCAAGATGGCCGGCGTGACCCGCGTGGCGGTAACGCCGGACCTCAAATATGCAAAGGTCTATATCAGCATTTACGACACGCCGGCTCGGGTGGAATCCACTATGGAGGCGCTTCGCAGCGCGGAGCCTTTCCTGCGGGCAAAATTGAACGAAAAAATCAGACTGCGCAGGATCCCCAACCTGGAGTTTGTACACGATACTTCGATTGCCTATAGCATCGAGATATCCAAGCTCATCGATGAGGTGACTGCCAAGGATAAAGAGAATGCAAAACATCGAGAAGATCATCAGGAATGAGCAGGATTTTCTCATCATCGGCCATATCAGTCCGGATGGGGATACGATAGGCAGCGGTATGGCGCTTTTGCTGGCCCTACAGGGGTTAGGCAAGAGCGCCATATTTGTGATTGATGGGAAAGTTCCGGAAAAAATGGCCTTTGTGCGGGACTATGCTCCGGTGTATTCCGTGGCGGACTGCCCGAAGCGGGACTATGCATGCGCGATTGCGGTGGATGTCTCGGATAAGGGGCGTCTCGGCAAGGCGCAGCCGCTGTTCGAGGCGGCAAAAAGAACGGTCGTGATCGACCACCATGGTACTAACCCTGCGTTTGGACAGGAAAATTATATCGACCCGGTGGGAGCGGCGGGATTGCTCATCTATCGGCTGCTCACACAGATGCACATCCCGCTCACACAGCCGATGGCAAATCTTTTGTATATGGCCATCTGTACGGATACGGGGAATTTCTCCTATTCCAACACGGACGCCGCAATTCTGTATGCCGCGGCGGCGCTGCGCGCGGCGGGGGCGGACATCCCTCGGATCGCGGAAAGCATCTATCAGGCGCGGTCGCTCGGGGCGACGCGGCTTATCGGCCGCTCACTGGAGCACCTCGTGCTCGCCGAGGACGGGAAGATCGCCCTGACTTATATCTTGCAGGAGGACTTTGGCGTGTGCGGCGCACTCATCGAAGATACGGAGGAGCTCATCAACTACGCGCGGGAGATCCGCGGGGTGGAGATTGCCATCTTCCTGCGTCAGAGTGAGGAAAATCAGTTCAAATTGAGTTTCCGTAGCAAGAACTATGCCAATGTGGCGGCGCTGGCCGCAGAATTCGAGGGCGGCGGGCACATTCATGCGTCGGGTGGTAAGCTCCAGGCGCCGCTCGAGCAGGCGATCTCGCGCGTCATCGCGGCGGCGGCAAGGTATCTATGAACGGGGTCATCAATGTGCTGAAGCCGCCGGCGATGTCCTCGAACGGCGTGACAGTATTTTTGAAAAAGGTGCTGAACGAAAAGCGCATTGGCCATGCGGGGACGCTGGACCCCGGGGCAGCGGGTGTGTTGGTGGTGCTGCTCGGACGCGCGGCGCGGCTGTCGGATTACCTGATGGGGCATGACAAGGTCTATGTGGCGGAGCTGCATTTCGGGTGCCGCACGGACACGCTAGACAGCTATGGTGCCTGCACGGCCAGGAAGCAGACCGACCGCACGCGGCTGGCGACGCGGTTGGAGGCGGCCTGCAAGGCGTTTCTGGGCGAGCAGATGCAGACGCCGCCCGCCTATTCGGCGATCAAGGTGGACGGTAAAAAGTCCTATGAATTGGCGCGCCGGGGGATTGACCTGCCCAAACTGCCGCGCCGGGTGTGCATCTCCGACATCGAGGTGCTGGCGCAGACTGGGCCGGAGCAATTCCTGTTGCGCATCCATTGCTCCAAGGGCACCTATGTCCGCACACTGTTGGAGGACATTGCGGCTTCAATGGGCGAGCTCGCGTACACCTCCTTCCTCATGCGCGAGCGGTCGGGGGATTTTGAGGTACATCAGGCCTGGACGCTGGACGAGATCGCGGCGCGCGCCGCACAGGGGGATATTTCCTTCTGCATCCCGCCGGAAGAGGTGGTGCGCGCACTGCCCCGAGTGCATTTGGGGGCGGAACAGCGCTTTGCCATCGAACACGGGCAAAGACTCCGGGCGGCGGACCCGCTGCCCACGGGGCAGTTCGCCCTGTATTGCGGCGGAACCTTTTATGGCGTAGGCGAGGCGGATCAGGGTGTGCCAAAGCTGCGCATCCCGCTGTATTAGGGAGGGTGTATGCAGATCGTAACGAAGGATACCCGCTTTGCGGGGCAGAATGTGATCGCGCTCGGCATGTTCGACGGCCTGCACCGGGCGCATCGGCAGATTTTGGAACAGGCACGGCAAATCGCGCGCGCGGAGGGGATGCACAGCCTGGTGTATACCTTTTCCTCGCTCCCCTCGGCCTATTTCGGCGGCGAGGCGGAAATGCTCTTTTCCCCAGAGGAAAAGGTGCGGGCGGTCGCGGCAATGGAGATCGACTACCTGGCCATGCGGCCGTTTGACCGCGAGATTGCGGAACAGAGCCGCGAGGAATTTGCTCGGAGCCTGTTGGAGCGGTACCGGGGCGGCGTATGGATCGCGGGGTATAACTTCACTTTTGGGCGCGGCGCAGAGGGCGACGCGGATTACCTCCGGGCCTATGCGGCAGCACACGGCGTGCAGTGCTGCATCCTCCAAAAGATGGAGCAGGGCGGCAACGCGATTAGCAGCACGCGCATCCGAGCAGCCGTCCGGGCAGGCGACATGCTGCTGGCGGAAGAGCTTTTGGGGCGGCCGTATAGCATTGCCGGTGAAATTGTGCACGGGCGCGAAGTGGGACGGAAGCTGGGCTTTCCCACGGCAAACCTCTATGCCGCACCGGGCAAGCTCATCCCGCCGCTCGGCGTGTATATCGCCCGGCTGCGCCTGGAAAACGGCGAAAGCTATGGCGGGATCACCAACATCGGCCGGCGGCCCACGCTGCATAATGGGATGGATATCTCAGTAGAGACCAATCTGCTGAATTTTGCGGGCGATCTCTACGGGGAGCAGGTGGAGGTAGAACTGTTGGAATTCGTCCGCCCGGAACGACCGTTTTCCGACCTGACGGAACTGCGGGCGGCCATCGCGGCCAACCGGCGGCAGGCTGCGGCGTATTTCGAAAATGCGGAATGAATGCCTTTTTACCGGCTTTTTTCCGCGAAAATCTTCTTTACAAGAAAAATAATATGTGATACAATGCGTTTGTGTCAAACCGAATACTCCGTTTTGCGAATACCCGACGCAATACAGAGTTCTCGGCGATTTCTATTTTAGGGAGGCAATTCACATGGAAAAAATCGACAAAAGCGCAATCATTGCGGAATATGCAACGCATGAGGGTGACACCGGTTCGCCGGAGGTGCAGGTCGCATTGCTGACGGCGCGCATCAATCACCTGAACGAGCATTTGCAGTCTCATCAGAAGGATCATCATTCCCGCCGTGGGCTGTTGAAGATGGTCGGTGCAAGAAGAGGCTTGCTCGAATACCTGAAGAAAAAGGATATCGAAAGATATAGAGCACTGGTCGCTAAGCTTGGTCTTAGAAGATAAGTGCCCCATAGTTTGTCGTAAGCAGATAGAGCGGGGAAAGATTTTCCCGCTCTATCTTTATAAAGCGCAGCTCCCGGCGCGCGTCGGCGGTTTTCGCGGCGATTTCTTTGTACAACATAAAAATGGAATATAGATGTATCGGCAGGCAGAGCCTGCCCAGGAGGTAGGAATGGTAGAAAATCATGTGTTTAAAATGGAGCTTGGCGACAGAGAACTGATCGTCGAATCCGGGAAGTATTGCGGACAGGCCGGCGGGTCCTGCATCGTGCGCTGCGGCGACACGGCGGTGATGGTCTCGGCTACGGCTTCCAAGGAACCGCGGGACGGCGTCGACTTTTTCCCGCTGAGCATCGAATTTGAAGAAAAAATGTAGTCCGTGGGCAAGATCCCGGGCGGGTTTATCAAACGGGAAGGCCGGCCTTCGGAAAAGGCAATCCTTTCCTGCCGCCTCATCGACCGCCCGCTGCGGCCGCTCTTCCCCAAAGGGTATTATAACGATGTGCAGGTCATCGCGACGGTGCTTTCCGTCGACCCGGAAATTCCGCCGGAAGTCTATGCCATGATTGGCTCTTCCGTGGCGCTGTCCATCGCGGGGCTGCCTTTCCAGGGCCCCACGGGCTCGGTCGTCGTGGGCTTGGTGGACGGCAAATACATCATCAACCCGAATTCGGCAGAGCGTGCGGCATCTCGCATGCACCTCACGGTTTCGGGCACGAAGGACGCGATTATGATGGTCGAGGCCGGCGCCCAGGAAGTGAGCGAGGACGAAATGCTGGGCGCGATCCTGTTCGCGCACGAGGAGATCAAGAAAATCTGCGCCTTCATTTCCAACATCAAGGAAGAGATCGGCAAGCCCGAAAAGCCGTATGTTCTCTACCATGTGCCGGAGGAACTGGACGCGCAGGTGCGCGAAAAATTCTATGACCGCATGCGCTGGGCGATGGACACCTTCGATCGTACGGAACGCGAGGCGCGGGAGGAACAGGTCAAGGCTGAAGCGGTGGAATACTTCGCGGAAGCCTTCCCGGACAGCAAGACGGACATCGGCAACAGCCTGTATGCGATCATGAAGGAAATCGTCCGCGAAAAAATCGTGAAGGACGGTGTGCGCCCCGACGGCCGCAGCTATGAGGAAGTCCGCCCGATCTGGTGCGAGACCGGCCTGTTTGCCAGAACGCATGGCAGCGCGGTCTTTACGCGCGGGCAAACGCAGGTCATGAACCTGGTCACGCTCGGGCCGATTGGCGACGGACAGACGCTGGACGGTATCTCGGACGAGACTTTTAAGCGCTATATGCATCAATACAACATGCCGCCGTATTCCACGGGCGAGGCGAAGCCGCTGCGCAGCGCAAACCGTCGCGAGGTCGGTCACGGTGCGCTGGCGGAACGGGCGATCGTTCCCATGCTGCCCTCGGAAGAGGAATTCCCCTATGCGATCCGCGCGGTATCCGAAGTGCTGAGCTCGAACGGTTCGACCTCGCAGGCCAGCATTTGCGCCAGCTCTCTGGCGCTCATGGACGCGGGCGTGCCCATGAAAAAGCCGGTCGCCGGCACGGCGATGGGCCTCATCAAGCAGGACGACAAGGTCGTCGTGCTCACGGATATTCAGGGCCTCGAGGACTTCCTGGGCGACATGGACTTCAAGGTTGCTGGCACGGATAAGGGCATTACGGCCATCCAGATGGACATCAAGATCAAGGGGATTGACAAGGAGATTCTGGAACGCGCGCTGGCGCAGGCGCTGCGCGGCCGCCTGCACATTCTGGGCAAGATGAACGAGGTGCTTCCCGCGCCGCGCAAGGAGCTTTCCAAGTACGCGCCCAAGATCACACAGTTTACCATCAATCCGGACAAGATCCGCGAGGTCATCGGGTCCGGCGGCAAGACGATCAACAAGATCATCGCAGACACCGGCGTCAAGATCGACATCGAGGACGACGGCCGCGTCGCGATCGCGACGGAGGATGCTGCGGCGGCGGCGAAAGCCAAGGCCATCATCCTGGGTATTGCGCGCGACATCAAGGCGGGCGATGTCTATAAGGGTAAGGTCACGCGCATCATCCCGATCGGCGCGTTTGTCGAGATCGCGCCGGGCAAGGAAGGCATGGTTCACATTTCCAAGCTCGCCAAGGAACGCGTGGAAAAGGTGGAGGATGTCGTCAAGGAAGGCGACGAAATCCTGGTCAAGGTGCTGGGCATCGACGAAAAACACCGGATCAATCTGA
>CAOKKG010000007.1 GCA_948468985.1 uncultured Eubacteriales bacterium | reverse complement strand
AGATGGAAAAGAGCGGCGCGAAGGCGTACCTCGTCAACACCGGCTGGAACGGCACGGGCAAGCGCATCTCCATCAAAGACACGCGCGGCATCATCGACGCGATTTTGAATGGCGACATCAAGACGGCGCCCACCAAGAAGATCCCCTACTTCGACTTCGAAGTGCCGACCGAGCTGCCCGGCGTCGATGCGGCGATCCTCGACCCGCGCGACACCTATGCGGACGCGTCCGTCTGGGAAGAAAAGGCCAAGGACCTCGCAGCGCGCTTCCAGAAGAACTTCGTGAAGTACACCACGAACGAAGCCGGCAAGGCGCTCGTAGCCGCCGGCCCGCAGCTCTAAGCCGCAGCTCGCTTTTCAACCTACAACATAGAAACGGCCCGACAGCCTCGCGCTGCCGGGTCGTTTTTTTGCATTTTTCGTCCGCCCACCTCGACCGCCCGGAACAGGCTTTGCACCGCGTAGGCATTCCCCTCCAGCCAACGGTGCTTCCCGCGCCGCACGCCTGCTTCACGCTCGCTTCCTGTTTTCCCTCCTTCCGGGAATTGGGTGCCCAAGCTGCCCTCCGGCAAAACTGCCCCGTCTTAGGGCGATGCATCCGCATTCCCCTAGCTATTCTCCCTGTTCATCGGCCCGCGCCAAAACACGCCCCGCAGCGCCTGCGCGTCGAACGGGAAGAGCGGGTAGAGGTAGCTCCCGCCGGACACCGTCCGGTTGGTCGCAAGCAGCAGCACAAGCACTGCCTGCCCCGCCCAAAAGCCCCACGCACCAAACACCGCCGTCAGCACCAAAATGAGCAATCGCATGAGCTTAAACGCATAGGACAGCTCATAGCTCGGCTGCGTGAAGTTGCCGATGGCCACCAGCCCCATGTACAGGATGACCTCGGGCACGAACCACCGTGCCTGCACCGCGAAATCGCCCAAGATGAGCGCGCCAATCACGCTAAAGGAATTGGACAGCGCCGAGGGCGTGTTGAGCGACGCGAGCTTCAAGGCGTCGATCGCCAATTCGAAGATAAACAGCTGAAAGATCACGGGCACGGCCGTCGGCTGCTCCACCGCGATGAAGGAAAGCCACGCTGGCAGCCGCTCCGGCCGCTGGATGAGCAGGTACCACACCGGCGTCAGGTAGATTGTGAGCAAAAACACGATCATGCGCACGAGCCGGAGGTACCCGCCCACCGCGGGCGGAAAGCAGAAGTCGTTGTTCTCCTGCATAAAGTCAAACAGGCTCACAGGCAGCAGCATGACCGACGCGGAATTGTCGATTATGACGACCACCCGCCCCTCGGCGATGGCCGCCGCCGCGCTGTCCGGCCGCTCGGTGTAGCGCACTTTGGGAAACGGGTTGTACCACCCTTTGTCCACGAGCGCCTCGGTGAGGCTCTCCTGCCCCATTGTAAGCGAGTTTACATCCAGCCGGGCGATGCGCGCGCGCAGGTCTTTCACAAACTTGGCGTCTGCCTTGCCCGCGAGGTAGGCGATGGCCACATCCGTCTTGCTCCGCCGCCCGACCGAAAGCGCCTCGATCGTGAGCCGCGTGTCGCGGATGCGCCGCCGGAGCAGCGCCACATTGAAGATGAGCGTCTCCACAAAGCCGTCGTGCGCGCCGCGCAGCACGCGTTCGTCGTCCGGCTCGCCCACGCTGCGCACGGGGTAGGTCCGGGCGTCCACGACGAGCGCCTCGCGGTACGGCTCCAAAAACAGGAGCGCCGCCCCGGACAGCAAATTTTTCGCCATGTCCGGCGGCGCGGCGCACACCTCTGTTTCGGTGTATGCGAGGTATTTCTCCGAAAACCGCGCGAGCCCATCCACCACCTGCATCTCCTCTGGCGTGATCTCCATCCAAAATTGCAGGAGCTTTTGCAAAATCTCGTCCTTGCACAGACCATCCACGACATACAGCCGCGCCCGGCGGCCGCCGATCTCCACCTTGCGGCAGAGGATGTCAAAGCTGTCCCGCACGCGCAGCAGCGCCTCCACCTGTTCCATATACTGCATCCAAGCATTCCGGTTCGTTTCCATAGGGAAAGTCTGCCCGCTCGCCTGGGAAAGTATGCCGCCCGCGGCGCAAATTTTCGGGAAGAATCCGCCTCGCCAACCTTGACCGAAACCTCGCTTTCGGTGATATGCTTATCTTACGAAGCAACAAAAAAACATTGTCCTAAAAGGAGGATTTTTCTATGCAATATACGCGCCTCGGGTCCAGCGGCCTCACCGTTTCGCGCATCTGCCTCGGGTGCATGGGCCTTAGCGACGCCAACAACAGCCAACACCGCTGGACGGTGGACGAAGCGCATTTGCGCGAGATCCTGCGCCGCGCCTTGGATCTCGGCATCAACTTTTTCGACACCGCCATCGGGTACCAAAACGGCACGAGCGAGGCGTATGTCGGCCGGGCGCTCCGCGGCTTTGCCCGCCGGGGCGCGCTGGACATCGAGGTCTACCCCGCGGGCGACATGACTGCCCCGGACTATGCGGCCGAGATCTGGGTGCCGGTCGCGCGCATCCTGGATGAGGGATGAGGCGGGCGCATTTCTCCATCCCTCTCTTCAAACCCACCGTTCCTCCACGGGACGGTGGGTTTTTGTGTACCCCCTTCCCGCCTCCTCTCTTGACTTTTTCACAAAGTTAGTCTATGCTAACTTTCGGGCGGCACTTTTTCTTCCTCCGCCGTTTGGGCGAGGCGGAAACCGCCGCCCCTTCCCCGCGGAAACGCTTCCCGCCGGGGACACTTCCCTATTTTCAAGAAAGGATCTCCATTTCCATGCTTCTGTTGAATAAGACGCTGTTGAAGCTGGCGCGCGGGCTGTGGAGCGACATCCTCGCCATCGCCGCCGTGAGCTTTCTCGCGCTCGTGGGCAGCACCGCGCTGTCCGAGATCGTCGCGGGCTTTTTGGGCAGCCTGTTCGCCCCAGCGGACGCGCTTTCCGGGGCGGGCGACGCGTTCCGCGCGGCCCTGTTGGCCGCGGCCGCGACCTTTGCGGCGCAGCTTCTCAAAGGTCTCCTCGAATACCGCACGGCGGCCCGCGCGCGCACCCGCATGCGCCAGACCATCTTTTCCAAGGTCATGGCCCTGGACGCGGGCGGCATTGAACAGATCGGCCCGACCGCCGCCATCACCGCCTCGGTCGACGCGGTGGAACAGATGCAGTCCTACTACAGCATCTACCTGCCCAGCCTGTTCTACAGCATCGCCGCGCCGGTGTACCTGTTCTTCCGCTTAAAGCGCATCTCGCTGCCCGTCGCAGTGCTCATGCTCGTGGTTTCGCTCGTGCTGCTCCCCGCGAACAACCTGTTCCGCCGCAAGATCGAACAGATCCGCCGCCGCTACTGGCGCGCGCTCGAGGACATGACCGGGTACTACCTCGACAGCCTGCGCGGGCTCACGACGCTCAAGCTATTTGACCGCGACCGCGAACATTCCCGCGTGCTCGGCGAAAAGGCAGACATTTTGAACCGCAACATCAACGCGTTCATGAAGATCAACTTCACCTCCTTTTTGTCGACGGAGGCGCTCATCTATGCGTCCATCTGCACCGCGCTCGCGTTGTGCTCCGCCCGGCTGCATGCCGCCGAGGCGATGCCGATTGCGCAGGCGCTTTCCGTGCTCATGCTGTCCTATAGCTACTTTGCCGCCATTCGGCAGCTCATGAGCGCGTCGCATGGGGCCCTCACCGCCATCTCCGCCGCCGGCAAGGTCGAGGAAATTTTGGACATGGACACCTCCCGCCCCTATGACCCCGGTCTGCCGGGCGACCCGGCACATTTCGACGGCATCCACATGGCGGGGGTCTCCTATGGCTACGCCGGGCGCGCGCGGGCGATTTCCGACATCTCGCTCGACATCCCGCGCGGAAAGACGGTCGCGCTCGTCGGGCTATCCGGTTGCGGCAAGTCGACGGTCGCCTCGCTGCTCATGCGGTTCTGCGATCCCGCATCGGGGAGGCTCTACCTCGAGGGCCGCGATTACCAAAGCCTTTCGCCCGAGGAAGTGCGGCGGCATATCGCGCTCGTGCCGCAGCAGGTCGGCCTCTTCTCAGGCACCATCCGCGACAACCTGCTGCTCGCGCGGCCGGACGCGACGGACGCCGCGCTTCTGGATGCGCTGTCCGAGGCGGGGCTTCTCGACTTTGTGCGCACACTCCCGGACGGGCTGGACGCGCAGGTCGGAAACGCCGGGGCCGCCCTGTCCGGCGGGCAGCGCCAAAAGATGGGCATCGCCCGCGCGCTACTCTCGGAAGCGCCCTACCTCATCTTTGACGAGGCGACCTCGAGCGTCGACCCGCAAAGCGAGCAGGAGATCTGGCAGACCATCGCCCGCCTGTCGCACAGCCGGACGCTCGTGCTCATCTCGCACCGCATGTCCACCATCCGGCATGCCGACTGCATCTATGTCCTGGAAAAGGGCGCGGTCGCGCAGCGGGGGAGCCACGAACAATTGATGGCCGAGGACGGGCTGTACCGCGAACTTGTCACGCGGCAGCAGGCCATGGAGGAGGTGTCCGCATGAAACAGAAATTTTCCTATTCCTTCCGTGAAATGAACGCGCGGCTGCTCGCCATCGGCCGCCCCATCCGCAAATACCTCGTCGTCTCCACGCTGGCCAGCGTCGTGGGGTCGTTGTCGCACATGGGGCTCATGGGCTTCGGCGCGCTGTGGCTGCTGTCCGCCGCGGGGCTCACCGGGTCGGGCGGGCTGTATGCCGCCCTGACCGCCCTGTCGGCGGCGCTCATCGCGCTGTGCCGCTACCTCGAAGGCGTGTATTCGCACATGGGCGCCTATGGCATCCTCGCCAAGGTGCGCGTGCACCTGTTCGACGCGATCGACCGCATTTCCCCCGCGTTCCTCATCGGGCGGGAAACGGGCGACCTGTTAAACATCGCCGTGTCCGACATCGAAACGCTGGAATTCTTCTTCGCGCACACGATTGGCCCGATGTTCACGGTCGTCCTACTCCCCGTCACGACCATCGCGCTCGCGTTTTCCGTGCACCCGCTGTATGGATGGCTGCTCATCCCGGTCTACCTGATGATCAGCGTCGTGCTCCCGCTCTTGGCGCTCAAGGCCGGACGCGGCATCGGCATGCGGTATCGGCAGCGCCTGGGCACGCTCAAGTCCAAAATTCTGGAAAGCGTATACGGCATCCGCGATATTCAGATCTTCGGCGCGGTCGACCGCAAGACGGCGGAGGTCCTCCACGCCAACGAGGAAGTCAACCGCGCGTCGCTCGGCCTCACGCTGCACCGGCAAACGGTTGCCTCGCTGCCCACCTTCTTCGTATACCTCGCGCGCATCCTCATCCTCGTGTGCGCCGGCGTGCTGTCCGCCCGGGGCATCGACCGCCCCGTGGGCACCATCGCGCTGTCCTTTGCGGCGACGGCGTCGCTGTCCTCGACCTTCAACCTGACCTTCGTGGTCACGAGCCTGCTCGAGACCTATGCAGCCGCGGAACGCCTCTTTTTGATCGAGGACGCCGTACCCGAAACGGTGGAACCGGACGACCCCGTCGCCTGCGGCGCAATCGAGACCATCGAATTTCGCGATGTGAGCTTTGCTTACCCGCACACCGATCGACTCATCCTGAACCACCTAAACCTCACCATCCATCGGGGCGATCAGGTTGGCATCTCCGGCGAATCGGGCGCGGGCAAGTCCACCATCCTGCGCCTGCTGCTGCGCTTCTATGCGCCGACGGCGGGGCAGATCCTTATAAACGGGATCCCGATCGAGCGCATCTCGCTTGCGGAACTGCACCGGCGCATCGCCTTTTTGGAACAGGACACCTACCTGTTCGACACGACCATCGCGGAAAACATCCGCATCGCCAAGCCGGACGCGACGATGGAGGAAGTCCGCCGCGCGGCCGAGGGCGCGGGCATCGCGCCGTTCATCGACACCCTCCCGGACGGATACGACACGGACATGGGGCAGATGAACGCCCGCCTGTCCGGCGGCGAGCGGCAGCGCATCGGCATCGCCCGCATCCTGCTGCGCGCGCCGGATGTCTGCCTCATGGACGAACCCTCGAGCGCGCTCGACGCCCTGCACGAACGCGAACTGCTGCACACGCTCAAGACCGCCTATGCGGGGCGGACGCTCGTGCTCATCTCGCACCGGCAAAGCACGCTTGCCGGGTGCACCCGCCTCGTGACGCTGCGCGGCCGCCGGTTGGAGGAATGAGGCTGAAAAAACGGGCGCTCAGGTCGTCCGGCCCCAAGGCGCACGGCAACTGCAAAGTCGCTCCTATCTCGGCATGCAAAAACCGCACCCCCAAAAAGGTGCGGTTTTGTCATGTCTTTTTTTGTGGGAGAGCCGGGCGGCGCAAATGTCTCCCTTTTTCAGTTGTGCTGCCCATCCAATCGGTCATGCAGAGACTGGGCCCCGTTTTTCGGCATTTCCCACGATATATTCCGTGCTGCATTTCGTGCAAATGCCCTTGCTCGCCTATCTTTCCGGAAAATTCTCCGGGAAGACGCTGCTCAACACCTATTTTCACTCCTTATATGGGAACAAACCGCCCGCGCACAGAGCTTCTGCTCAAAAGTTCTTCCCGCTACACGCCCCGGCCAAGCGATTTGACCCGCGAACCGTGCCTTGGCGGGGTTCCGCTCATCCTTGCACGCCGCTGCACCCCGGGCATCCGCCCGGCTTCCCGGCGCATCCGCCGCACCCCGCGCACCCGGCTGCCCGGGAACATCCCTGCCCCGCCGCGCCGCAGCCGCCGCACGCCCCGGCCAGCCCCAGCCAGAACGCCAGCTCTCTAAACGCAGGCAGCCGCATGGACACGACCGCCTCGCCGTCGACCAGCGTGAGCGGCAGGGCCTCCGCCCCAACCGCCGCCAAAAATTCCGCCGCCGCGGCCTCCGCGGGCAGCTCTCCCGGGGCGAGGGGCACGACCGCCGCCGCCACCTCCCGCGCCGCAAGCTGCGCGCGCAGGTGCAAAAGCGCCTGCGCCGCCTCGCCCTTTGGCGCCTCCTGTATATAAATCCGAACTCTGTCCATTCGTCCTTCCTTTCTTCCTCTATGATACCCAATTTCCTCCGCCGCCGCAAACCCCTCCGCCAAGGTTTTTTTCCGGCTTTTCCGCCCCGCCGCGCGCCTTTCTTCCTTTCTAGCATATTCCCCCTACCCAAGGGCGCAAATTCTCCGCTCCGCCGGGCGTTGTATGGCATCGCTCCCGCCGGGCGCTGTGCGCTGTCACTCGCCCCTTCGCCGCGCACCCTCCCGCTTGGCCCCTTCTTCCCATGGCGCTTCGCCCCTCTTTCCGCTTTACATCCCGCCCCGCGGTTTGCTATACTGTTGCTTGGTATATCAGGGTATTTTGCCGGATCTCCGGCAGGAGGTTTTTCGATTTATGATCACAACACTCGACACACTGCGCGTCGGCCAGAGCGGGGTCATCCGCGAGGTCGGCGGGGAGGGCGCTTTGCGCCGCCATCTGCTCGACATGGGGCTGACGCCGGGCATCCGCATCTCCCTCATCAAGCTGGCGCCGCTCGGCGACCCGCTGAGCCTCACGCTGCGCGGGTATGAACTCACGCTCCGGCGCGAGGACGCGCGCTCGATCACCGTAGAGACGGAGGTAGAGGCATGATCTTCGCACTCGCCGGCAATCAGAACTGCGGCAAGACCACGCTGTTTAACCAGCTCACCGGCAGCAATCAGCATGTCGGCAACTTCCCGGGCGTGACCGTCGAACGCAAGGAGGGCGTCATCCGCGGCCACGCGGAGCTCACGGTCGTCGACCTGCCCGGCATCTATTCGCTGTCCCCCTACACGCCGGAGGAGATCGTCTCACGCGACTTCCTCTTACAGGAAAAGCCGGACGGCATCATCAATATCGTAGATGCGACCAACATCGAGCGCAACCTGTACCTGTCGCTGCAGCTTTTGGAGCTCGGCATCCCCATGGTCATCGCGCTCAACATGATGGACGAAGTGCGCGCCAACCATGGTGCGATCGATGTCGCCCGCCTTTCGGACGCGCTCGGCGTCCCCTGCATCCCCATCTCCGCCGTCAAAAACGAAGGCACGGAGGAGGTCGTCCGCGCGATCGAGCAGGCCGCGCGCAAAAAGCAGGCTCCAAAGCGGCTGGACTTCTGCACCGGCCCGGTGCATCAGGCGATCCACGCGCTTGCGCACCTGGTAGAGGACCACGCGGCCGCCGCCGGCATGTCGCCGCGCTTTG
This sequence comes from uncultured Eubacteriales bacterium, assembly GCA_948468985.1. GTDB lineage: Bacteria > Bacillota > Clostridia > Christensenellales > Christensenellaceae > QANA01. The sequence goes on along the minus strand of CAOKKG010000007.1, from coordinate 30,398 downwards.
CCGCCTCCAAGCTGGTGGAGGGCGACGAACCGACGATGGCCGCCCTGCGCCTCAACGAAAACGAACAGGACATCGTGGGGCACATCGTGCACGAGATGGAACAGGAGCGCGGGATGGACCGCGAAGCCGCCATGGCGGACATGCGCTATACCTATATCGAGGGCATCTGCCAAACGGCGGTCGTCAAGCCGCAGGTCTCGCGCGAACAGCTCCGCTCCCGCAAGGTGGACGCTGTGCTGCTCGGGCGGTATACCGCCTTTCCCATCTTCGCGGGCATTCTGGCGCTCGTGTTCTTTCTCACCTTCGGGCCGGTCGGACAGAGCCTTTCCAACCTCATGGCCAATGCCATCCACGGCCTATCCGACCTCGTGAACGGCGCGCTCGTCTATGCCGAAGTCAACCCGCTGTTGCGCTCGCTCGTTGTGGACGGCATCTTTGCCGGCGTAGGGACGGTGCTCTCCTTCCTGCCCACGATCGTGCTATTGTTCTTCCTGCTCTCCATTCTGGAGGACAGCGGCTATATGGCGCGCGTCGCGTTCCTCATGGACAAGCCGCTGCGCCGGTTCGGGCTGTCGGGGCGCAGCTTCGTGCCCATGCTCATCGGGTTTGGCTGCTCAGTGCCGGGCATCCTCGCCACGCGCACGTTGGCCAGCGAGCGCGACCGCCGCATGACGGCCATGCTCGTGCCGTTCTTGTCCTGCAACGCCAAGCTGCCCATCTACGCCGTGTTCGCGTCCGCCTTTTTCCCGCACCACAAGGCGCTGGCCATCGTCTTACTCTATCTGTTGGGCGTGCTGCTCGCAGCGGCGTCCGCCTGCGTCCTCGGCAAGACCGCCTTCCGCGGCAACCCGGTGCCGTTCGTCCTAGAGCTGCCCGCCTACCGCCTGCCCTCGGCCAAGAGCGTGTGCATCCACCTGTGGGAAAAGGCCAAGGACTTCATTACCCGCGCCTTCAGCCTCATCCTCGTGGCCTCGGTCGTCGTGTGGGTGCTGCAAACCTTTGATTTCCGCTTCTTCCCCGTGGAACAGGCGCAGGACAGCATGCTCGCCTATATCGGCGGCGCGCTGAGCCCGGTGTTCGCCCCGCTGGGCTTCGGGTGCTGGCAGGCCGTCGCGGCGCTGCTCCCCGGGCTCACCGCCAAGGAAACGGTCGTGAGCACACTCACCATCCTGACCGGCGCGGAGGGCGACGCCGCCCTCGCGGGCAGCCTAGCCGGGCTGTTCTCCCCGCTGTCCGCCGCGTCCTACCTCGTGTTCGTGCTGCTGTACACGCCGTGCATGGCCGCCGTATCCGCCCTGCGGCAGGAATTGAACAGCCGCCGTCTCACGCTCGCCGTCATCGCCTTCGAGCTGTGCCTCGCGTGGGCGGTGTCCTTCCTGGTGTTCCAGGGCGGGCGGCTTCTAGGGCTTTCCTGATGCGCGGGAAAAAATGGGCCGCGCGGGAGGGGCGCACATGACCTGGGGCGACGCAGCAGTGCTCGTGCTAACCGTCCTCGCGCTGTTCTTCGCACTGCGCCGAAGCCGGCGGGAGCTTTCCTCCCCCTGCTCCGGCTGCACGGGCGGCTGTTCTGCCTGCCCGCATGGCAAAACCCCGCCGCGCCGGAAGGGGAAGTAGTCGGACGGCCTTCCTTCTCGCCGCAGGGCTTCCGCGCGTCTTTCTCCGCTCGCCCTGTCCTCGGCGGCCTGCCGCTGCCCTTGTGCCTTGGCCCGCCCCGGCTTGCATTTTCCCCAGCATGTGGTATCCTAGAAAAAAGAACGGTTTTTATTTCTCGGAAAGGAGCCTTCCCATGAACAACATCTGGCACGACCTGGACGCCCGGCGCGTCTCGCCCGAGGACTTCATCTGCGTGGTCGAGATCAGCAAGGGCAGCAAAAAGAAATACGAGCTGGACAAGGAAACCGGCTACATCATCCTTGACCGCGTGCTGTACACCTCGACGCACTACCCGGCCAATTACGGCTTCATCCCCAAGACGCTCGGCTCCGACCGCGACCCGCTCGATGTGCTCGTGCTGTGTTCGGAGCCGCTCGACCCGCTGACGCTCGTGCGGTGCTATCCGATCGGCATCATCCCCATGGTGGACAATGGGATGGAGGACGAAAAGATCATCGCCGTCCCCTTCTCGGACCCGACCTATAACACCTATCACAGCATCTCCGACCTCCCGGCGCACATCATCGAGGAAATGCGCCACTTCTTCAAGGTCTACGGCGCGCTGCAAAACAAGACGGTCAATGTCAACAAGGCCACCGGCCCGGACGCCGCCAAGCAGATCATCGCCGAGGCCATCGACCGCTATCAGCAAAAATACGGCGGCCGCTGAATTTCAGGCACCGAAAAACGCAGGGCATCCGCTCTGCGTTTTTGCATTTCCCGCTTGTTTGCCGAAATGTGCCGCGGCCTTTGGGAGCTCACGGAGGATCGGCAGGCGCTGCGGGCATGCGCGCTTGCATTGAGCGCGGGCGATGCACTTGTTGCCGTCCGGGCCGGTTTGACATTCCCTTCCCAATCTGCTACGATATGGTGTACAGTCTAAACCTGACTTTAGGTCAATTCTTTTTGCGGAGGTTTTCCATGCAAACGCCATCCGGCTCCTACAGCATCGGCGACATGTCCCGCGAAACGGGGCTCAGCGTATCCACGCTGCGGTATTATGAAAAGCTCGGGCTGCTCGCCCCCGTCCCGCGCAGCGCGGGCAACATCCGGCAATACGGCGAGGCCGATCTCGAGCGCCTGCGCATGCTGGAATGCCTGAAGAACACGGGTATGGCGCTAAAAGACATCCGCACCTTCTTTTCGTGGTGCGACGAGGGCGACGCCACCCTGCCCGCGCGGTATCAGATGTTCCTGGAGCGCCGTGCGGAGACGCTGCGGCAGATCTCCCTGCTGCAAAAGGAGCTGCGGCATATCGAGTATAAATGCGAATTCTACCGCCGTGCGCTGCAATACGGCTCTACCGAGGCGGCGGAGGTGCAGCGCTTTGCCCGGGAGTTCCCCTACCGGGAGACCCCGGCGGCGCATACGCAGCCGTCGGCCGACCTCTCGGCCTTTGCGGCGGAAGCGCCTGCCTGCCCAGCGGATCCCGCCGACTGCCCGATGCTGCGGGCGGATGCCCCGGCCGGAGCGGGCGGCAAATCTAGGCCCTCCTGCGCCCCCCCGCGTCGCATGTTATAGACATGTTGCGCTCCCCTGCACCGCTCCCCACCCGGGCGGCGCTTTCTTTTGCTCCCCTTCCCTCCGTCCGGCTCCGGATGCCGCTCCCTGGCCTTGGCGCCGCCTATTCGCAAGTTTCGTTTTCAAAAAATGCAAAAACGGCTTGACTTCGTCGCCGCCCTCTGCGATTGGAAATGCATCCAAGGCGCGGACACGCCGGGGATCCTAAAAAAAGAGGGACCCTCCATTCCCAAGTCGCGGCCCTCTGCATTTGCAGAGGGCTTTGATTTTTCCGTCTTGGCAAGCGCCGCCCGCGGTGCTATGATAGCTTGTGAAAGGAGCCTTCCCATGAAAGTATTCGTCCTCCCTACCGGCTATCTGGAGACGGACGCCGCCGGCATCGTCGCCGGGGAAAGCGGCCCGATCCGCCTGCCCGTGCTCTGCTTCCTCCTCCAAACGCCCGAACACAACCTGCTGTTCGACACCGGGTGCCACCCCGACGCCATGCGCGGCTACTGGTCCAAAAAGATCACCCATTCCTTCCGCCTCGTGCAGACGGAGGCGGAGCGGTTGGAAAACCGGCTTGCGGCCTGCGGGCTCCGCCCGGCGGACATCGACACCGTCGTGCTCTCGCACATGCATTTCGACCACACCGGCGGGCTATACCTCTTCCCCGGCGCACAGGTATACGCCCCGCGCGCGGACTTTGCGGCCGCGCAAGTGCGCGTGCGCATCCACCCCGACCCCTTTACGCACGGCGGGTACTGCAAGGCCGACCTCGACCTGGCGCAGAACGACTATACCCTGCTGGACGCGGACACAGAGCTGTTCCCCGGCGTGGAGGTCGTGCAGCTGCCCGGGCACACCCCGGGGCTCATGGGGCTGGTCGTGCACCTCGCGGGCGGCGTCGTGCTGCTCCCGCAGGACTGCGTATACACCGCGGCCAACTATGGCCCGCCCGTCCGCCGCACCGGGAGCGCCGCCAATTGGGAGGACTATCACGCCTCTATCGACAAGCTGCGCGCCTTGCAGGAGCGGTACCACGCAAAAATCATTTTTGCGCACGACTGGGCGCAGGCGCAAACCCTCAAGTGCGCGCCGGACTTCTACGCCTGAGCGCCAAAAAGGAGCCTTCCCGCAGGAAGGCTCCTTTTTCTATGCTTTTTATGTACAATCCATTTGCCAACTGTTCTTTGCGCGCCCGAACGCTTCTCCCCGCATGGTCCCAGGGAGATATGCCCTCCCGAGCCCCTTTTGCGGTTTTCCGGAAAAGCGCATATCGCCCGGGCGGCCCTTCCTCGTTACGCAGCCGTCCTGCCTGCCTGTTTGGCCGCGCGCCTCGCCGCCTCCTTTTCCCGCCGCCCAAATACATAGACGAGAATCATCGCCGCAAGAACCATGCCGCCGCCCACCAGCGTATTGGGTGCGATGCGCTCTCCAAAAAACACCCGCCCCAGAGCCGCCGCAAACAGGATGTTCGTGTTGGAATAGATGCTCACCTCGCTCGCATCCGCCAGCTTATACGCATAGGTGAGGCAGATCTGCCCCAGTACGCCGAAGATGCCGATGAGCAGCAGATAGAAGAACTCCTGCCCCGTCGGCCACACGAACTGCCGGGTCAAAAGCATCACGGGCGCCATCGTGGCGACGCTCACCGTCCCGAGGTGCAAAATGATGCTAAACGGGTGCGCCTTGCCCTTCAGATACCCCACGAGGGTGTAGGAAAAGCTGGACGCCAGCGAGCACAGCAGCGCCATCACGATCGGGTACATGTTGGAATGGAACTTGGGGTTGGCCACGACAAATGCGCCGCCAAACGCCAGCAGCAGCGCCGGGATCTGGATCTTGGTGATTTTTTCCTTCAAAAACAGCGCCGAAAAGGCTGTAATGAGGAAGGGCGACAGGCGGCTTAGGATGCTCACATCCGCCTGGCTGCCCGTGTTGGTCGCAAGGAAGCTGGCCAACACACCCAGCACGCCCAAAATCGACCGCCCGAACATGGCCGGCTGATACTGCCGGGGCCCATAAAGTGGCAAGTGGTGCCGCAAAAGGTACGCCCCCGCCACGATCACGATGACGAGGTTGCGGAAAAACACCTGTTCAAACACGGGAATGGTCCCGCCCGTCCGTTTGACGGCGATGGACATGAGCGCGAAACAGAGCGCCGAGGCCGTCATGAGCAAAATCCCCTTGGTCCGATCCGATACTTTCATACAAAAACCCTCTTTTCTCCGCAAGCTCGCGGCAGGTTTTATTGTAGCATCCGCGATGCGGTTTGACAATTTTTTTGTGTCTGTGCCGTTTCGCTTCGCGCAAGGCAATGCCCCTCGGGCCTTCGCGCGGATGCCGCCTTTGCCTTTTCGTGGGCAGGTGGCTGCGCCCGTGTTTTTCCATGACGCGCAAGGTTGGCGGCGGAGCCTATGTTTTTCGCGGCACGCTTCGCCGGAGAAATGCTCGCTTGGAAAGACCGCCTCGCGCCGTCTCACGGACGCGCCGGAGGGGGCGCGGCGTTCTCCACTCTCGCCAACCTCCTGTTCCGGCCTATCCCCCGCCCCCCTCCTTGCATTTCCCGCCGCGCTTTGGCATAATAGAGGTACTTTTCCCGCGCGGGCAGCCCTGCTTTTCCCGCGCACACGCGGCCGCGGGCTTTTCCCGGCTCGATTTTGGAGGCGCTCTATGGACTCGATCTCGATTCACACGCTCTACGCTTCCCCGGAGGAACTCCCCCTGGACCCGGCCGAAGTGGCTCGCCGCCTCAGGGACGCGCCGGATGCGGAGGCGGCCATTGCCGCGCTCTCTGCCCTCCTGCCCCGCGCCGGGCGCGCCCCGGCCTACCGCGCCTGCTTTGCGCGCGTGCCGGTCGCGGTGGAGGGAGCGTGCGTCACCCTCCCGGGGGGGCGGGTCGAAAGCGAACAGCTTGCCCGGCACCTCGCGGGCTGCCGCGAGGCCTTCCTCCTCGCCGCCACCGCCGGGTTCGGGCTCGACCGCTTTGCGCAGCGCCATGCGGAGGATCCCGCCGAAGCGGCTGCCTGCCGCGCGATCGGAGCCGCCGCGCTCGACCTCTGGGCGGATGCCGTCTGCGGCGCGCTGCGGGAATCCGTGGGGCTGCCGCTCTCTTCCCGCTGCTGCCCCGGGCAGGGCGACTTCCCCGCCGCCTGGCGGGAGGTGCTGCTCTGCACGCTCGGCACCGAGGAACGCATCGGGCTTTCGGCGGAGGGCGGCTTCCAGCCCACCTGGAGCCTCACCGCCGTCGTGGGCATCCAGAGCACCTTCTCCGCCTCGACCTTCCCGGCGGGCTGTACCCCCGCTTCCTGCGCCACCTGCCGCAAGGACTGCGCCCGGCGCCCGGCGCCGGAAGCCTGAGGGAGGGGGCTTCTTCGCATCCTTCCATAAAACCCAACCTGTCCAATGCATCGGAATGCGCCGTCAACACGCCTTGCCCATCCGTTCCAAGCATCCGAACAGGCGTTCCGCGAACAAGATTTTACCCCGCCCTGCCCGAAAGAGACTTCCCCTCCCCTCGCCGCATACCCCTGCGCAAGGCATGCCTGGAAACTCTCCCCTCTCCCTTTCCGCGAGACTTCTCGGCGCATGCTTTTCGGAAATTTCTGCCCACTAAAAAAGGAAGGCCCCGGGGGCCTTCCTTTTTTTTTGTGCGTTCATTTCTTTTTCCGCTGCAGCTTGACCTTGGACTGGTCGGGATACTGGATATAGGTGTTGTCCAGCGTGTCCGCCATCATCTTGCGAAATTCCGCGAGGTATACCTTGCGGAGCGCCTGCCGTTCCGCCTGCTCCTCCGCCGTAAGCTCCCGCTCCCGCGCCAGCTTGGCAAGCTCGTTGATGCGCCCCAGCGCCTTGTTTTCCATTCTTTCGCCTCCTCGCGCGTTTTCTACAGTATACCATGTCCGCCGCGCAAGGGCAAGGCGACTGCCCCGCCGCCGCGGGTTAATCCCTGCCGTCGATGCGCAGCGCCAGGCCGTTTCGGCCATATCCGTAGTTGTCGCGGTTGCGCCAGAATACCCACAGCGTCAACAAGAAACCCAAAAATTCGCCCACCGGCATGGACAGCCATATACCGGTCAGCCCCCAGAACTGCGGCAGGATCACCGTCGCCGCGATGAGCAGCACGCCATTGCGCATAAAGGTGATGAACGAAGAGCTCTTCCCATCGCCCATCGAGGAGAAGAAGCGCGGCGCGAACATGCCGATCGCCGAAAACAGGAAGCAGAACGGGAAGATGTGCATACCGGAATACACCATCTGGAACAATTCCGGTTCCTGCGCCTTGTTGATATAGATGCTCACAAGCGGCGACGCGAAAATGAGGCACACCGCCACGATGCCGCAGGACAGCACGACCAGAAAGCGTATGGCGTACCAGAAATACCGCTTGATCTTCTGCTTGTCCTTCGCGCCGTAGTTATAGCTGAACACCGGCGCGACGCCGTCCGCAAACCCGAACAGCATCGACCCCAGCATGTATTGCAGGTACCCGATGACGGAATACGCCGTCACGCCGTCCTCGCCCGCGAGGTTCAGCATCACAAGGTTCGCGACAAAGGAGGACAGGCTCATCGCCACATGGTTAAAAAACTGCGACATGCCAAGGCGGAAGGTCTCCAAAAACAGCCCGGGCATCTCCGCAAAGCTCGGCTTTACAAAGTATAGCTCATGCTTCTTCTGACTATAGAAGATGACGCCGATGCCGCTGAACACGAGGTTGCCGATCGTCGTCGCAAGTGCCGCGCCCAACACGCCAAGCCGCAGCTCCACGATGAACAGGAGGTCGAACACGATGTTGACCGCACCGTTCACGACCGAGCTTATGACGCTCATGACCGGCTTGCCCGCCGTGCCGTAGAAATAGTCAAAGATCGGCCCCACCATCGTGATGCCGTTCGCCGTCCAGATTAGCGTGCTGTAGGTCACGCAGTCCGCCATCAACAGGTCGGTCGCCCCAAGCAGGCGCAGCAGCGGCTTTTGGAACAGCAGCGCCAGCCCCGCGATGCCCACCGAGAACAGCAGCGTCATCACCACGACATTGGAAAAGCACCGCTTGGCCTCCTCCTGTTTGCCCTGCCCCATCCGATGCGCACATACGGCGCTCCCGCCGGATGCAAACACGAAAATAATCCCGTCCATAAGCATCGTGAGCGGGAAGATGATGTTGATCGCTGCGAGCGCGTTCTTGCCCACATAGTTGGACACGAACAGCCCGTCATCCACCGTCTTGAAAATCGACAAAAACAGTTGCGTCGCCATTGTCGGCAGCACAAAGCGGATGAGCTGCCAAAAGCTGAAATTCCGGCCGATTTTATTGACCGGCTGCATCGTTTCTTCCATACAGAGTTTCCTCCCTCCAAGGTTCTTTCGAATCCATCGACCAGGTCGTTTTTGCCGTAACCATCGGTACTCCCGGTTTTCCTTTGCGCCATGCGCCCGGTTTTCCGGTCTCCCTGTTTTGGCCTATCCTGTCGTCGGCCCTGCTTAGGCTTTCCGCGCCGTTCGCATCTTATAGCTTGCCGCGCGCCTTCTTCCGAAGGCTCGTCTGCCGAGCAAGGGCGCTTCTTGGGCCACTCCGCGCTCGCCTCTTTGTGCCACATGCGCCGGATTTGCCCAAAAAAAGTCCAGCCGAGGGCGCGCCCCCGATTGGCGAATACCAACCTATGATAAACGATGGTGTTACCCCATAGTCAAGACTTTTTTAAAATTTCTTGGCCAATTTCCCGTTTTTTTGCTATACTGGGGCCATACCCATTGTTCGAAGGAGGCCGCCATGCCGCAGGAGGAAAAATTGCTCACGACCGGCCAATTTGCCCGCGCCGCGCGCACGACGAAGGAAACGCTGTTCCACTATGACCGCATCGGCCTGTTTCACCCGGTCAAGGTCGGGGAAAACGGCTATCGGTACTACTCCCCGCGGCAATTCGGCGTGTTCGAGGATATTCAGAATTTACAGCGCATGAACATGGAGCTGGCTGATATTCGCTGTTATATGGACGCGCGCAGCCCCGAAAAGTTCGTCGACCTGCTCGGGCGGCAGATCGCCGCGACCGAACGCGAGCTGCACCGCCTGACCGACAGCCTCGCGGACATGCAGATGGCGCTGCAAAACATGCGCGAGGCGGCCGCGGCCGACGGGGAACTGTTCGTGACAGAGCTCCCGGCGGTATACGGACTGCGCAGCCACCGCGCGAGCGAGGCGTTTGGCCGCGACTTTCCGGATTTCTGGGCGCGCGTCATGGATAGCGACCTTTTGACCTACAACATCCTGTGCAGCGCGCTTTGCCTTTCCGACATCCGCGCCGGGGAATGTGACCGCTATGCCTACATCTATGCGCAGGTGAACGGCGGCAGTCCCCGGGGGGCGGAGGTCGCCCGCCCGGCAGGGCGGTATCTCGTGGCCTATCACCATGGCCCCTACGCATCCATCCCCGCGACCTATCGCCGTATGCTCGCATTTGCGGAAACGCACCACCTCCCGCTCGGCCGCCTCGCATTCGAGGAATACCTGCTCTATGAGATCGCGGCGCGCAACCGGGAACAGCTCGTGACCAAGCTGCTGTTCCAGCTGGCTTGACTTTCCGGGCAGGCAACCCGCCCACACAAAAAAGCGCCCGGGAAATCCGCTTCCCCGGGCGCTTCTGGCCTTGTTCCTTCTTATCGATAGCTCACTTGCAATTCACCTCGCCGCTTGGCGCCGTGGCCGCCCTCCGCCGCTTCATACCCCACGGCCAGGATGGCGGACGGGACGATGTCCTCCTCCACGCCCAGCGCCGCGCGCACCTTTTTGGGGTCAAACGACCCGATCCACACGCTCGAAAGGCCTTCGGCCTCCGCCACCAGCATCATGTGCGTCGTGACGATTGCGGCGTCGATGTCGCCGAACTCCTGCCCGTCGTACCCGCGTTTCCAGCTTGCGCGCTTGTCATAGCACACCGCGATCAGAACCGGCGCGCCGAAGCGGAACTTCATCGCAGTCTCGAGCCGCTCCTTGCCCTCCGCGCTCTGCACCACATACAGGCGCTGCGGTTGAAAATTCACCGCCGTCGGCGCAGCCTTGGCCGCGTCCAGGATCCCCGCCATCTTTTCCGGCTCGACCGGCCGTGCGTCGTATTTGCGCACCGAACAGCGCGCCCAGGCAAGCTCTAAAAATGCCTTCCCGTCCATGCTTCCTTCCTCCGTCATTTCAAAATATATACCTTGTAATTGCGTTTGCGGCCCCAGGTCCGGCAATCGGCTTCGCTGTCCATATACAGGTCAAACTGCGTATGCTCCTTGCCGCGGAAACCGCCCGTGTCCTCGATGCGTCCGTACCCATACCCCGGGACATACACCTTGGTGCCATAGGGGAACTTGGCCGGGTCGGCCGCAATCGTGCCCATCTTGGGGTATACCCCCGTGGCCGTCGGGCTCCCCGTCCAGGTATAGGCCGTGACATGGTCGATGTACACCGTCTTGGCGATGATGGACGCGTCCGGCTCCGGCGCCTTCTTGTGCTCGTACAGGTTGCCCGTGTGGATCTGCGAAATGGTGGGCACGCTTACGAGCTTGCCCTCCGCGTTGACGCTGCCCCAGTCCGTGCTGCCCGCGGGCTTGGAATCGCCCTTGTTCGTATTCTTGTTGTCGTCCTTGGGCTTTTCCGTCGCCTTGGGCGCTTCATAGGTGCCAATGCGCGTGACCTGATCGACCGGCTTGCGCACGACCTCGGACTTGACCGTCTTGCGCGAGACCTCCACGCCGTTTTTATACACGACCTCGATCGTGTGCCGCTCCAGCCCGTTTTCGCCCGCCTGGCTCACCTTGGTCTTGCCTTTGGCGAGCGTCGCGTCGTTTTTCGTCACTTCCTTATAATAGAGCACCTCGTCCTCGGTGATCGTCTTTTGCTCGACCTCCACAATCGTGATCTCGCCGCCCGAACTGATCATCGTGTCCGCCACAGGGTATACCTCGTCGTGCTCGCCGAGCGTGATGCCCGCCGCGTCGAGCGCCTGCTGCACCGTCCCGGCCAGCATGCGGATGCTCTTCTTCTCGTCGCCCTTGGTGATATTGACCGCAAAGGCGCGCTTGATAACGATCTCCAGCCCGTCTTTGATCGGCGCGGACTCGTCCATCGCAAGCACATCGCCCTCGCCCAAGGTGACGCCGTTCTTTTCCAAAAACGCACCGACCGTCGTTTCCGTCGTGCTCGCCGCGACGAGCCGCCCCGCGTCGTTTAACAAAATGTCATATTCCCGCGGGAGCAGCACGCCCGAGCATAGCACCGCCGCGAGCAGGATCACCGCCGCCGCGGCCGCCGTCACCCCGCCATAGAACTTGCCCTCCCGGCGGAGGATCTGCTTCCACGCGCCCTTTTTTAGGGCGCGCACCTCGTTTACATCCTGCGCATTCCGCTTTTTCGGGGCGCGCAGGCCCCTCACCCAGGCCGCGCATTTGCCGCCCAGTTCCCGAATTCCGTCCCCCACCCGGCGGACAGCCCTGCCGGGGGCATACTTTGCCGGCCGTGCCGGCTTTGCGGTGTTCTCCGCCGTCCGTCCGCCCAGGCTGCGGCGCTTGACCTGCCGCTTGCCCGTGCGCGTTCCCGCGGGTTCGCCGTATTTTTTCATACTCGTCCTCCATCGTCTTGGGTTGACCCAAGCATGCGCAAATTATATACCGATTGGCAAAAGGTTGTCAAATTTTTGCCCCTGCGCAGCCCTTTTCTGCAATTACCCTATGCATTTTGCCCCCGTTTCATGCATGCATTCCCCACTTTCGCCCTTTTCCGTGCAATGGCAAACTTTTCCCCCTACACCTTTGCAAACCGCCCGCCGCCCGGTATAATAGAGGCATGAACACCAAACAAACTTCCCGTTTTTTCCGGGGGCTGTGCCTAGCCGCCCTCGTCATCTGCCTTCTGTGCCTCGCTGGATGCTCCGCGCAAAACACCGCATCCTCCGTGGCCGACGCCTTTGTGGAGGCGATGCAGTCGCAGGACTTTGCCGCCGCCTATGCCTGCCTGTGGAAACGCGCCGGCTGCGTGGGGGAGGACACCTTTGTTTCGAACGCCCAGTCCATCTGCGACGCCCTAGGCGTCACGGCCATCACCTTTTCGCGGCACGAGGTCTCGGTGGAGGGCGGCAAGGCCCGCCTTTCCTACACCATCGTATACCACCACGGCGAGGACTTTGCCGTGGAAAACGAGATCACGCTGTTCCTCCTGAAGGAGGAAGGCCGCTACTACCTCCAATACAGCGAGGACATGCTGCTTTCCGGGTTTTCCGCGGGCAGCCGCATCGTGCGCTCCACCCTTGCGGGCAAGCGAGGCGAGATCTTCACCGCGGACAAGACGGCCGTCGCCGTCAACGACTATGCGGACACGGTAGCCATCCGCGTCTCGGAAAGCCTGGATGTCAATTCCACGATCAACGCCATCGCCCAAAGGACGGGCATGACGGACGAGGAAATGGTCAAGGTGCGCGAAAAGTACAATTCCGCATTGGAACACAACTATGGCACCGTCGCGGCCTATGTCTTTGCGAAGGGCAAGCTGTCCAATGCCCTGCGCACAGAGCTTGCGGCGATCGAGGGGGTGTATATCGACTCGGACAGCCTCACGCCGCAGCGGTACTACCCCTACGGCGCGGTGTATGCGCATATCGTGGGCTATGCCTCCACGCCAAACGAGGAACAGGCCGCGTCCCTTGCGGAACAGGGCTTTCCCGATGCCACCCTCGTGGGCAAGGTCGGCGTCGAGGCGCAATACGACAGCTATCTACAGCCCAAAAACGGCTATGCCTACCGCCTGTACGACGCGGACGGCGCGTTTGTGCGCACGGTCTATGAATCCCCGGCGCAGGATGGGGCCGACCTGTTCCTCACGATCGACCACGACATGCAGCAAAAGGCGTATTACAAGCTCGCTTCCGAGCTTTCTTCCGCGCAGACGGGCGTCGACCTCGTGCTCGACCCCAAGACCGGGTTTGTGGAAGCGATGGTGTCGCTTCCGAGCTATGACCCGAACCTCTTTTCCTTCCCCGTGTCGGACGCGGAATACCAAAAACTCACAAGCCCCGAGAGCAAGCAGCCGCTCTACAACCGCGTGACCTCCGGCCTGTACCCGCCGGGGTCGATCATCAAGCCCTTCACCGCCACGCCCGCCCTGGAAAACGGCGTCGTGACGCGCTACACCGTGTTCCCCTATGCCGTGTCCGGCAACAAGTGGAAGCCGGACGGCGTGTGGTACTGGGACCCGGTCACGCGCAACGAAACGCCAGACGGCCCGCTCGACCTGGACATGGCCATCCGCTTTTCGGACAACATCTACTTCTCCTGGATCACGCTCAAGATGGGCGAGGATCGGTTTATGCCGTATATGGAGAAGATCGGCATCGGCAAGGCCGTCCCGTTCGACCTGCCCACCGCGACCTCCAACCTCCTAAACGACAGCACGGAACTAACCCGCAAGATGCTGTCCGACCTCTCCTTTGGCCACGGCGAGATGCTTGTCACACCCATCCAGGCGGCCAGCATGTACACCGTGTTCCAAAACGGCGGCGACATGCTGACCCCCCGGCTCGTCTTAAAGATCTGCCGCTACGACGCGCAGGACGCGGAGGAGGTGCTCTACGAGGCCGCACGGGAGGTATACATCGCGGGCGCGATGCAGGCGGACACCGTGTCCATCCTCACGAATTCGCTCAAGCATGTCGTGACCTCCGGCACGGCGCAGTCGCTGCAAACGCCCGGCCTCACGCTTGCCGCCAAGACGGGCACGGCGCTCAAGGGCGACGACAAGACTAAAAAGATTGCCTGGATTGCCGCCTGGTATCAGGACATGTCGGACGACCGGCTCGTCCTCGTCATGATCGAGGGCCCGCGGTCGCAATCCGACCGCCGCCATGCCGTCGCCAAGGCGCTGCTGCAAAAGGACTAAAGCGGGCAATCGCACATATACAAAGAGACTGCCGGGGGCAGTCTCTTTTTGGTTGCTTTTCGTGTGCCTTGTTTGCCCATGCAGGCGCTCGCCCCCAGCGGGACTTTATTCCTCGTCCTCGCCTGCGGCTTCCATGATTTCTTGCAGCTCCTCCTGGCTCAGCTCGCCCTGCATGCGCAAAGCCACCCCGCTCTTGCCGTATCCGTAATTATCCGCGTTGCGGATGACGAGCCCCGCCGCGACGAGGAAGGACAACAGCTCGCTCACAGGGATGGCGAGCCACACGCCCAATTCCCCGAGCGCCCACGGGAGCAGCAGCATCATGCTAAGGCGAATGACGAAATTGCGGCTCAGCGTCAACACGGACGCCGTCTTGGGGCTGCCCAGCGCCACAAACATGCGCATGACGAAGATGCACCCACAGGTGAACATGCAGCTGCAAAATTCGATGCTGAGCCCAAGGTAGGTCATGTCATATAGGTGTGGCGGGATGTGATTTCCAAAAAAAATGGAAATGAGCGGCCCGCGGAGCAGTTCGCCCAAGATGGTCACGGCGATCGTGCCAAAGAACCACACCCGCAAATTATAGCCCAGAATGCGTTTTAATCGCACTTTGTCGCGGCTCCCGTAATTATACGCAATGACCGGCCCCACGCAGGTCACATAGCCCACAAACGCCGCATTGAGCACAATGCGCAGGTCGCTGATGATCGTGTTGGCCGCGATGCCGTCCGCCCCCAGGATGGACAGCAGCGTCTTGTTTGTGACAAAGTTTACAAGGCTAAAGGAAATGCTGTTGATGAACTGCGAAAAGCCGGACTTCCACGCCGCCTGTAGGGTGCCCATATAGTGCCCGCCCGGCTTTACAAAGTGGATCTCGTGCTTGCCGCCGAAGAAAAAGCACAGCCCCGCGATACACACGGCCACTTCGCCGAGCACCGTGGACAGGCTGGAGCCCACGACCCCCCATTTCCACACCGCGATAAACAGGATGTCAAACACGATGTTGACGACGCCGCTCAGGATCGAGCAAAACAGGCCCATCTGCGGCTTGCCGGCCGTCGAATAATACGCCCCGAACACGGCAATCAGCAGATTGACCGGCGTATCCGTAAACACGATACGCACAAAGATGCGCGAATTGGCAATAAGCTCCTCATCCGCCCCGAGGAAGCGGCAGATTGGATCGCAGAACAGGTTTAAAAGAACGGCAAAGGCCGCGCCCGCCGTCACCGCAACGATACAGATGCGCGTAAAGATGCGCTTCGCTTCCTTTTGCTCATGCCGCCCCATGCATTGCGCGGAAAGCGTGCTCGCGCCGATGGCGAACAATTGCGCAAACGCCATGATGACGCTGTTCACGGGCGAGAGCAGGCTAATGGACGACAGCGCCCGTTCGCCCACATAGCGGCTCACAAATAATCCGTCGTCCATCGACCGGAACAGCTGCGTGCATAGGTTCGTCAGAATTGCCGGAAAGGCAAAGCGGATGAGCTGCCAGAGCGAGAAATCCTGCCCGATCCGGTTCTGCATGCTGTCTTTTCCCGATTTTGTTTGCGTTTCCTCCAAAAAAATCCCCCCTTAATTCCTTTCTCCTTCCAAACTCTCTCAAAAATCCCGGCCGATGCAGGTAAGCAGCCCCGCCTCCGTCCAGGCGTCCGTGCGCGGCCCCCGGTTCACGCCGATCGCCGCGATGCCCGCGACCTCTGCGCCGAATTTTTTCAGAAGCGCCATAACCGCCATGATCTGCGCGCCCGTCTCAATCCATTCGTCCACGATGAGCACCCGCTTGCCCGTAAGCGGCGCGCTCTTGGCCGTCTCGAGCGACTTCCGGCGCCCGGAGTAGTCCATAAACGCCACGCGGTACAGGTCCTCGCTCGCATAGGGGAGCTTTTCGCCCTTGCGCAGCGGCACGAGCGGCAGATCCAGCTCCTGCGCGATCTTTTCGCCGAGCAGCCACCCGAGGGCCTCCGGCGCGACGACGACCTCCGCCTTGCCCGCAAACGGCGCGGCCAGCTTTTTCGCGATCTCACCCGACAGCGCCCGGTCGGACAGCACCGGGAGCAGGTCCCGCCGTCCGATGGAATCCCGCGGCAGCAGCGCCGCGATCCGTTGTTGCAATTGATCCATGAGGGGTTCCTCCTTACTCATTTCAAATTTTACATGCATTTTACAATTCCCTTTTATTATAGCAGATTTTCGCGCGCATGGCGCAGCGCATTTGGGGAATTTTCCGGCTGTGCCAAAAAAGCGCCGGGGGCTTTCGCCCGCCGACGCCTTCCGCCGTTATTGTTCCTCCGCCCAGGCCTTGAGCTCTGCCGCGTCCAATCGGCCGTTCAGCATCCGGCCCGGCTTCCAATTCGCCGCCGGCGCGCTCGGCCGGAGATCCTCCACCGTGCCGCCGAGCTCGCTGCCGCCCGAGGTCGCAAAGGGCACGACCGTCTTGCCCGCAAAATCGCCGCTTTCGAGGTAGGTCCGGATGATCTGCGGCGCGGTATACCACCAGATCGGGAAGCCAAGAAAGATCGTGTCATACCCATCCGTATTCGCTGCCTGCCGGATCGCCGGGCGCGAGGCTGCGTCCTTGTGTTCCAGGGTGCTGCGGCTGTGTTCGTCCCTCCAATCGAGATCTGCCGCCGTATATGCCTCTACCGGCGCGATCTCCACGAGATCCGCGCCCGCCGCCGCCGCAAGAGCCTCCGCCGCGCGCCGCGTCACCCCGCCGCCGCTGGCCGTAAAATACGCCACCAATTTCTTTGCCATACTCTTTCCCTCCATTTTCTATTCCTGTATACCGCTCCCTCATCCAAAGATGCTTAAAAGCGTGAATACCAAGATGGTCACCACCACATACAGGCTCAGCTGCGTGCTGATATATTCCTGCTGCGTCTCGTCCGTTGCGTACATCGAGCAGGCATACGGCGCGGACAGCGAGCACATGAAGATGGACGCATAGGCCGCAAGCGGGCTCGAAACGCCGAGCAGGCGGAAGAGCCCGAGCGACACGCCGCACACGATCGCCATGCCCACCACGCGCAGCGAGCAGGTCTTTAGCACCATGCCCATGATCTTTTTGTTAAACGACAATCCATACCCCACGACGATGAGCACAAGCGGCGTGGACGCCTGCGTCGCAAGCGAGATGCATGCCTTGACCGTCGGCCCGAGGGCCGAGGAAAGCGCCCACCCCGCGACGCCCGTCGCATTTAAAAGAACGCCCAAAATGCACCCGATGACCGAGGGCACGCGCAGGATGGACTTCATCTTGTCCGCAAAGCTCTGCTTCTGCGCCCCGCCGCTGGCCTGCATGGAGGGGAGCAGGATGAAGAAGAAGAAAAAGCAGTTCGCGAGGTCCAGCGACGCGAGGTACCCGAGCCCTTCCTGCCCATAGAGCAGCGGGAACAGCGCCATGCCCAAAAGCCCCACCTCATAGCCTGCAAGCAGGTAGGGGAAGTACCGATTGTCGATCCGGAACAGCCGCTTGAACAAAAAGCCCAGCCCGAACGCTGTCGAATTCATGACCAGCCCGACCAGCAGGATGAGCAGCATCTGCATCGAAAGCTCCACCGTGGCGAGCGAATAGAACAGCGCAATCGGCAAAAAGTAGTTGCAGATCAGGTTCTTCATGCCGTTCACCGTCTCCTGCGAGATCGACCCGCGCAGCTTAGACAGCTGCCCGATGAAAATCATGACCAATACCGGCAGCACCAGCTCTAAGATCTTCCATACCGTTTCCATACAAATCCTCTTATGATAAAAAATTTATGCCGCCGCAATACGCGGTTTCACACTTTGGGCCCGGCGCGTTTTCCGTCCGCCCGCCGATTTTCTTTTTAAGTATATATCCTAAAGCTTGGTTTAGGTCAAGGTCTTTTGCAAATTTTCCCTCGCAGCCGGGGGCAGCAGGCGCTCTCTTTTCCTATTTCGCCTAAGGCCACATCCCCCATGACGCCCCCTCCCCCATCGCCTGCCCGTCCCTCCCGCCTCGCCTGTGTCCATTGCTCTGCACCCTTTCTGCCGTTCCCTTCGGCAGTCGCTCTCCGCCCGTTTGCGCCATTGGCAAGCGCCGTTTCGCACCCGCCTGCGCGGTTTGATTTGCGCCGCGCGCATTCTTTCTATATAATAATAAGATACTAGAAAGGAATTTTTTCGAAGGCGGTTTCCTATGAATATCTGGCATTTTCTCCTTTCCCTCGCCCTCATCGCGCTGCTGCCGCGGCTGGCCTACTGGCTGTGCGCGCGCTTCCGCCCGCTGGGCTTTGTGGGGCCGTCGCTGCTCTGCTTTGCCGGCGGCATCGCACTCTCCTTCGTGCTCCCGGATTCCGCGCCCGCCTCGCGCATTTCCGACGCCTGCGTGAGCCTCGCCATCCCGTTTTTGCTGTTCAGCCTGGACTTTCGCGCTATGCGGCACCTCGCCAAGCCCGCCGTGCGGTCGTTTTCGCTCATCTGCGTCTGCGTCGTCGCGGTCAGCGTGGGCGCCCACCTGCTGTTTTCTTCCCGCATGGGGGCGGATTCCGCCGCCATCGACGCCAGCCTAGCCGGGCTGTTCGTGGGCGGGCTCGTGAACATGGCCGCGGTCGGCAACGCCGTGGGGCTGACGGGCGACACGCTCACGCTGCTCAACACGGCCTACATCGTCGCGGGGACGGTCTATCTCGGCATCGCGGCGCTCGTCCTCCCGCCGCTCGCGCGGCGCTTCTTGCCCAAATACCAAAAAAGCGATGCCTCCACCGCAGAACAGGACCTGGCGAACACCATGCACGCCGGGATGCAGCGCTTCCGCCTCTCCATGCTGCGCGAGCGCCTGCCCATGATCGCGCTGGCCGTCGGCATCGTGCTCGCCTCCATGGGCATTTCCTACCTCTGCACGGGCAACACCCAGGATGCCGTGCTCGAAATGCTGTGCATCACGAGTCTTTCCATCGCCTGCTCGTTCATCCCGCGCGTGCGGGAAAGCAGCGGCTCCTACGCCACCGGGCAATACCTGATCGACATGTTCTGTGTGGCCATCGGCGCGATGTTCCACCTGTCGCCGGATGCCGAGGCCGGCCCGGTCGACCTCATGCTCCTCATGCTGTTCATCCAGCTCGCCGCAGCCGTGCTGCACCTCCTGCTGTGCCGTCTGTTCCGCATCGACGCTGACACGGCGCTCATCACCTCGGCCGCCGCCATCTTCAGCCCCGCGTTCATCCCCCCGCTCGCACAGTTCATGAAGAACCGCGATGTCATCGCTGTGGGACTGCTCTTTTCCATCTTCGGCTTTGTCGTCGCCAACTACGCGGGCTTCGCGGCCTACGCGCTTATGCGGCTGTTTTGCTGACGAGGAACGGCATAACTATAAAACCAATCGGCCAGGGGGATTTCTTCCGAATTGGAATACCCGGACAGAACGCCAGCGAAAAGGTTTCCTTCCTCATTGAAAAAAAGAAATTTCAACAGCAGGAAAGAATATTCGCGCCGGAAACTATGAACTGAATAGGTGTAGAAAATCATGCGACAGTTAACCGATTTTGCTATACATTCTATTATTGACGAACTTGTAAATCCAAATAAAAAACATCAAAAACTTTAAGAGTGAATAGAGCTGCCTATTTCTTCGTAAATGCCGCCCAGCGCACAGGAAAGCCCCCTCGCCCGCCTGTCGTTGCACCTTTCCCAACGCATTTCGACCATGGCTTGCGGCCGCAAAAAAACGGAACCTCTTTCGAAGGTTCCGTTTTTAAGTTGCCTTGTATTTACTCTTCCGCCATTGGCAGGCCGAACAGCCGCCGCGCATTGGCGTTGGCCGTGCGGATAACCTCCTCCGCCGAGATGCCGCGGATCTCCGCCAGCACCGCCGCCGTGTACCGCACAAAGTCCGGCCGGTTGCGCTTGCCGCGGTGGGGGGCGGGCGCAAGGTAGGGGCAGTCCGTCTCCAGCAGGATGCGCTCCAGCGGCGCATAGGCCGCCGCCTCGCGCACGGGGCCCGGCTTTTTGAAGGTCAGCACGCCGCCGATACCGATATAATACCCGAGGTCCAGCGCCTGCCGGGCGACCTCTACGCCGTCCGAAAAGCAGTGTACCACGCCCCGCACGCCCCTGTGCGCGCGCAGGAGGTCGTACAGGTCCGCCGTCGCCTCGCGGTTGTGTAAAATCACCGGCTTGTCCGCCTGCCGCGCCAGCTCGATCTGCGCGGCGAGCGCCTCCTTCTGCCTTGCCGCCGTCTCGGGCGCCCAATGGTAATCCAAGCCCACTTCGCCCACCGCGACGATTCTTTCGCCCGCAAGCGCCGCGGCCACCGTTTCCGCCGCGGCCGCGTCCCAGTGGGAGATTTCCTCTGGGTGCACGCCCACCGCACCGTATAGGAACGGCCATGCCTGTGTGAGCTCCCGGATGCGCGGAAAGTCCTCCGGCGCGGAGGCGCATTCCACGACCGCCTCCATGTTTTCGGAAAGCGCGGCCATCACCGCCGCCCGGTCGTCGTCAAACGCCGCCGACAAGAGGTGCGCGTGCGAATCGATGAGCCGCATCAATGCACGCTCACGCCGCTTTCCACCGGCACATCCGTCGAGAGCAGCGCGTCCACGCCCTCGTCGCCCACCGCGAGGATCATGCCCTGCGACTCGACGCCGCGGATCTTGGCGGGCTTCAAATTCGCAACGATGACGATCGTCCGCCCGACCATCTGCTCCGCCGAATACTTGGGGCGGATGCCGGAGACGATCGTGCGCTGCTCGTCGCCCATCTGCAAGGTGAGCTTCAACAGCTTGTCGCTCTTCTTCACTTCCTCCGCCGCGACCACCTTGGCCGTGCGCAGGTCGAGCTTGTCCACCTCGTCGATCGTAATCTCGGGCTTTACGGGCAGCATCGCGGGCTTGTTCGCCGCCTGGGCCGCCGCCTTGGCCGCTTGCTCCATCTCAGAAAGCTCCGCCAATTCCTTTTTCACATCGATGCGCGGGAAGAGCGCCGTGCCCTTTTTGAGCACCGTGCCCACCGGCAGGCCGCCATAGGAGAGGATGCTCTGCCAGGTGTATGCCTCCTCCGACACGCCGAGCTGCGCGCGCATGGCCTCCGCCGTCTCGGGCAGGAAGCTCGAAAGCAAAACGCCCACGATGCGCAAGCCCTCTAGGAGGTTGTAGATCACCGTCGCGAGGCGCGGCTTCTTTTCCTCGTCCTTCGCGAGGATCCACGGCGCCGTCACATCGATATACTTGTTGAGCGCGCCCGTGTATTCAAAGATGAGCGCCAGCGCGTCCGCCAGCCGGAGCCCGTTCATGCGCGCCTCCAGCTCACCCGGCAGCGCCCGCGCGAGCGACAAAATCGGCTCATCCTCCGCCGGGACCTCTTCGCCCGGGGAGGGCACCACGCCGCCGAAGTACTTTTCCGCCATACTAAGGCTTCTGGAAAGCAGGTTGCCGAGGTCGTTTGCGAGGTCGGAATTGATGCGGTTAATGAGAATCTCGTTGGAAAACAGGCTGTCCTGCCCGAGCGGCATGTCGCGCAGCAGGAAGTACCGCAGCGAATCCACGCCGTACCGCTTTGCCAGCATGACCGGATCGACCACATTGCCCTTGGACTTGCTCATCTTGCCGCCGTCCAGCACGACCCACCCGTGGCCGTATACCTGCTTCGGCAGCGGCAGCCCGAGCGCCATGAGCATCGCCGGCCAGATGATGGTGTGGAACCGGATGATCTCCTTGCCCACGAGGTGGATGTCCGCCGGCCAATACTTTTGATACTTGCTGTCATCGTCGCTGCCATAGCCAAGCGCGGTGATATAGTTCGTGAGCGCATCGATCCAGACATAGATGACATGCTTCGGGTCAAACGGGACCGGGATGCCCCACGAAAACGAGGTCCGCGAAACGGCGAGGTCCTCGAGCCCCGGGAGCAGGAAGTTCTGCAGCATCTCGTTCGCGCGCGATACCGGCTGGATGAAGTCCGGGTGCGTCTTGATGTGCTCGATGATGCGCGGCGCGTATTTGGACAGGCGGAAGAAATAGCTCTCCTCCTTCGCCTTCTGCACCGGGCGGCCGCAGTCCGGGCACTTGCCGTCTTTTAGCTGCCGGTCGAGCCAGAAGGATTCACACGGGGTACAGTACCACCCCTCGTATTCGCCCTTATAGATGTCGCCCTGGTCGTAGAGCTTTTGGAAGATCTTCTGCACCGCCTTCTCGTGCCGCGGCTCGGTCGTGCGGATAAAATCGTCATGGGAGATGTTCATGAGCTTCCAAAGCCGCTGCACGCCGTCAACAATATGGTCTACATACTGCTTGGGCGACATGCCCGCATCGGCCGCTTTCTTTTCGATTTTTTGTCCGTGTTCGTCCGTCCCCGTGAGAAACATGACATCATAGCCTGTCTGCCGTTTGAAGCGGGCCATCGCATCCGCCGCCACGGTGCAATAGGCATGGCCGATGTGCAGATTATCGCTCGGATAATATATGGGCGTCGTGATGTAAAATGTAGGTTTGCTCATAGTACCCTCCTTTATATGTTCGGTAAAAACCAAGTATACCGATTATAGCGCAAATCCCGCGCCGCTTCAAGGCTTGCGTGCGATTTCGCTTCAGGCGAGGCGGTTGGCCAGCAGGCAGCACAGCCAAAGCCGCACCGCATCCGCCGCCAGCGCGAGGGGGAGGGTATATCGCGTTTTGCTGACGCCGACGCTGCCGAAATACAGCGATGCGACATAGATCGTCGTCTCCGTGCTCATCATGTACAGGCTCGCGGCATAGCCCTCCGGCGAATGCGGCCCAAAGGCCGCGAGGATGCCTGCAAACACCCCCATCGCCCCGCTGCCCGACACGGGCCGGATGAGCGCGAGCGGCAGCATCGCCGCCGGGATGCCGAGCGGGCCGAGCAGGAAGCCGAACGCCCGCTCTAACAGGGCAAACCCGCCGCCCGCCTCGAACACGCGCGCCGCCGCGAGCATCGCCACCATGTGCGGCAGCGTGCGCACCGCCATGCCCACGCCCCGGCGCGCCCCCTCGGTAAAGCTTTGGTAGGCGTCCACCCGCCGCCCGAGCGCCAGTATCAGTGCCGCGCAGAGAAAGAGCAGCATCGCCGCGCCCGGGATCTTTGCCAGCGCCGCGCTCATCTGCGCCGCCCGAGCAGCCATCCGCCGCCCACCGACACCGCCGCCCCGGCCAGTCCCACGCACAGACCGCCCATCGCGATGCCCGCCCCATCCACCGCCCCGGCCGCCGCGCGCAGCGCAAGGATGTTGGTCGGTGCGAGGCACACCCCGGCTGTGTTTAAAAGCACGAACAGGCACATTTCCCCGTTCGCCCGGCCGGGCGTCCGGTTCTGCCGCGCAAGCGCCGCCATCGCCTCCAGCCCAAACGGCGTCGCCGCGTTGCCCATGCCGAGTAGGTTGGCCGCCAGGTTCATCGCCATGGGCGGCAGAGCCTCCTCCTGCCCCCGCACCGACGAAAACAGCCGCCCCAGCGGCCTTTGAAGCGCATGCCCCAGCCGCTCCGCTAGGCCGCAGGCCTCCGCCAACCGCATCCACCCGAGAAAAAAGCAGGAATTCCCCACGAGCGACCCCGCGACTGTCACCGCCTCCCCGGCCCCGGCAGTCGCCGCCGCCCATACCGCCGCGCCTTCCCCGTGCATCAGGCCCATCACCGCCCCCAAGAGCAGCATCCCTGCCCAGATCCCCGTGGTCATCGTTTGCATCCTCCCAATTTATCCCAAAATCGTCATAACTTTATTGCATCTCTGTAATATTCACTTATTATTTTTGTAAAATAATCGCTATTTGTGACATTTTTATAATCTTCTTGTATCTTTGCACTAATTATTGTATAATCTTTCTAAATACATTTTATTTTGGAGGTCCTCTATGAAATCGACAGGTATTGTCCGCCCCTTGGATTCCCTGGGTCGTATCGTCCTTCCGATCGAGCTGCGCCGCACCATGGGCCTTGCCTGTAAGGATGCGCTGGAAATTTTTGTGGAAAACGATTCGATTGTCCTCAAAAAATATCTCCCCAACTGCATTTTCTGCGGCTCCACCGAAGGGCTCAAGGACTTTGAAGGCAAGAGCGTCTGCAGATCCTGCATCCGCAAATTACAGGGGGAGTTGTAAGCCTATCCTATGCCGGGAGGGGCTTTGCTATGCCATACAAAAAGAGCATCCGCCGCGGATGCTCTTTTTTTGCGCCTCTCTTTATTCCTTTTCCGCCATCAGCAGGCTGTACACGCGGTTCCGCCCGACCCGCAACCGTTCCGCCGCCTCGCGCGCGACCTCCCGGCTGCGCAGGCCCTGCGCCGCCAATTCCCGGGCAAGGCAGAGGATCTCTTCGTCCGAGACCTCACGGACCTCGGCGGGCGCCCCGGCGAGCAGCAGGATGTATTCCCCCCGCACCTCCCAGGCCGCGCTCTGCCGCAATAGTTCCGCCGCCGTCCCGCGAAACACATGCTCATGGATCTTGGTGAGCTCCTTGCACACCGCCATGGGCCGATCGGGGCAGATTTCCGCGAGCTCCGCCATCGTGCGCAGGAGCTGATGCGGACTTTCGTACAGAATCGTCGTATACGGGTGCGCTGTCGCCCGGCGGAGGGCTTCGGCGCGCGTCTTGTCCCGCGGGAGGAAGCCCTCGAACACGAACTTGCCCGCGTCCAGCGCCGACACCGTGATGGCTGCAATGGCCGCGCACGGCCCCGGGACGCTCAAAATTTCGATGCCCTCCTCCGCCGCCAGCTTGGTAAGCGGCTCGCCCGGGTCGGAAATGATGGGCGTGCCCGCGTCCGTCACCAGCGCGATGTCCTCCCCTGCAAGCAGCCTGTCCACAAGCTCCCGCGCGCGTTCGGGACGGGAATGCTCGTGAAAGCTCACAAGCTGGTTCTTGACGCCCAGATTGTTGAGCAATTGTGCCGTGTGCCGCGTGTCCTCCGCCGCGATGCAGTCCACCTCGTCCAGGATGCGCGCGGCGCGCACCGTCATGTCCTCCAAATTGCCGATCGGCGTCGAAACGATATATAGTCTCCCCTGTCCCATTCATTCCTCCATATGATAGATGCGCCGCAGCTCCGGCGTATATGCGCCGTCCGGCCCATACAGCACGAGCGACGGCAAAAGCCGCATGCCCGCGGCCGCGTCCTTGGTCGCCTGCACCAGGACATAGCGCGGCTCTGCCTCCGCGCGCTTGCACACTGCGCGCACGGCCTTGGGCTCCAACCGGTGGCATTTCAGGCAGTAGAGGATCTCCGCCAGCCGCGCGGCGCGATGCACCATATAAAACCGCCCGCCGGTGGACAGGAGCCCCGCCGCACTCTGCACGACATCCTCCAGCGTGCAGGCGATCTCATAGCGCGACAGGCGCACGGCCTCGCGCTCGCGCATCGCCCCGGCGTCCGGCCGGTCATAGGGCGGGTTTGCGCACACGACCTCCGCCGCCCCCGCGAGCGCCCGCGCGTCCTTGAGGTCGCCTTCCACGATGCGCACATTCGAAAGTCCGTTCAGCGCCACATTGCGCCGCGCCAGCTCTGCCGCCTCGTGCTGCAGCTCGATGCCCACCATGGGCGCGCGCACCCGTCCCGAGAGCAGCACTGGCAAGATCCCCGTGCCCGTGCCGAGGTCAATGAGCCGTTCCCGCGCCCCGAGGCGGATGAAAGAGGACAACAGCACACTGTCTGTCCCGAACTTCAGCGCCTGGTCGCTCTGGATGAGCCGTAGCCCCGCAAATTGCAAATCGACTACCTGCTCGCCCGCGCCAAAAAGCCCCTGCCTACTGCGCGCCATCCTGGCATCTTCGTCCAAAAAGTCCGTGTTGTCGTATTCGTTGCTCGCCATCTTCTTCCCCCCGGCACTCTGTTTTCCGGCGGGCGTCCACCCGCCCGCAGATGCAAAAGGCCCGGCGTGACTTTCGCCGCGCCAGGCCTTCTCGAAAATGAGCTTCCTTTCGGATGCGTCCCCCGCCGGACCGGCAGGGATGTGCAGGCGGGACTTAGCCCTCCTCGATCGCATCGTTCGGGCAGACCGATGCGCACGCGCCGCATTCCAGGCACAGATCCGGGTCGATCACATAGGTGCTTTCACCTTCCGAGATCGCGTTTGCCGGGCATTCTGCTGCACAGCTCCCGCAGGAGATGCATTCATCCGTAATTTTATATGCCATGTTCAAATACCTCCTTCTCTGTTAGACGCTTATATTTTAACATGGTTTCTTCAAATTGCAATAGTACCCCGGCATTTTTATGCATTCTTTTGCGAAATCGCCCTCCCGCGCCCACTGCCTCTTAGGAACTGCCATTTCGCCCTGCTCCGCGCCCGGCTTATTCCGCCTGGCCGCCGGAGGAAGGCTGCTCCGCACGATTGCCGGTCTCTGCCTGCTTTGCGTTCAGTTCCTTGCTCTGCGCCTCTCCGCTATTCCGAGGCTCGCCGCGCCGGTTCTCCTGTCGCGGCCGGTTCGGGCGCTGCCCCTCGGGGCTCTCTATCTCGCCCTGCTCCGCGCGGTTTCTGCCGCGGCCGCCGCGGCTCTTGCCGCGCCCTTCGCCGCCACGCAGCCGGTTACGCCCGCCGTTTCTAGCCTGCTTCCCGCCCGGCTCGCCTTCACGGGGTTCTCGCGGTTCGCCATTTCGGGCTTCGCCGCGCTTGCCATCCGGCCGCGGCTGACTCGAGCGCTGCCCTTCGGCGTTTGCCGCCTCGCCTTGCTCCGCACGGTTTCTGCCGCGTCCGCCGCGGCTCTTGCCGCCACGCGGCCGGTTGCGCCCGCCGCTTCCGCCCTGCTTCCCTCCCGGCTCGCCCTCGCGTGCTTCCCGGCGGGGGCTCTGTGGTTTCTCTTCCTCCGGCGCATCCGGCTCCGCCTCGCCTTGCTTTTCCGCGTTCGGGCGGGGCCGCCGCGCCGCCTTGCGCAGCACCGTGATGTCGCCCACCGGGTACTCGTGCAGCTCCGCCTCCCCATCTGCCGTCTCTACCTTGACTTTCACAAGCTGCCGCACGGCATTTGTGTCCATGACGATGCCCACGCCATCCGCCGTCTTGACCTCCGCCCCGACGCGCGGCAGGATGGTGCGCAATTCCTCATAATACGCCTGCTCATAATTGAGGCAGCACATGAGCCGCCCGCACAGGCCGCTGATTTTGGTGGGCGAAAGCGAGAGGTTCTGCTCCTTGGCCATTTTGATGGACACCGGCTGGAAATCGCCCAAAAACACGGAACAGCACGCCGGGCGGCCGCATGGCCCCAGCCCGCCGATCATCTTGGTCTCATCCCGCACGCCGATCTGCCGCAGTTCGATGCGCGTCTTGAACACCGACGCCAGATCCTTGACCAATTCGCGGAAATCCACGCGCCCCTCTGCCGTAAAGGAAAAGAGAATCTTGCTCCCGTCAAAGGTGTATTCCACCGAGATGAGCTTCATGTCCAGCTTGTGCTTTTCAATCTTTTCGCGGCAGATGGCAAATGCCCTCTTTTCCTTCTGGTGGTTCTCTTCCAGCTTTTCCCGGTCGCGCGGCGTCGCCTTGCGCATGATGGGCTTTAGGGGCTTGACCACCTCGCCGTCTTCTACCTGCCGGCGGCCGATGACCACTTCGCCGTATTCCACGCCCTTACTCGTCTCTACAATGACCCCGTCGCCTACCTCCAATGGGATCTGCTGCGGGTCAAAATAATATATCTTACTGGCTTTCTTAAACCGTACTCCAATGACATCGATCACGCCATTACCTCCAATATGTCAAAAATCAGGCTTTTGCGGAAGAGGTCGTCCCGAAACTGCGGGAAGCGCTGCCGTGTTTCCGCGCGCTGATTCAATAGTTCCATTATACGCTGTATTTGCCGCAATGTAAAACGCTGCGCGAGGAGCGCGACCGTTTGCTGCCTGTCTGGATTGGAAAGAAGCGCCGCCCCCATTGGCCAGACCGCCGCGTCCGCAAACAGTGACGACAGGGCATACAAAAGCTCTCCCATCCGCTTGCCCGCCGCAGAAAAGTCCTGTTCCAGCAAAAACATGGACGGGCGGCGCTTGGTCGCGAGCCGCAACGCAATCGCCTCCGCATGCGTGCGGATGTCCGAAAGCTCCGCATCCGCCGCGATGCGCCGCGCCTCCGCCGGGGATCCGCCCGACCACGCCGCCGCATACGCCGCCTGTTCCGCCAAAATGCCCTCCGCCCGCAGCATGGCCGCAATCTCACCCCGCGACTGCGGTTCCAACACGACCTCCATGCACCGCGAACGGATGGTCGCGAGGATCTTCTGCTTGTTATCCAGCGAGAGGAGGAACACCACGCCTGCGGGCGGCTCCTCGATCGTTTTCAGGAGATAGTTCTGCGCCTGCTCGGTCAACCGCGACGCATAGGCGATGTGGATGCAGCGGTATCCGCCCCCATAGGACGCGCTCGCCAAGAATTCCGGGATACGCCGCACCTCGCCGATGCGGATCTGATCCTCTGCCGTGATTTCCAAATAGTCCGGTTGGTTTCCCGCCGCGAACTTGCGGCAGGCAAGGCAGTGGCCGCAGGCCGTGTGCGTCTCACAAAATATGCGCTGTGCGAATTCCCGCCCTGCCTGCACGGCATCCTCCGCCCCGCGCGCACAGAGTAGATATGCCGAAAGCGGCACGGCCGCGCTCTGCATCAAAAAATCCCGCGCCCGGTACAGTGCCGTCATCGAGCGAGCAGTGCGTCCAAGCGCACCACGATCTGCTTTTGGATCGCCTCCACCGTGTCCCCGGCGTCGATCGCTGCGACCCGCGCCGGGTTCTGCACCGCAATCCGCTCATACCCCGCATGCACGCGCGCAAAGAAGGGATCGCCCTGCTGCTCCAAGCGGTCGGCCGGACGGCTGGCAATGCGCGCCCGCGCCGCCTCCGGCGCATACCGGAGGTAGATTGTGAGGTCGGGCTGATGCGCCGCGGCAAAGGCATTGATCGAGAGGACATACCCCTCGCCGAGCTCGCGGCCATAGCCCTGATAGGCGAGACTGGAATCCAAAAACCGGTCGCACAGCACGACCTTCCCCGCCGTCAGTGCCGGCAGGATCGTCTCGTGCAGGTGCTGTACGCGGGCCGCCGCATAGAGGAGCGCCTCTGCCTCGTCGCACATGTCCCGGTTTTCCGGGTCGAGCAGCATCGCGCGGATCTGCTCTGAGATCGCGGGGCCGCCCGGTTCGCGCGTCAGGAGGACATCGCAGCCCTTCTCCCGCAGATACGCCTCCGCCAAGCAGAGCTGCGTAGATTTCCCGCAGCCGTCGACACCTTCAAATGTAATGAATTTTCCCTGCATAACGCCATTCCTTTGTATTGCTAGTTCCTTTGGGGAGGCTGCCACACTGTTTTTGCGAATGCGCCCTTCTTTCCCGGCATCCGCGCGGCAGGCCCACGCACGCCTTATTTTGGCGAGTGCGTTCACCTTTTTGTAATTACATATACGGCAACAGGCTGTATGCACCAAGCCAGCTTTGCCACTGCTGCGGCGTTTCTGGACTGCTGCGGCGTTTCTGGGAAGATGCGCAAAATCTCCCTCCGCATCTTCCAGAAAAGGCATGGCATAGCAATCTGCCCTGCCTGTCTCCATTCTGCATCCACGGCGCTCCGGGGAATGCGCCACCTGTCGCCGCTGCGCCAAACTCCTGCGGGCAAAATTTTCATGGGCTCCGGCTAAGGGCGGCGCTCGCATACGCTCCAGGCCAAGCAAGGTTTCGTGCATCATACTGGCCGCCAACTCTTTGTCCGCAGCAATTGCCGCCGATGCAAAGCACTATGGCCGCACAGCTTTGAGGAAACGCCTTGCCACACAGCGGCCTTTCCGCACAAGCGCATCCCCTTCCCCTTCTTCTAAAATTATACCCTGACAGCCTTCCTCCGACAAGTAAAAAGCAAAAAAAGGCGGCAAAACAGGAAAGTTTCCAGCAAAATGGATACGCAAAAAATTGGGTGAAACCGCTTAGGCAAGCGCAAGTAGAAAGAGAGCAGTCGATCCGTCATTCAAAAAGCGGCTCCAGCGTTCGGACTCCCATGCAGCGGCCATTCTCATTTTTCTTCCCATTTCTCTTCCCCATCAAATGGTCTGGCTACCCAAGCCCTCCAAGAAAAGCAACAACGCAGAAAAAAGTATTTCAGCAATTGGCGCTGCGGTTCAAGTTCTCACGCACATTCTGGCCTACTCCTAATGCGTACTCCCACTTTTCTGCATCCCTTTCATATAAATACGCAATCTGGTCCATTTCTGGTTGCCCCATTCGCTGTCGATCTAGACTTTATCCCGATGCAAAAACAAAAAATCCCTATAAATGACGAAAACTCCTAAGCTATGCAAAGGAGTTTCCGTGGTTATAGGGAAATTTAGTACCGGCAGCTACCTATCCTCCCAGGCCGTTGCCAGCCAAGTACTTTCGGCGTATAA
>CAOKKG010000006.1 GCA_948468985.1 uncultured Eubacteriales bacterium | reverse complement strand
GTGCCGTTCCAGCCGGTGTTGACGAGGTACGCCTTCGCGCCGCTCTTTTCCATCTTCTTGACGAGCTCTTCGGCGTACTTGGTCGGATGCAGCTCGAGGAAGGCCTGGCCGAAGCAGGCGGAGAAGGTCGGGGTGGGCTCGGTGATGCCGCGCTCGGTGCCGGCCAGCTTCGCGGTGAAGCCGGACAGGAAGTAGTACTGGGTCTGCTCGGGGGTCAGGATGCTGACCGGGGGCAGAACGCCGAACGCATCAGCAGACAGGAAGATGACGTTCTTGGCAGCAGGTGCGGAGGAAATCGGGCGAACGATGTTCTGGATGTGGTTGATGGGGTAGGACACACGGGTGTTCTCGGTGACAGACTTGTCAGCGAAGTCGATGTGGCCCTCAGCATCCAGAGTGACGTTCTCCAGCAGAGCGTTGCGCTTGATGGCGTTGTAGATATCGGGCTCGGAGTCCTTATCCAGGTTGATGACCTTTGCGTAGCAGCCGCCCTCGAAGTTGAACACGCCGTTGTCGTCCCAGCCGTGCTCGTCATCGCCGATCAGCAGACGCTTGGGATCGGTGGACAGGGTGGTCTTGCCGGTGCCGGACAGGCCGAAGAAGATGGCGGTGTTCTCGCCGTTCATGTCGGTGTTGGCGGAGCAGTGCATGGAAGCGATGCCCTTGAGCGGCAGGTAGTAGTTCATCATGGAGAACATGCCCTTCTTCATCTCGCCGCCGTACCAGGTGTTGAGGATGACCTGTTCGCGGCTCGTGATGTTGAAGGCTACGCAGGTCTCGGAATTGAGACCGAGTTCCTTATAATTCTCGACCTTGGCCTTGGACGCGTTGTAGATCACGAAGTCGGGCTGGAAGTCCTTGAGTTCCTCTTCCGTCGGGATGATGAACATGTTTTTGACAAAGTGTGCCTGCCACGCGACCTCGACGATGAAGCGGATGGCCATGCGGGTGTCGGGGTTCGCGCCGCAGAATGCATCGACGACGAACAGACGCTTGTTCGAAAGCTCCTTCTTGGCGAGGCCCTTGACGGTAGCCCAGGCTTCCTTCGTCATCGGATGGTTGTCGTTCGGATATTCCTTGGTCGTCCACCAGACGGTGTCGCGGGAATTGTCATCCATGACGATGTATTTATCCTTGGGGGAACGGCCGGTGTAGATGCCCGTCATGACATTGACGGCGCCAAGCTCGGTTTCCTGTCCGACTTCAAAGCCCTCGAGGCCCGGCTTGGTCTCTTCCGCAAAAAGCGTTTCGAAGCTGGGATTATAGACGATTTCCGTCGTGCCGGTAATCCCATACTGTGTCAAATCGATGTTTGCCATATGCATACCTCTTTCTATGAATTTATGGATTCCGGCGGGATGCAGGCAAGCATATCAAGCAAATTCCCCGCCATGATACCATATATGCTTTATACAACGCTATCATAGCGCAAACGGGGCGGGGAAGTCAAGCCCGGTTTGAAAATTTTCCGTTTCAAAAATGCAAAAACGGGTTATGGAGGCGCAGGCGGAGCGGGAGGCCGCGGCGCGTGGACGGGCAGGAAATGCCGCGCCAAACGCGAGCAATGCGCACGGGAGAGAGTGCCGCTTGCCTCGGCACAGGGGCAAGTCTGTGCCGGGGGCTGCCTGGGAAGGCCGGCTATTCAGTCCTGCATGCGGGCGGGAAGGCGGGGCAGAGGGAGAAGGCTTTTGCCCGGGGAAAATTTTCCCCTGTATGCGGGAGAGCCGCCAAGAGCCGCTTTTTGCGCGGCGAGAGCCTGTTAGCCCTGCATGCGGGCGGTGAGCAGTTCCTCCACCGCGGCGCGAAGCGCATCGGCCTGCGCCCGGGCATCGGCGGCGTCCTTGCCCTCTACGGCGAGGTATGCCTTGAGCTTGGGCTCGGTGCCCGACGGCCGGATGACCAGCCGCCCGCCCGGGAAGGAATAGGACAGCACATTCGACCGCGGCAGGCGGATGGGCGAGGTGAGCCCCGTCGCGAGGTGCGTCGAGACGCCCGCTTCATAGTCCGCCGCGATGGCGAAGGGATGCCCCGCGAGCTCACGGATGGGCTGCGCGCGCAGCGACGCGACGGCGCGGGCGATCTGCGCCATGCCCTCCTGCCCGCCGCGCGTCAGGGACAGCACCTCCTCGCGCACGAAACCATATTTCTTATACAATTCCGTGAGCGCGTCGAACAGGCTCATGCCCCGGCGCGCATAGCAGCAGGCCGCCTCGGCGAGCAGCACGGTCGCCATGGCGGCGTCCTTGTCGCGCACGAAGGTGCCGCCCAAAAATCCGTAGCTTTCCTCAAAGCCAAACAGGAAATGCCCCTCGCCGGACGAAACCGACTGTGCGATCTGCTGCGCGATGTATTTGAAGCCGGTCAGGACCTGCCGCATCTGCACACCGTGCGCGGCGGCGATGCGGTCCGCGAGCAGCGAGGACACGATGGACTTGACGGCGAAGCTGTCCGGATAGAGCGGCCGGGTGGAGGCGAGGTGCTCCAACAGCAGGCAGCCGATCTCGTTGCCCGTCAAAATCT
This sequence comes from uncultured Eubacteriales bacterium, assembly GCA_948468985.1. GTDB lineage: Bacteria > Bacillota > Clostridia > Christensenellales > Christensenellaceae > QANA01. The sequence goes on along the minus strand of CAOKKG010000006.1, from coordinate 37,272 downwards.
GCCACGCGCCCGCGGCGTTTCGCACGGCGACGCCCAACCGGTCGCAGTCCGGGTCGGTCGCGAGGATGAGGTTTGCGCCCTCGGCGTCGGCCTGCCGGATCGCGAGGGAGAACGCCTCGGGGTTTTCGGGATTGGGGGCGGAAAGTCCCGGGAAATGCCCGTTCGGTTCCGCCTGCGCCTCGACGAGCGAATAGCGGATGCCGAGCGCGGACAGCATGTGGGTGACCGGCGCGCGGCCCGTGCCGAACAGGGGTGTGTACACCGCGCGGAAGGCGGGGGCATAGTCGCGGATGGCGTCGCGTTCCCGGACGAGCGAGAGCACATCGGCATAGTACGCCGCGTCCATCTCCGCGCCCAGATAGGTGAGCAGGCCTTTTTTTACCGCCTCGGCCTCTGCCATGGGCGAGAGGGTGAGGTAATCGTCCGCCGCCTCGATGCAGGCGGTGACTTCGCGGGCGGGCTGTTCGGCCATCTGCCCGCCGTCTGCGCCGTAGAGCTTGTACCCGTTGTATTCGGGCGGGTTGTGGCTGGCCGTGATGACCACCCCGGCGACGCAGCCTTTTTTCAGGATGGTGTAAGATAGCTGCGGCACGCTGTGCAGCGTGGAATAGAGAAGCGACTGGATGCCGAACGCCGCGAGCAACAGCGCGGTGTCGCGCGCGAACAGCTCGCTGTTTTGCCGGGAATCATAGGCGATGGCGACGCGGCCGCCCGCCTGCCCCGTCTTTTTTAGGTAGCGGGCCAGCCCCGCCGTCGCCCGGCGCACGGTGTAGAGGTTCATGCGGTTGGTGCCGAGCCCCAGCACGCCGCGCATGCCGGCGGTGCCGAATTCCAAAAAGCGGTAGAAGCTGTCCGAGAGCTGCGCCGGATCCTCCGCGAGAAGGGAAAGCTCGTCCGCAAGCGCGGGGAGCGCCTGCCGCCAGGCAGCGTAGTTTTGGGAAACGATGGAATTGGTATCCATATAAAGGAAGTTCCTTTCTGTGGTAAAATTTTTATCGAAGATGTGTTTTGCGGAAACGGAGGTGCGTTTGCAAAGAGAGCGAGAAATGTGTTGAGACCACCCGGCCGGGGCAAACGGTTCTTGCTGCCCGGCTTTACGCCGGATGCGCCAAGAGGCCTGCCGCCGGTGGCGGTCGCACATCTTGCCGACGGACTCGCCGCCGGTGATGGTCGCCCGCCTGCCTTTATGCCGGATGCGCCGCCATGGCCGCGCCGAAGATGCCGATCTCGGCCGAGGAGAAGTGCGCGGGCAAAAACCGGCCGCCCGCCGGGTCGTCCATCGGCGTGCAAAGCGCGGCGTATTCCCGCCGGACGCCGTCGAACAGCGGTTCGCCGAGGTTGGTGAGCCCGCCGCCCAGCACGAATGCGTCCAGGTCGAGCAGCTTGTTGATGTTATAGAAGAGTAGCCCGAGCGCGGCGCAGATTTCGCCGAACACCTCCCGCGCCATCGGGTCGCCCGCGGAAAGCGCGGCGGAGAGCACGCGCCCGTCGATCGCGCCGCCGTGTTTCGCCGCCAGGGCGGTCATCGCGGTCTCCTCCCCCGCGTCGATGCGCCGCCGGATGCGCCGGGGGTAGTTCGCGCCGCCGGCATAGGCCTCCGCACAGCCCTGCCCGCCGCAGCCGCAGGCCTCGCCGCCGGGGTAGATGCGCATGTGCCCGATCTCCCCCGCAGAAAAGCGGCTCCCGCGGTACAGCTTGCCGTCCAGAATGAGCCCGCAGCCGATGCCGGTGGAGATGGTCGCGTAGAGCATGTTTCTAAAGCCCTGTCCCGCGCCCAGGCGGCTCTCCGCGAGGCAGGCGGCGTTGGCGTCGTTTTCCATGCGCAGCGCCGCGCCCGGGAACAGCGATTGCAGCGCGTCATAGAGCGGGAAGGCGTTGAACAGCGCGGCGTTGGGCGCGAACTTGAGCGACCGCCGGTCGGGCGAGAGCACGCCGGGCAGCCCGACGCCCACATGCGTGACTGCCGCGGCCTCCGCGCCCGCGTCCGAGAGGCAGTCCCGGATCTGCGCCGCAAGGCGGGCAAAGGTATCCTCCGCCGTGCGCGCGGGGTCATAGGGGAATTCGCGGCGGGCGAGCAGGTGAAATGCATTCGAGAGTGCGCCGAGCGCAATCTTGGTGCCGCCGATGTCGATGCCGAGGGTATAGGATTGCATGCAATCAAGGCTCCTTTCCATAGTAAGGCCATTATACAACAAAACGCCGCGCGCGCCTACCCCCGGGAAGGGCAGAAGGTGCGCGCGGGACAGAACAAGAGACGGCAAATGCGAGGGAAATCGGACGATCGGGGCGTAACGGAACTTACCCCCGGGAAGGAGGGATGGAAACGACCTTGCCGGCCTGGGAGGAAGGGCAACCGAGCAGAAACGGGAAAGAAGGGCGGCGAGATGCCAAGGCGGGGCACGCGCCGCCGCCACCGCCGAAAAACTGCTTGAAAAGCGGACTTTTCGGCGGTATAATGAAACATGTATGTAAATTTGGAAAAATGCGGAGGAATCGCACGGTGCAAAAGGAAAAGATTGTAAATTTACCGAACATCCTCGCGCTTGTCCGCCTGCTGCTGGTGCCGGTCGTCGTCTGGCTGCTGCTCTCGGACAGGACGCTTTGGGCGTTTGTCTGCTTTCTTGCGGCCTGCCTCACCGACCTGTTGGACGGATACATCGCCCGGCGGTATCAGCTCATCACGCAGCTTGGCATCTTCCTCGATCCCTTGGCGGACAAGATGATGGCGGTGTGGGTCATCGTCGCGTTCACGGTGAAGGGCGTGTTGCCGCTCGGCGTGACGGTCGTGATCTTTGTAAAGGAGCTCTTGATGCTGCTGGGCGGACTTTTGACGGCCAAGAACAGCCGCGTGGTGCTGCCCTCTAACCGCTTTGGCAAGATCGCGGCCTTTGTGTTCAACACGGCGATCGGCACCTGCTTTTTGCACGAATACCTCCCGTTTTACCGGGTGTTCGTCTATGTGGCGCTTGCAGGGAGCGTGGCCAGCATGGTGCAGTACGCATGGCGGAGCTGGGACAAGATGTTCCCGAAGAAGTCCTGACAGAGCGCGAAACGGGCGGAAAGCGGCCGGACGCGAAGCGGGCGGGAAATCCGGGCGCGGCGAAACCGGAAAAACGCCGGGCGGACGGCGCGAAAAGGGGCTTTACGCGCGGCGGGAAATCTGCTATCATAAGGAAAAACGAATCGACAAGCGAGGAACAGGAGGAGTACCCGCCTGCACGGCACAAGAGAGCGGCCCGGTTTGCTGAGAGGGCGGCGGCAGGTGAAGCGGGGAAGTCGCCTGGGAGCTTCTGCGCCCTTGGCGCAGCGGGTGGCCGCCGGTATCCGGCTCGTCCATGTTGGTGGACGCGAAGCCCCGCATAGCGATGTGCGGGGGAAAAAAGGTGGTAACGCGAGGCTCTCGCCCTTTTGGGGTGAGGGCTTTTTTGTTTTGAAAAGCCGCCCAAGAGGCCGCTCGAACGCACAAGGCAAGGAGTCCGCGCGGAAGCTGCCGAAGAAATTTGATAGAAATATTGGAAATTCAAAATCGTGAAAGTGCCGCGCGGGGCGGGAAAGCCTGCCGCCTGCCCGCGGCGGACGCAAAAGGAGAGAAACCATGAGCGAAGCACAGGAAAACACAAAGGAGATCAAAAAGGCCTACGACCCGGCCGAGGTGGAGGACCGCATCTATGCGCGGTGGATGGAGAAGGGGTATTTCCACGCGAAGCCCAACCCGGACAAGAAGCCGTTTAGCATCGTCATGCCGCCGCCCAACATCACGGGGCAGCTGCACATGGGCCACGGGCTGGACGGCACGATCCAGGACGCCATCATCCGCTTCAAGCGCATGCAGGGCTATGAGACCCTGTGGATGCCGGGGACGGATCATGCCTCTATCGCGACGGAGGTCAAGATTGTCGAGCAGATGAAGAAGGAGGAGGGCCTGTCCAAGGAGGATGTCGGCCGCGCGGGCTTCCTCGAGCGCGCATGGGCATGGAAGGCGCAGTACGGCGGGCGCATCGTGCAGCAGCAGAAAAAGCTCGGGTGCTCCTGCGACTGGGACCGCGAGTGCTTCACGATGGACGAGGGCTGCAACAAGGCGGTGAAGTCGCTGTTCGTCAAGCTGTACAACAAGGGCCTCATCTATAAGGGCAGCCGCATCATCAACTGGTGCCCGAAGTGCAAGACGACGCTTTCGGATGTCGAGGTGGAATACGAGGATCAGGCGTCGCACCTGTGGAACATCCGCTATGACCTCGAGGACGGCAGCGGCAGCCTCACGGTCGCGACGACGCGGCCGGAGACCATGCTCGGCGACACGGGCGTGGCCGTCAACCCGGCGGACGAGCGGTACCGGGACATCGTGGGCAAGAATGTCATCCTGCCCATCGTGAACCGGCCCATCCCCGTCGTGGCGGACGACTATGTGGACATGGAATTCGGCACGGGCGCGGTCAAGATGACCCCGGCGCACGACCCGAACGACTTTGAGGTGGCGGAGCGCCACAATCTGGAAAAGATCCGCGTGCTGTCAGACGAGGGCAAGGTCAACGAAAACGGCGGCAAGTACGCCGGCATGGACCGCTTCGCTGCGCGCGAGGCGATCGTGGAGGAACTGCGCGCGCTCGGCAATTTGGTGAGCATCGAGGACTACAGCCATAATGTGGGCAAGTGCTACCGCTGCGGCACGACGATCGAGCCGATGATCTCGGCGCAGTGGTTCGTATCGATGAAGCCGCTTGCGAAGCCCGCCATCGAGGCGGTGCGCGACGGGCGTATCCAATTCGTGCCCGAGCGGTATGCCAAGACCTATTTCAACTGGATGGAGAACATCCACGATTGGTGCATTTCAAGGCAGCTCTGGTGGGGGCACCGCATCCCGGCGTATTACTGCGACGCGTGCGGCGAGGTCGTCGTATCTGAAGAAGATGTGGCGACCTGCCCCAAGTGCGGCGCGCCCATGCGGCAGGACGAGGATGTGCTGGACACCTGGTTCTCGTCCGGGCTGTGGCCGTTCTCCACAATGGGCTGGCCGGAACAGACGGCGGAACTCAAATATTTCTACCCCACGGATGTGCTCGTGACGGGCTATGACATCATCTTCTTCTGGGTGGCGCGCATGATCGTGTTCGGGTTGGAGGCGATGGGCGAGATCCCGTTCAAATATGTGAACATCCACGGCATCGTGCGCGACGACCAGGGCCGCAAGATGAGCAAGTCGCTTGGAAACGGCATCGATCCCCTGAAGGTCATCGAGCAGTACGGCGCGGACGCGCTGCGCTTCTCGCTCGCCGCGGGCACGAGCCCCGGCAACGACATGCGGTTTTATGATTCCAAGGTGCGTGCGGCCAGCAACTTTGCAAACAAGATCTGGAACGCGTCGCGCTTTGTGGCCATGAACCTCGAGGGGCGGACGATCTCGGACGACCTTTCTTCGCTCGACCTCGACATCGCGGACAAGTGGATCCTGACGCGTCTTTCCGAAGTGACGGCGGCGGTGACGGACAATCTGGAAAAGTTCGAGCTCGGCCTCGCGAGCGGCAAGGTATATGACTTCATCTGGAGTGAGTTCTGCGACTGGTACATCGAGATGTGCAAGGCGCGGCTGTACGGCGAGGACACGGCCGCGGCGGACACGGCGGCGAGCGTGCTGTCCTATGTGCTGCAAAATGCGCTCAAGCTGCTGCACCCGCTCATGCCGTTCCTCACGGAGGAAATCTATGTGGAGCTGCTGCACGCGGGCGAGAGCATCATGATCGCGCCGTGGCCGGTGGCGGCGGACATCCCCGCGTTCCCGGCGGAGGCGGCGGCGATGGAGGCGGTGATGGAGATCACGCGCAGCGTGCGCAATGTGCGTGCGCAGATGAATGTCCCGCCGAGCCGCAAGGCGAAGCTATATATCGCGACCGACCGCGCGGCGGAGCTGGAACAGGCAGGCGGGTATATCTGCCGCCTCGCGATGGCGAGCGAAGCGGTGTTCTGTCCGGCAGACTTTGCGGAACCGGCGGGGTGCGCGGCGGCCATCACGGCGGCGGGCAAGGTGTACCTGCCCCTGGGCGAGCTCATCGACCTGGACAAGGAGCTGGCGCGGCTCCAGAAAGAGCTTTCCAACCTCGAAAACGAGGTGAAGCGCGCGGAGGGCAAGCTCAAAAACGAGCGCTTTACGGCAAAGGCCCCGGAACGCGTCGTGGCGGAGGAACGCGAAAAGCTGGAAAAATACCGCGGCATGCTCCAGGCGACGCGGGAGCGGCTCGCGTCTATGGAGGCGTTAAGGGCGCAGGCATGAAGTTCATTCAGATCGCAGGCACCAAGGGCAAGGGGTCGACCTCGACCTACCTGGCCAACATGATCTCGGCGGCGGGGTACAAGACGGGATTGTTCGTTTCCCCGCACATCCGGCGGGAAAACGAGCGCGTGAGCATCGACGGGGCGGACATCCCCTCCGCCGACCTCGCGCGGCTCATGCGGGAAACGATGGAGACCGGGTATTTCCGCAGGTTTTTCCAGGTCGCGATGGCCTATTTCGCGGAACAGGGCGTGGAGGTCGCCGTGATGGAGACCGGGCTCGGCGGGCGGCACGACCCGGCAACGAAGCTCCCCTGCGCGGCGCTCGTCCTGACGCGCATCGGCATGGACCATATGGAGATTTTGGGCGACACGATCCAGAAGATCGCCCTCGAAAAGGCGGCGGCCATCCGTCTGGGCGGGCGCGTGATCTCTGCCCCACAGGACGACCGTGTGCGGCACATTGTGGAGGCGACCTGCTTTTTGCGGCGTGCGCGGCTCTCGACCGTGCGCGCGGGGGATTTCTGCGTGCACCCGGACGGGAGCTTTTCCGTGGACGGCGTCGAAAATCTGCGCATCCAAAACCCGGCGAGCATGCAGTATGTGAACGCAGCGACGGCCGTGCGCACGGCGGGGCTGCTCCGGGAGGCGGGTATTTTCGTCCCGCCGGAGGCCGTGCGCGCGGGGCTTTGGCGGACGGTGCTGCCCGCGCGGCAGCAGTATGTCGCGGGGGCGGATGTGCTCGTGGACGGCGCGCACAACGCGGACTCGCTCCGGTTTTTGCACGACACGCTGCGCACGCGCTATGCCGGGCGGCGCAAAGTCTTGATCGCGGCGGCCATGCGCGAAAAGGATGTGTCCTACTTCCGCGAGATGGCGGCGGACCAGTTCGAACGCGTGTATGCGACGCAGATGGCCTATGACCGGTGCCGCCCGGCGGCGGAGCTGGCGAAGGTATTCCAGGGCGCGGCGCCGGTGGAGGTCTGCCGCGACGCGGCGGACGCGTATGCCCGCGCGGCGGCGTATGCCCGGGGGACGGGCGCGATGATTGTGTGCGCCGGGTCGCTCTACCTCGCGGGGGAAATGCTCGATCTGCTGGACGAAACCGCGGGGGCGTAAGGCGCGTCTGGGATGGGCGGCGAGCCCTTGCGCCCACGCGGACGGCGGAAAATTCCCCGACGGGCAAGCCGGGTTGGCGCACAGCAAAGCAAAGACTTGTCAAGAGAGAAAAAATCCGATATACTCAGTTTATTCCAAAAAGAGAGGCCGATGGCGTCTCTTTTTTGCGGCGGGAAACAGGCGGGAGAGGTGCGCGTGCAAAGAGCCGGAATTGGCTTGGCAGTGTGGTAAGATGCCGCGCAGGGCCGCTCCTTGGCCGCCTCCCGATGCCCGAAGGACACCGCTGTTTGCCGGCGGGGAAAATTTGGTGAAAAATTTCGAAAGAAATTATTTTTTAGAAAGAAGGATTTTCTATGACTTTCAAGGAGCGTGTAAAAAAGCTCTGGAACTACTTCACGACCTATGAAAAAGTCTGGTTTTTCAGCATCGTAGGTCTGTCCATTTTGTTCGCGTTTCTCTTCCCCGAGGAAGAGACGCAGGGCGTCAACGGCGGCGTCATCATGGCGCTGTACCTGGTCGACATTTTCAGCAATGTCGCCTGTGAGCTGTTGATCTCCAAGCAGAGCAAGTACAACTTCCTGGTCTCACTCGTGGTGGAGCTTACCGAGATCGCGATCTGCCTCGTGCTGTCCTACCGCTTTGCGACGATGGCCTCGACGCTGTTCTTCTGGATCCCGATCGACATCATTAGCTTTATCCAGTGGAACAAGCACAAGGACGCCGAGCAGGAGGAGCTCACCGAGGTGCGCCGCCTTACGGGGTGGCAGGAGGTGCTCATCCTGACCGGGATCGCCGTTTGGACGGTGGGCATCGGGTACTTGCTGACGCTCATCGAGTACAACGGCATTTTCTCGGGCAACCCGACGCTGGAGGTCGTGTCCTGCTACCTCGACGCGTGCTGCAGCGCGGTGGGCATCGCGAACGGGCTGTTCATCCTGTTCCGCTACCGCGAGCAGTGGATCGCGTGGTATCTCTGCACCCTGCTCGAGACGATTTTGAACATCATGGCGGGGCAGTGGATTCTGCTCATCCTAAAGGCCGGGTATTTCACGAACACGACCTATGGGTACATCAAGTGGACGAAGTATATTAAGTCGCACGAGAAGAAGCAGGTGCAGGCCGCAAAGGCTTGACGCCGGGGCGGCAAAAGCTTGGGCGACCAGCCTTGCCGGACGCGGGTCTTGGCATATCCCCGCAAAGAATGCGCAAGGAAAAAGCAATACCAGTATAGTGAAGAAAGCACGGAAGCATTTTCCGTGCTTTTTTTGGCGGCATGGATGCCGGAGGGGGCAGGGGGAGGCGAAGAGGTGGGGCCTTTCTGTGCGCGGGTGGGACGCCCGGCGCGGCTTCGCGTAAAACTTTCCGGGAAAGCGCCTGCCTTGGCGAAGGCAAAAGGCCCGGGCGGAGGGCACGCGGCGCGTCATCTGGCCGGGGGCTATCCTCGAACACGCGGTAGGTCTTGCCCGCGGGGAGGCGGCAAGAACGCCTCCCGCAAAAAATGCGCAGAAAAAATTGAGAATCGGCGCGAAAAATGCTACACTAGAGAAAGTGATTTTTTTGACGGGGGAAGTATGGCAAGGATCGGTTTTGACAACGAAAAATACCTCGCGATGCAGTCCGCGCACATCCGCGACCGCATTGCGCAGTTCGATAACAAGCTCTATCTGGAATTCGGCGGCAAGCTGTTCGACGACTATCACGCGGCGCGGGTACTCCCCGGGTTTGCGGCGGACAGCAAATTGCAGATGCTGGCGCAGCTCGCGGACGAGGCGGAGATCGTCATCGCCGTCAACGCCGAGGACATCGAAAAGAACAAGGTGCGCGCCGACCTGGGGCTCACGTATGATAACGAGGTGATCCGCCTCATCGGGGAATTCCGCGGGCGGGGGCTGTATGTCGGCAGCGTCGTGCTCACGCGGTATGCCGCGCAGCGGAGCGCGGTGCTCTTTGAAGCGCGGCTAAAAGAGCTTGGCGTCGCGGTGTATCATCACTACACCATCCCCGAATACCCGGCCAATGTCGCGCGCATCGTGAGCGAGGAAGGGTACGGCAAGAACGATTATATTGAAACGACGCGGCAGCTCGTCGTCGTGACCGCCCCCGGCCCGGGCAGCGGCAAGATGGCGACCTGCCTGTCGCAGCTGTACCACGAGCTGCGGCGCGGCGTGCGCGCGGGGTATGCGAAGTACGAGACCTTCCCGATCTGGAACCTGCCGCTCGACCACCCGGTCAACCTCGCCTATGAGGCGGCGACCGCCGACTTAAACGATGTGAACATGCTGGACCCCTACCATTGGAAGGCGTATGGCGTGACGACGGTCAATTACAACCGCGATGTGGAGATCTTCCCTGTACTGCACGCGATCTTCCTGCGCATCTATGGGAGCAGCCCGTATGCCTCGCCCACGGACATGGGCGTCAACATGGCGGGCAACTGCATCTTTGACGACGCGGCCTGCCGCGAGGCGTCGGATCAGGAGATCATCCGCCGGTATTTCCAGGCGGTGGCGGGCGTGGCCGAGGGGCGGCGGGAGCCGGGCGAGGTGCAGAAGATCTTGCTCCTCCTAAGCCAGGAGGGCTTGACGCCGGAGGACCGGCCGGCCGTCCCCCCGGCGCGGCAGCGCGCGGAAGAGACGCTCGCGCCTGCGGTGGCGATTGAGCTGAGCGACGGGCGCATCATCACGGGCAAGACGACCGACCTTCTGGGCGCGAGCTCTGCCGCGCTTGTGAACGCGATCAAGGTGCTTGCGGGCATCCCGCACGAGCAAAAGATCCTTTCGCCCGCGGCGATTGCACCGATCCAGGAGCTCAAGACGAAGTTTCTCGGCAGCAAAAACCCGCGCCTGCACACGGACGAGGTGCTGATCGCGCTGTCGGCGACGGCGGCGGACAACGACCTTTCGGCGCGCGCGCTGCACCAATTGCCCGCGTTGCGCGGGTGCCAGGTGCACTCGAGCGTGCTGCTCTCGGCGGCGGATCAGCGCACCTTCCAAAAGCTGGGGTGCGACCTCACCTGCGATCCCACGCGGGTATAAGGAAACCAAAAGAACCGGCGGAGGCGGCTTCGCCGGTTTTTGCGTGGGGTTTTGGGGGCGGGGGCACTTTTTGCATAGCGGGCAGAGGCGCAAAGGCAGGATGCAAAGCACGCCCTCTTTCTGTGCCCGAAAAGTTGACAGGTGGGGAGGGGGAATGCTATTTTGGAGGAAGAGTGGCGCTCTCCCTCGGTGGGCAGCCGGCGGATACCTTCCCGGTCGTGGGCGTGTATGAGGAAGCGGCGGCGAAAAAGCCCTTGACCTGGAGTGCGCTCTAGGTAGTAAAATAAAAACAGAAAAGTGTGCCGGCGGCAGGGCCAGCGAGACGCCCCGGCCGCAAATGCGCAAGCCTGCCCGGGCAAACGGCGGATTTGCGTGCGGCACACGGAATGGAGGAGGAGAAAACCATGAAAGTGATGCTTGTGAACAGCAGCCCCAAGCAGGACGGATGCACGGCGACGGCGCTCGGCATCGTCGCGGACAGCCTGCGGGAAGAGGGCATTGAGACCGAGATCCTCTGGCTCGGCAAGGGGCCGGTCGCGGACTGCATCGATTGCCGGCAGTGCGGCAAGACGGGCAAGTGTGTCTTTTCGGACATTGCGGCAGAGATCGGGGAACGCGCGGCGGAGTTTGACGGGTTCGTGTTCGGCTCGCCCGTGTACTATGCGCACCCGACGGGGCGGCTGTTGTCGGTCATGGATCGCGCTTTTTTCGCGTATGGGCGCAATTTCAAATTCAAGCCGGCGGCCGCGATCTTAAGCGCGCGGCGCAATGGGCAGGTGGCCTCCATGGATGTCGTGAACAAGCACTTTTCCATCAGCTCCATGCCCATCGTGACGGCGAACTATTGGAACCATGTGTTCGGCGCGAAGGCAACCGAGGTCGCGGAGGACGAGGAAGGCGTGCAGACGATGAAAAACATCGGCAAGAACATGGCCTGGATGCTCAAATGCATCGAGCTTGGGCGGCAAAACGGCATTGACCACCCGGCGGATGTGAAGAAGGTCACCAACTTTACAAGACAGTAAGGAACGAAGGGGGGAGAACGCACCATGATCCATACAGAGGCTTGCGGCGAAAAGCTGTCCATGCTGGGCTTTGGCACGATGCGCCTGCCGGTGGACGAGGCGGGCAAAATCATCGAGGCGCAGGTGGCGGAAATGACGGAATACGCCCTGTCGCATGGCGTGAATTACTTTGACACGGCATACCCCTACCACGGCGGCGAATCCGAACGGGTGATGGGGCGCGTGCTCGAAAAATACCCGCGGGAGAGCTTCCTGCTCGCGACGAAATACCCGGGACATCAGCTGAGCGAGCGCTATGACCCGGCGGCGATCTTTGAGGAGCAGCTGCAAAAATGCGGCGTAGAATATTTCGACTTCTATCTGCTGCACAATGTGTGCGAGATGTCCATCGACACCTACCTCGACCCGCGGTGGGGCATCGTGGACTACTTTTTGAAACAAAAGCGTTTGGGGCGCATCCGGCACCTCGGCTTTTCCAGCCACGGGCAGCCGGACAACCTGCGCCGGTTTTTGGAAAAGTACGGCAAGGACATGGAGTTCTGCCAGATTCAGCTCAACTACATGGACTGGACCTTGCAGGACGCGAAGGCGAAATGCGACCTTTTGAACGCGCATAATATCCCAATCTGGGTCATGGAACCGCTGCGCGGCGGGCGGCTCGCGGCGCTGTCCCCGGCGGACATGGGGCGGCTCCGATCCGCGCACCCGGATTGGACGGCGGCAAAGTGGGCGTTCCGCTGGATTGCGGGCGTCCCGGGCGTCAAGCTCATCTTGAGCGGCATGAGCAATTTCGTTCAAATGCAGCAGAATGTGGAGACCTTTGCCGCGATGCAGCCGCTTTCGGCCGCGGAGAATGCGCTGCTGTTGGACATCGGCGAAGGGATGAAGAACAGCGTGCCCTGCACGGGCTGCCGGTATTGCTGCGACAGCTGCCCGATGGAGCTGGACATCCCGATGATGATGAACAGCCTAAACGAAGCGCGGTTCGGCGCGCAGATGGGCATCGGCATGCGCATGGAGAGCCTCCCGGCGGACAAACAGCCGACGGCCTGCCTCGGGTGCGGCGCGTGTATGGAGATGTGCCCGCAGAAGATCGACATCCCCTCGCACATGCAGGAGCTTGCGGACATTCTCTCGAAAATGCCGAGCTGGGCGGAAACCTGCCGGCAGCGCGAGGAGGCGGCGAGACGCGGCCGCGAGCAGGCGCAGAAGTAAAACGGCGAACAACACAAAACGGACGCTTGCGGGCGTCCGTTTTTTATGTGGCGTTTCTGCCGCGGGGCGCGCTTGCCTTTGCGGTGGCCGTGCTCTACAATGGAGGAAAGCGGCAGACTCTGGCCGCGAATTTGGCAGAAAAGAGAGGGAACTTTATGCAAAAACAGGACATTTACGAACGGATGCGGGCGCTGGGCGTCACCTTGCCGCCCGTGCAGGAAAAAATCGGGCTGTACCGGCCGGTGCAGCCCTTCGGCGGGAATTTGTGGTACTGTTCCGGCTGCGGGAGCGTCGCCGGGGCGGAGGCGGTCTGCGGCAAGGTGGGTGTCGACCGCACGCTGGACGAGGCCCGATACGCCGCGCGGCTGTGCGCGCGCAACCTGCTTTCGAACATGCAGGCGGCGCTCCATGACCTGAACCGCGTGCGGCGGCTTGTAAAGCTCACGGGGTTTGTGAACTGCTCCGCCGAATTCGCGTATCAGCCGGATGTCCTAAACGGCGCGTCCGAGCTGTTTTTGCAACTGTTCGGGGAAGAAGCCGGGCTGCCCGCGCGCAGCGCCGTAGGGGTATATGCGCTGCCGATGGGCCTCACCTGCGAGGCAGAGCTGCTGTTCGAGGCGGAATGAACAGCGCCGCACGGATGCCTCCGCCTTTCTCACCCCTCCATGATCGCGTTGCGCAGGTTGACGCGCGCGCCCGTGACCTGCCGCCCCGTGAGGTCGGTGAGCGTGCAGCAGAGGAACACATCGCCGATGTCTACCTGCCCGGCAGAGACCTGTAAGGCGGCGGACACGGCAACCTTGTAGCCATAGGCCGCTGTCTCGAGCGGCGTGCCGTCATACGCATAGCGGGGGTAGAGGAATTCCAACAGGTCGCCCGGTGCGATCGCCTGCGCGTCGGAAAAGGGCCCGGCCGCCGTGATCGCCCAGGCGGCCTCCTCTCCGCTCACGAGCAGCTGCGCCTCCGCCCCGTTCCGGCGGCAGGGGACGAGGAAGCGCTCCGCCCCGTCCGCGCCCACATAGGCGAAGCGGCAGACGGGTTGCGCGTTGATGCACAGCCATTCGTCCTGCCCGGCCATCGCCCACAGGCGGCCCTCCGCATCCCGCTGCGTGACCGGCGATTCGCCGAGCAGCAGGTAGTGTTCCCCCGTGTCCGCAAAGGCATAGAGCTGCGCCCGGGCGACGGTGTGCGCCTCCGCCTCGGAAAGCGCGAGCACGAACTGCCCTGCCGAGAGCGCAAGCGGCACCTCCTCCGAGGGGTATTTCGCATCGGCGGCCGGATAGACCTGGGCGACCTCGGCCAGGTACCAGGACTCCGCCCCGGCGTCCACCCCCGCCTGCACGGCAGCCGCGGTCAGGTAGGCCGGCAAAAATTCCGTGTAGGACAGCCCCGCGGCGGCATAGCGCGACAGCGCGGCGGCAAAGTCCGGGTCCGCCCCCACGCCCTCGGGGAGGTAGAGGCTAAAGGACAGGCCCTCCCGGGAGGTATAGGCGAGGCAGGCGTCCAGCGCCTCGACGAGCGGCGCGGAATGCGCGCAGGCATTCGCCCCCGCAAAGGCGCGCAGGTTGACGCGCGTACGGGAGAGGCTGGCGGCGGCGCGGGCCTGGGCGATGCCCAGGAACTTGCCCTCCCGCACCCCGGCGGCGGATTCCGCGAACAGCCCGGAAAGCTCTCCCGCGACGGCCTCTATGCGCGTGAGGTCGGCACAGAAGATGTCCGCCTCCCGCCCCATGGCGGCAAAGACCGGGTGGGCGGCCATGCCACCCTGCACCTGCCGCGCGAGGTCGCGCACGAGGGCGGAGGGATTCTGCTCTAAGAAGGACAATAGTCCCGCATAGTCCCAGGGCACAGCGGTCTCGCCCGCGGCGGCGATCAGGTGGTCTGCCGCGTCGCGCAGGACATAGGCGTCCTCAAACGCATGGGCGGGCTGCGTGTTGAGCGCCAAGAGGTCGAGCTTTGCATCCTTGAGCGCCTCCGCAAGCTCTGCCGCGGAAAGCGGGTTGTCCCCCCACAAAAACAGGGCGCGGCGGTTGGCTTTGCTGTCCGAAAGCGTGTCGGTCACGAATTCGGATAGGTGCGCGGCGCTCCCCCGGTCGGCAGAGCCCGTATAGGCCGCCGTCTGCACGCCGTTTTTTGAAATGCGGATGCGGTCGGACAGCGACGAGACGAAGTCGCCCTGCCAGTCCTCCGTCCCGAACACCTCGACCGTGACGGTCAGGCGGTCATCCGCCTCGAAGGACAACAGCTCGGCAAGCGTCTTGGAGGCGAGCGCGGCGTCCTCTGCGCCCGCGGCGTTCAGGTAGACGAGGATGTCCCACTTGTCCTTGCCGCTCCCCAGGATGTTGGTGTAGTAGGCGCGGCTGTGCGCGGCCTCCGGCAGCAGAGAGGAGGGCAGGGTGGAATGGGTGTCGATCCGCCCGCAGGCGGCAAACATCGCGGCCAGGAACAGGGCGGCGAGCAGCAGCGCGGCCCGGCGGCGCGCGCGGGAAGCAGGAAACATGAAAAAGCTCCTTTCCAAAGGCAAAACAGGCGTCCCTCGGGGGCGCTTTTTTGCTGCGGGAATTTTTCTCATTATATCGCGTTTTCCCCGCGTTTGCAAAGACAGCGGGGTAAATAAACCCTTACACTTGCGCCAAGTGTTAGGGAAAAATAATGGTCATCGCCCGCGCAGATTGGTAGAATGAGGGCACCAAAGGAGGACGGGCCATGGCGATGAGCTGCCTGTTTGGCAATCGGGAATGCAATGCCTGCATGCACTGCGTGCAGCCTGGGGAAGGGGAGGAAGAGGAATGCCGGATCGACTGATACGGGAAAGCTGGTGTGCGAGCGAGACGATCGACCGCCTGACGCCGTTTGAGGAAACGGTGCTGGCGCGGCTCATCGTCAATTGCGACGACTTCGGCCGGATGGACGGGCGGGCCAATGTGCTGTGCTCGCGCCTGTTCGTCACGCGGCGGGATGTCGGCGCAGAGCAGATGCGCGCGGCCATCGCGGCGCTGGAGCGCGAGGGGCTCGTCTTGCGCTATGCGGTGGCGGGCAAGGAATACATCCAGATGCGCGGCTGGGGCGAGCATCAGCGCATCCGCACGCAGCGCAGCAAATACCCCGCGCCGCCGGACGCGGCCGAGGCGAGCCGGGGCATCTCGCTGGCGTATCACGCCGCGGATGCGCTTCCCGGCAATGCGGAAAGCGGACAAGTGGTTTTGCCAGCAGGCGCCCTGCCGGAAGGGACTGCCGCGGGGCAGGTGGCATCGCCCCAAGCGGGGACAGGGGCGGCGATGCGGCCGGGCCATGTCGCAGCGCATGTTTCGCCGACGCAAACCGCGGACGCGGGGCAGGTGGCGGAGATGCTTCCCGGCAATGCGGGGGATGCACAGGCGGCGTTGCCGGGCGGGACTGTCTGGGGCGATCCTGCCGGGGGAGAGTTCGGCGCACACGGCAACGCGCCGGCGGAAAACCGTCCATATTATATGGCGGGTTCCGTCCAAGTTCCTCCGGGTGCGATGCCGGGGCAGTCTGGCGCACAGGCAAACTTCGCCATAGCGCGACCTGCCGCAGAATGCCGCGACCTGCCGCGACCTGCCGCAGAATGCTGCGACCTGCCGCGACCTGCCGCAGAATGCCGCGACCTGCCGCAGTCTGCCGCAGAACGGAACAGATTGCGGCTAGAATCCGAATCCAATCCCAATCCGAATCCGAATCCGAATCGGAATCCAACTCGCTCTCGCAAATCCAATCTGCACACAATCCCTGCGGCCCCTGCGGGAGCCACAGAAGGCGCGCGAGCGCGAGAGGCTTTTTCTGAATTCTGGGAAAAATATCCCAAAAAGGCGGGGCGCGCCGAGGCGCTCGAGGCGTATCTGCGCGAGGAGGCCTATTTGCAGCAGAAAACGCTGCTTGCGGCCCTGGCGGAGCAATGCAAAAACGAGAACTGGCGCAAGGAACGGGGGCGCTTTGTTCCGCGCGCCGCAAATTGGCTGGCCGACCACCGGTGGGAGGAGACGCCCCTCCCGCCGCCGGTGGACGAGGGAGGCACCGGACCGCCCAGCCGGCGGGAACAGGAGCTTTTGCGGATGGTCAATGACCCAATCGAGGCCCTTTTGCGGGCAGAACAGGAGGAAATATGAGCCACTACACCGGGGGCGCGACGACGGTATGCCCCTTCTATCTGCGGGAAAACGACAAGACCCTGACCTGCGAGGGCTGCACCTGGGGGAGCACGACGACCATGCGCTTCGCAAAGACGCAGCAAAAGACGGCCTGGCAGGAGGAAATCTGCGCGCGGTACCATTTCCGGCGCTGCCCGCTCGCCAGTGCGGCCGAGATGAAGTACGGACAGTAAGGCGCAGGAAGCGTGGCAGGGCCATGCGTTTGTGAACGGCGGGATACGCCGATGCTACCCATAAGGCGGTGGAGCCCACAGCCTATATCCGTGACATGCCGCAATCAAAAATCCCCGGCGGGAAAAAGACACAACCCCGGCGGCAGGCGGCGGGGAAAAAGGGCGGAATGGGGGGCATCCTTTGCCAAAATGGCGGAGCAGCCGCCGGGGAAGGCGGCGGAAAGCCTATTCACCGCGGGGGGGGGGATGCCCATACCATGCCCGAAAAGTGCTGGGCGGATGGGGAAAATGCTCGGCGGGGCAGGCTTTTTAGAGTGGGCATTGGCGGCCTGCCTGCGGCTGGGCGCAAAATCAAATACTCCAGGGGGAGGAGAAGTATGAAGCGAAGGGAATCACAGCAGCTTGGCGAGCTGCAGCAGACGGCGAAGGACTTTGTCGGCGCGATGAAGCGCGCGCTGGCCGACGAGGATCAGTTCTATCGCTATGTCTATGGCGGCAAGGGCGACCAGCCGCCCACCGAGGTCACGCTCCGCAAGGCGGATAGCAAGGCTATGAAGGAGATGGCCGCGACGCTGCGCGAGATGACGGGCGTGGTGCGCGACCTGTATGGGATGCCCGCCCCGGCGGCAGAGGGCGCAAAAAAGGCAAAGGACGAGGACGAGCCGCAAAGCGGCGTCATCCTGCTCGGATAAGGGCGCGCCTCTCCGGCGGGGGAGGCGGCGGAAAGCGCGGCGCAGGTCCAATGCACCTATCACCTACAAAGATATGGATGCGGGAAAGGCCGTTCGGCAGAGGAAACGCGGCGCAGGTAGAAAGCGGCGTTGCCTGCCTGCCGCGCCCCGGCACATGGACAAGGAAATATCGTCCAAACGCCTGCCGCGGGCATTTTGCGGAAGGGGTTTTCGCGATAGAGCGGGCAGGGTGGGTTATCCGTGGTTGTCCAAACGCCTGCCGCGAACACGGCATCTTGCCGCCGCACGAAAGGTTTCGTTTTTCGCGCGGCTCGCTTGACAAACCGCGGGGGGTGCAGTATGCTATGCATAGACACCACCCCCCAGGGGGGTGCTATGCTCGAGTGGGGAGAACCTCTGGCGGCAGAGGTTGCTCGTTGGAGCGAGTAGATTGCCTAGGCGGGCGCATCGCCCACGCAGGCATTTTGCAAACGCAGGCGCGCTGCCAAGGGGAACATCCCGCCAAAGGGGGCATGCCGCCCAAGTAAACGCGCGGGGCAGCTTTCTCTCTATCGGGCAAAAGGAGGACGCGGTGAAGGCAGATCGGGCAAAGGTGGAAAAGCTCCTAAAGACGGCAAAGGGGCAGTTGGACGGCATCCTGCGCATGGTGGAGGAGGATCGGTACTGCATCGACATCTCCAACCAGATTTTGGCGGCGCAGGCGGTGCTCAACCGCGCGAACAAGGAGATCTTGAAGGCGCACATGGAGATGTGCGTCAACCGCGCGGTGGAGATGGGCGATAGCCAGCAAAAGATGGCGGAATTATACTCGGTGCTGGACAAGATTTTGAAGTGAACACTCGGCCGGGGGCGGCGCGCGGTGCCCGGAGAGGTTGCGGGAAGCGCCAAAGGCGGCCTGACATACAAAATTTAGCATAAGGAGAAACGGTTATGCAGAAGATAACGCTACAGGTAGACGGCATGCAGTGCGGCATGTGCGAGGCGCATGTCAACGACGCGGTGCGGGGCGCGTTCCCCGTGAAAAAGGTCACCTCCTCGCACGCAAAGGGCGAGACGGTCATCCTTGCGGAGGCGCCTATTGACGAGGCAAAGCTCCAGGCGGCGATCGAGGCGGCGGGATACACCGTGGGCGGCATCCGCACGGAGGAATACCAAAAGGCCGGCCTGTTCGTTCGCCTGTTCGGCAAGAAGGACTGACGCGGCGCGCGGCGGGAAAGCGGCCAGGCAGGGCGCATCCGGCCTACCCGCAAAGAGGGCATTTGGCATCTTCGCGGACGGAAAACTTCCGCAAAGGAAGGTCGGCGGCGCATAGGCGGGGGAGTGCGTAGGGATGTAGCATTGCTCAGCCTGCGCCCCGGCGGACGGGAAGCCTTCCCGCGGCGGCAATACGGCGGTAAAATCCGCCGAAAGGAGTTGTTGTGAAACAGATTTTGGATATTACGGGCATGACCTGCGCGGCGTGCGCGGCGCATGTCGAAAAGGCGGCCGGCAAGGTCGCGGGCGTGCGCACGGCGTCGGTCAGCCTGCTCACCAACACGCTGGAGGTCGAATTCGACGCCCCGGCGACGGCGGAGGCCATCGCGGCGGCCGTGGAAAAGTCGGGCTATGGCGCGAAGGTGCGCGGGACGGCGGCGAAGGCGGACAAGAACGCGGCGGAGCGCGAGGCCGCGGCGGCGCAGAAGGCGGCCAGGCATCGCCTCGTGGCGTCCATCGTGCTGCTCGCGGCGCTCATGTATGTGGCGATGTACCATATGCTGCCCGCGCCGAGGTTTCTGCACCACCTCTTCCACGGGGTGGAGAACAGCGTGGTGTATGCATTCACGCAGTTTTTGCTGCTGCTGCCCATCCTGTACCTCAACCGGCAGTATTTTGAGAGCGGGTTAAAGAAACTCTTCCACGGTGCGCCCAACATGGACACGCTCATCGCCGTGGGGTCGGGGTCGGCGCTTTTCTATGGCATCTTCGCCATCTTCCGCATGGCGTGGGGGCTGGGGCATGGCGACACGGCGGTGGTCGAGACCTACATGCATGACCTGTATTTCGAGGCGTCGGGCATGATCTTGACGCTCATCTCGCTCGGCAAGTTCTTGGAGGCGCGGTCGCGCGGCAAGACGACCGAGGCGATCAGCAAGCTTTTAAACCTCGCGCCCAAGGAAGCCACGGTGCTGCGCGACGGGGCGGAGGTGCGCATCCCGGCGGAGCAGGTCGCGGTGGGCGACATCTTGGTCGTGCGCGCGGGCGAGGCCATCGCGGTGGACGGGGTCATCCTGTCCGGGCATGGGGCGGTCGATGCGTCCGCCCTCACGGGCGAATCCATCCCCGAGGAAAAGACGGTGGGCGACGCCGTCGCGGCGGCCTGCATCAACCGCGCGGGCTATTTCACGATGCGCGCGGAAAAGGTGGGGCAGGACACGACGCTGTCGGGCATCATCGCGCTCGTGGAACAGGCGGCGGCCTCCAAGGCGCCGATCTCGCGCCTGGCGGACAAGATCGCGGGCGTGTTCGTGCCGGTCGTGATGGGCATCTCGGCGGTGACGCTCGCGGTGTGGCTGCTTACGGGCGCGGGGTTTGAATTCGCATTTAACTGCGCGATCGCGGTGCTCGTCATCTCCTGCCCGTGCGCGCTCGGGCTGGCGACGCCGGTGGCGATCATGGCCTCGACGGGCGCGGGCGCGAGCCAGGGCATCCTCCTGAAGTCGGCGGAGGCCATCGAGCGGCTCGCGGGCGTGGATACCGTCGTGCTGGACAAGACAGGCACGCTCACCGAGGGCAAGCCGCGCGTGACCGACCTGTGCCCGGCGGCGGGCGTGGACGCGGCGGAATTGCTGCGCGTGGCGGCGGCGCTGGAGCAGCCCTCTGAGCACCCGCTCGCGGGGGCGATTTTGGACAAGGCAGCGGCGGACGGCGTTTCCTTCGCGGCGGCGGAGGACTTTTCGGTCGTCCCGGGGCGCGGCGTTGCGGGCAAGGTGGAACACCGCGCCTGCCTCGGCGGCAACCGCGCGTTCTTGTCCGAACGGGGCGTGGACACGGCGGCGCTTTCCCGGGCGGCGGAACGCCTGGCGCAGGAGGGCAAGACGCCCCTGTATTTCGCGGCGGACGGCCGGGCGCTGGGCGTCATCGCGGCGGCCGACCTCCCCAAGGCGACGAGCCGCGAGGCGATCGAGCGGCTGAAAAACATGGGCATCCATGCGATCATGCTCACGGGCGACAATGCGCGCACGGCGGAGGCGGTGCGGCGGCAGCTCGGCATGGAGCAGGCGATTGCAGATGTCTTGCCCGAGCAAAAGCACGCCGTCGTGGCCAAGCTCCGGCAGGAGGGCCGCGTCGTGGCGATGGTGGGCGACGGCATCAACGACGCCCCGGCGCTTGCGGAGGCGGATGTCGGCATCGCGGTGGGCGCGGGCACGGACATCGCGATGGAGAGCGCCCAGGTCGTGCTTATGAAGAGCGACATCCGCGATGTCGCGCAGGCCATTGCGCTTGGGCGCAAGACGATGCGCATCATCCGGCAGAACCTGTTCTGGGCGTTCTTCTATAACTGCATCGGCATCCCGGTGGCGGCGGGCGCGCTGTACCCGGCGTTTGGCGTCAAGCTGTCGCCCATGCTCGGGTCGGCGGCGATGAGCTTCTCGTCCGTATTCGTCGTCTCGAACGCGCTCCGGCTGCGCTGGCGCGAAGGGCGCAAGGGCAAGGCGAACGGCGCGGCGGGCGCGGAAACTTCCGCGAAGGAAGAAACGGCCTGCCCGGTGGCGGGGAATGCTTCGCAGGAAAGCGCCCCGGCGCAGGAGGACGCGGAGGCAAAGGCGGCCTGCCCCCTTTCCGCGAACGGAGAGGGCGCGAAGAAAGGCTGCCCGATGGCGGAAGCTGTGGCCGGAAAGGATGCGGCTGCTGTAGAGAAAATTTGCCCGGTGGGCGAACAAGCGAAAGGAGAAACCGATATGACGAAGATGGTGAAGGTGAACGGCATGATGTGCATGCACTGCGTGGCGCATGTGAAGGCGGCGCTGGAGGCGCTCCCGCAGGTGGACGCGGCCGAAGTCAGCCTCGAGGACAAGCAGGCGACGCTGCACCTGAATGCGGAAGTTTCGGACGAGGCCGTCCGGGCCGCGGTCGAGCAGGCGGGATATACCGTCGGAAAGTAAGCGGCGGCGGGGGGCAATGCCCGGCGGCGAAAGCCATGGCGTGCGTTGAAAAATTGCGCAGGCAAACGGTCGCGCATAAAGAAAAACATCAAAAAATCCGTCCCGGGAACGACTTCCCGCGGGCGGGTTTTTGTGTGGGCGCAATATACCGGCTCGCGGAAAGCTCCGGAAGGGGCGCGCATGGTCTTGCCGAAATAGGCCGGATGCCTTGACCGGGCAGGGCTTTCTGCACTCTGCGGGCAAGGTATTGATTCGGCGAGCCTTGCCGGGATGGGTAAGGGCTATGATACCCCGCGGGCAATGGACTGCCTGTGTACAATGCCCGGCGAGGGTTGTGGCGTGTGACTTCACCGACTTCAGAAATCTTTCACGAATGTTCTCTTTTCCGACGGAACCGGGTGGCGCCTTGTCCATCGGACGGCTTTTCGCAGCGGGGCGAACGAGGAGAGATGTTCTCCGGCGCGGCAAAGCGTTTCGTTGGGAACTTGTGCATTTTGCTTTTGCGGGGCGGCCCGCGCGCAATGTCTGACAGGATGCGCGGTCTGTCCCCGGAGTGCGGCCTACAGCAGCTTGCGCACCCCGGGCACGCGCCGCAGCGCCCACCCGGCGAGGTCGCCCACCAAGAACACGGCGATCAGGTAGGCAAGCGTCGCGCCCATCTCGCCCAGCACCGGGCAAAGCGCCGTCCGCAGCGCACGCAGCAGCGGCAGATTCATGATCCACACATGCGAGAGGTAGAGAAAGAAGGTGCCCTCGCCCGCGGCGCAGAGCAGCCGCGCCCAGCGGGATCTCGCAACGGTGCGCGGTACGCCATCCGGATCTGCTCCGCAACTCTTTTGCAGAACATCCTCTGCGACATGACACGACTTCGACCGCCCGGGTAGAACATCCCCCGCAGCGGGACGCGGCAAACACAGGCGGCGCAGTCCGAGGTAGATCGTCAACGCGTAGAGCGGCGTAAACAGCGTGAAAAAGCTCTGGCTTTGCGCCTCGGTGCATATCCCGCTGCGCCGGGCGGCGAGGAGGGTGAGCGCCGCGCTCACACCGACGCCCGCGAGGCACCCGGCCGCCAGCTTGCCCATCGCCTTATGGGACAGCGCCTCCCGCGGCACGCGGTGCTCCGCGAAATACCCGAGGCAGGGGTAGCACACCGCCTGCATGGCCGCCCAGCCGAGCGAAAACCCGCTTGCCGGCGCACCGTCCGGCCAGAGCAGCGCGGCCGCCACGGGGACGACGCCCTGGAACAGGAGCAGGCAGCGGATCCAGTAGCGAAATTCCGCGTCCCGAAGCCCCTGCGCCAACCGCCGCAGCAGGGGCAGGCAGACGAGCATCCCGAGGTAGGCGTACAGGTACCACAGCGGCGTGCAGATGCTGCCCTGATACAGCCCTTCCAAAAAGTGCAGCACCGAAAAGGGCGTTTCCCACAGGCGGCAGTGCCAGATTTCATACCCGAGCGAGGTGAGAAGGAGCACCGCGGCCATGCGCCCGGCGCGCCGGGTCAGCGTGACGTGCGGCGGTTCCTCTCGCCTATCGGTCAGGAGCAACGCGCCGCTTGCCATGAAAAACAGCGGCACAGCTGCCTTGCACAGGATGCTTAGGGACAGGTATGCCCAACAAAGCGGGGAAGTCGCCGGCTGCGCGGCGAACAAAAAGAAGCCCTCTTCGCCCGTGTGGTTGAGGAGGACGAACAGCGCGGCGACGATGCGCAGCGCCTCGATATGCAATTTGCGGGGAGATGTGCGGGACATGCGTCCTCCTTTCGATGGAAAAATCAGGCCATCCACCCGTCGCCGTCCGCGGATGGAAAGAGCCCGCCCACCTCGCGCGAGAGCTTCCGGCCCGAAACGTCGCGCACGACCGTTTCGGAATACATGCGGGAATCTTCGGTCGCGCGGTCCTGTGCGTCGTCCCAGCCTTCCTCGACCCAGTTTTCCAGGTACACCTTGCCGTCGTGGACGAACTGCACCGATTCGTGTTCGCCAAGCGGGAAGCGGAAGGGCGTGGGGAAGTAGCATCGGACCTCGTCCCGCTCGCTCAGGAGGTAGACCGGGTCGCTGTACAGGACATTTTCGCGCTTTTCAAACGGGCGGTACACGGCGCCCTCCTGCCTTCCCGCCGGGGCGGGGATTTGGAACAGCATACTACAAACCGGCGCGCCGGGCAAGGGGCGGGGTCACAGCTTTTTGCCCATCTCGATGCGCACCTCCTGCCGCGCGGGGTCGTCGTTGGAATAGGCATACAGGTCGAAGCCGATCATTTGAAAGCCGTTTTTGCGGTAGAACGCGATCGCGTTTTCGTTGCAGGACTGTGTTTCGAGCACGAGCATGCGCGCGCCAGCCGCCTGCGCTGCGCCCTCGATGGCGGCGAGGAGCTTGCTTCCCACGCCACTCCCGCGCACGGCGTCGTCGAACACGCAGATGTTCGAGAGGCGGAAGCGGTTGTTCCAGCTCTCGCGCGAACCTTCGGCATACCCCACGAGCGTGTCGCCCTCGAACGCGCCGAACGCGACCGGGTCCTCCAGGCATTCGCCGAAAAATTCGTCGTCGAAGGAGCGCCATACCGGCGACGGGAACGGCCGATGCTCGATGTGAAAGCCATCCTTTTGGGCGCGGATGTCGTAATACCCCGCGGTTTGATAGCGGGCGGTGAAGCGTTTCCCCGCATAGGCGGCGGGGTCCAGCGGCCGAATTTCCATGGTTTGTCCTCCTGTGTGCGCCGGGGTGCGGCGTGATCAACTCTATCCTACCACGCGGCGGGGGAAAGGGGAAGCCCCTGCGGCGGGGAGGCGGTGAGCCGTGACATCATCCCCAGCGCCACGCTCCGTCCCCATCATTGTCGGCCACTGCCTGTCCCCATGCGTCCATGACATTTGCCCGATGTTTCGGCATCGGCAAAGCGGTTTCCCTTCGTGTGCAGCCAGGATTTTGCGGGGACGACACTTGTTCCGGCTTTCTGGCATCGGCAAAGTTCACCTAAAAACTTCCTGTATCTTAGCAGGCGGCCTATCGTCTTTCTTTTTTTGGGCGGATGGCAGGCGGCGATGAAAGTGAAGTGCGGCGCGCTTCTCAATCGCCTGCGTCGGGCGGCGCGCATAGCCCGAGCGCCAACAGGGCGAACAGCGCCGCGCCGACGGGAGCTGCAAACGAGTGCCCGGTGTCTCGGAACAGGCCGGGGAGCGCCCCGCCCAGGAGCATGGTCAGGCGGCAAAGGGCGCGCAGGGCGGGCGGTTCCTCGCACATCGCGCGGTACAGCGGCGCGCAGGCTGCGCCAAACGACACGCCGCAGAGGATGCCCAATGGCAGCCCACTCCACCCGGCGAAATGGACGGAGAGTCGGCCCCACGCGGTGAGACAGGCGAGCAAAGCGCCCAACAGCGCCGCGCCGCCGCAGAGAGATGCCGCCGGATGCGCGGCGAGCTGCGTGGAGCTGCGCTGCCGTGTCGCGTGGCTGCAATGGCATGCGTTTGAATGTGGGGCGGGCTGTGCGGGAATGCGCTGTCGTGCCACACTGCTGAAACGATGTGCCTTTGGATGCATGGTGAATTGCGCGGAGGCATGCCGTCGCGCCGCTGTTTTGCGGGCGCGGAGCATCCCTGCCCCGAGCAACAGCCCCGCGCCCAGTGCCTGCGGGACGAGGAAGGCCGCCGCGCCGGGGGCATCCGGGGAAAGGCAGGATGGCAGCCCACCCACGCCGAGCGCCGCGGCAAGGCACAGGCAAACGGCGTGGAGCGCACGCACAATGGCATTGCCCGGCATTCCGGGGTCTCCCGGGGCGATCTCATCCGATAAAGTGCGGGCGGGATTTGGCGCTTTGGGGTCTTTTGGGGGAGTGAATGCGTGCTCTCCATTGCGTTGGGTGGGGGCGCTTGTGCGGGAGGCGGGCCCTCCGACGATGAAGGCGTGCTCGCAAGCTGTCTGCATGGGGCTATGTATGGTGGGGACTACATCCACTGCGCCTGTGGAGAATGTTTCCGCGGGATGGCGATTCCCTCCGCGCCGCAAACGAAGGCGTATCCCTTGCGCGAGCCCGCTCCCCAGGACGGCTGTCCCCGCGGCCGCAAGGAGGATTGTTTGCAGGGAATATGTCCGGCATGCCCACACAAACGCGGGCGGAAGCAACAGGAAGCTTGCCCCCAGCACTTGCGGGAGGTCGTCCCCGGCGCCGATCGCGAATAGGAACAACGCGACCGGCAGCCCGGCGGCAAAAAAAGACAGCCCGGCGCGTGCGACGAGAAACGGATAGGCAGAGAACAGGCAGACGGCGGGCAGGCCGACGGCAAAGAAGCGGAGCAGCAAGTCTGCAAAACGCAGCCGGTGCGGGCGGAATTTTCCGCGCGGACGCCCGGCTTCGGACGGCACAGAAAACGGCCCATCCAAGCGGGATTTTGTGCGATCGATGTGGCGCATGAGGAACCTCCTTCCATATATTCCATTATTCGCCGCCCCTTGCTCCATCTCCTGCCCGGCCGCGCGAAAGAAGGAAATTTTTCTGCCAAAACCGGTCTTTTTTTCCATCAACTTTCTTATTGCATCTATGACACCCGCCCCAGCTTTCTGGCATCGGCAAAGCGGTTCCACGAACCTCCCGCGCGTGGACTGCTCACCTTGGATATCGGGCCATCTTCGCAGCTCCCGATCTCCTTTTCGTGTACGCAGCAACCTTGCGGGCAAAGGTGCGATGGGCATGGCTTCTTTATCTCTGCCCATCCCCTTGCGCAGCAACCTCGCGTCTGCGCCGATGCCTTTTTTCAAACCGTTTGGGAGGAATTTCCCGCAATATCCTCCCCCCAAAAAACCTCCCGCGCACGACGGGAGGTTTCGTTTATTTGGGGAACGCAGTAGAGCAGGTAGCTCTTGCCCGCAATGGCATAGAACAGGAAGCCGAGCGCGGTCGCGAGCGTGCCGAGCGAGATGCCCGCCCGCAGGCCGAGCTTGCTGGTATATTGCGTGACGACGAACAGCGCCAAAAAGGACGCCAGGCCGCGAATGGTGAGTAGCGCGGAGCTTCGCGCGGCCGCTGCAAAATGTTCGATTGGTTGGTGCGGCGGGAAGGCCACCGGCGGCGTTCGGCGGAAATTCCATGAGCGCCCGGTATTTACAGGCGTGCCTTTCCGCTTTTTGCAAAATTCCGCCGCGCGTCCCGCGAGCATCTGCCGCGGCCGCCCGGGCGCCCGCTTCCCCGTGGGCGGGGGATCCCATAAAGGATAGACCCTGTAGCGCACTACAGGTCAAGCCTTTTTTCCCAAAAATGCAGAAATGAAATAAAAAAGCGTCAGGCGCGACGGCCTGTTCGGCGTCCCTTTATCCATGCATCCTCCCATTCCGCTTTCTTTTCCGTATCTCTTTTCCACACCTCTTGACGGGAGAATCCCTCCCCGCCTCTCGTCTTTCTGCGTACCTCCTGCGCAAATCTTGACGGGGCACCTCTCCGCCCTTCCGCGTCGCGTCCCCCGGAAAATTCTCCCTTCCCACCGCGGTTTCCTATGGGAAACCGCGCGAAAGTGTGCTAAGATAGAGAAAAAAGAACCGGAGGGTTTCCTATGCAGAATCGATTCCAAGCGCGCATGCAGCGCGTGCGCGAAAAGCTCCGTGCGGCGGGATTGCCCGTCACCGTCGTGTCCGACCCCATCTCCATCGGCTACCTCATCGACCGCCATGTGGCGCATGTGGGCGAACGGCTGATGGCGCTCGCCATCCCGGCGGAGGGTGACGCCGTGCTGTTCGTCAACCGCCTGTTCCCGATCGAGCCGGGAAGCGGCTTTTCGGTCGTGTATCACGACGACACCGATGTCGCGACGGCCGGCCTCGCCGCCTTCCTGCCCGCCGGGCCGGTCGGCATCGACCGCTTTTTGTACGCGCAGTTCCTGATTGAAATTTTGGAGCAGCGGCCGGACATCGTGCCCAAAAACGGTTCCTTCGTTGTCGAGCAGACGCGGATGATCAAGGACGCCGCCGAACAGGAGGCCATGCGCCGCGCATCGCGCCTCAACGACGAGGTGATCGCCAAGGTGCCGGGCATGCTGCGCGAGGGCATGACGGAGCTGGAGCTGGCGGAGCTGCTGCTTGCGGAATACCGCAAGGTAGGCGAGCCGTGGGAGCCGCTCGTGGGCTTTTCCGCGGGCGCGGCCGAACCGCACCATGTGAACGGCACGGCGAAGCTCAAGCGCGGCGACCTCGTGCTCGTGGACGCGGGGCAGGCGACGGACGGGTATTTTTCGGACATGACGCGCACCTTCTTTTTCGGGAGTGCGACGGAGGAACAGAAAAAGGTCTATGAGATCGTGCGCGAGGCCAACCGGCGCGGGCGGGCGGCGGCCAAGCCGGGCGTGAGCTTCGCCTCCATCGACGCCGCGGCGCGCGATTATATTGCTTCCTGTGGCTACGGGGAATCCTTCACGCACCGCCTGGGGCACAGCATCGGCCTCGGGCTGCACGAGGAGCCCTCCGTTTCCGCCAACAATATGCAGCTCGTGGAGGAGGGCATGTGCTTTTCCATCGAACCGGGCATCTACCTTTCGGGCAAGTTCGGCGTGCGCATCGAGGACCTCGTGCTCGTCACGGCGGACGGGGCGGAGACGCTCAACCACTACCCGCGCGAGCTCCAGATTGTAGAGTGAGGTGCGCCGATGCAATACGCCATGCGCCGGAGGGATCGGCAGGTCAGCCTGCCGGACGAGATAGAGGAAATCATGAAAAAATGCCGCGTGTGCCGCCTGGGGCTTTTTGACGAGGCCGGGCCATACATCGTGCCGCTGAATTTCGGCTATGCGGTGCGCGAGGGGCACTATACGCTGTATTTTCACAGCGCCCACGAGGGCCGCAAGATCGAGGCCATCCGGCAAAACCCGCGCGTCGCGTTCGAGATGGACTGCGCGGCAGAGGTCTACGCCGCCGATGCCGAGACGCCCTGCACCTATTCCTGCCGCTTTGAGAGCGTGATGGGCGAGGGCCGGGCGCGGCTGTTGGAAACGCACGCGGACAAGGCCGCGGGCTTGAACGCCATCATGCGGCAGCAGGCGGGCCGCGAATTCGCCTTTTCCGAAGCGATGACCGCGGTGGTCGCTGTGATCGCGGTAGAGGTCGACGGACTCACCGCCAAGCGGCACGAGTAAGGCGCGGTCAGGCCTTTTGCAGGGAGAAGGGATCGGTGCGGTGCAGGCTGCCGCAGAAAGAATGAAGGAGAAAAGGAGAACGCACATGGCAAAGATCGACTTGACCCCGTTTTTGGAGCGGGTGCAAACGGAAAACTTGAACATGGAGGCCATCCTCGTGGAGCAGGATGGGCAGGAGGTCGCGCGGCATTTCTGGGCGCCGGAGCACCGGCGCAACCAGTATTCGGTGAGCAAGAGCTTCACCTCGGCCGCGGTCGGCTTTGCGCTTGCGGAAGGCTTGTTCGCGCTCGAGGACCTGGTGCTTTCGCACTTCGCGGCGGACGCGCCCGAAAATCCGCCGGAAAACCTGCAAAAGCTCACCGTGCGCGACCTGCTCACGATGGCGCCGGGGCAGGATGCGGCGTACCTCATGGGCGGCGACCGCGAAAAGCTGGCCGAGCGGACGGACGACTTCGTGCGCTTCTGCCTGGCGCAGCCCTTCCCGTATGCCCCGGGCACGCATTTCAAGTACAACAACATGGGCCCGTACCTCGCAGGTGTGCTTGTGCAGCGCAAGGCGGGGTGCAGCCTGGTGGACTACCTGATGCCGCGGCTGTTTTCGCCGCTCGGCATCGCACGCCCGCATTGGGAAACCGACCCGCGCGGGATGACCTTTGGCGCGGGCGGCCTGGAAATTTCCCCGAGCGAGCTTATGGCCTTCATCCGCCTGTACCTGAACGACGGGATGAAGGGCGGGCGGCAGGTGCTGAGCCGGGAATGGATCCGGCAAAGCGAGGCCGTGCAGGTCGAGACCGCGCCCTTCGTCGCGGCAGAAAAGACGGACAACCGCTTTGGCTATGGGTTCCTGTTCTGGCGCGGGCAGCACAATTCCTTCCGCGCGGACGGCAAGTACGCGAAGTTTGCGATCGCGCTGCGCGACCTCCGCGCCGTCGCCGTGCTCAATGCGCAGGACACGCGGCAGCAGGGCGTGCTCGACGCGTTCTGGGACACGGTCTATCCGCAGCTGGAAAGGTAAGGGGCGCGATCGGCGTTGCCGCTGCGGAAGGGATGCCGCATAGCGCGCATCCATACAAAAAAGGAAGCCCTACTTGGCTTCCTTTTTTTGTATATTCTGTATATGGCGCTTGGCAGGAAGGAGTAAGACGCGGCCGCTTCCGTTCACTTCTCCGCGCGCACGGCCGCTTCCGTTCGCTCCTCTACGAAGGCCTCCTTTGCCCGCGAGCCTTCCGCCGTGGGCAGGAAGGGCAGCGGAGCGCGCTGCACAAGCCCAATGAGCTGCCCCGAGAGCAGCACCGTCAAAAGCGAATATCCGAGCCGCTTTAGCGGGATGTAGCTCGCCGACAGCGCCAGCACGATGAGGTCGCTTGCCAGATAGATGCGTTCGATGGGCTGCCGCGTGAGGCGCGAAAGGCTCATCGCGAGCGCGTCGTCCCCGCCCGTCGCGCCGCCGGCGCGCACACACAGCCCCGCGCCCAGCCCGACAAAGATTGCGCCGAGTACCGACGCCAACAGCGGCATATTGGAAAGCCCCGGCCACAGCCGCGGAAAGCATTCAAGCACGCGATACGCCGCCGAAAACCCGAGGGAGGAAATGCCGGAATAGACGAGGAAGCTCCGCCCGAGCAGCCGCCACCCGAGCGCGTAGCAGGCTGCGTCCATCACAAGGCCGGAAACCGAGGGCGACAGGCCGGTCCAGTGCTCCAACAGGAGCATCATGCCCAGCACCCCGCCCTCCGTCACCTGCGAGACGGCATGCACCTGATACAGCCCGAAGGCCAGAAAGGCGCTGGCGAAGAACGAGACGAGACAGTTGGAAAGTCGAATGTCAAAAAAAAGGCTACGCAATCCCTTGCGTAAGTGCGAAAACATAAAAAACTCCTTATCCGTATTTGCCGCAAGCGGCATTAAGGTTTTTGAGGAGGCTCCTTGAGAAACCGCGCCGTCTCGGCGTTCAGCTCCTGCGCAAAGTCGGCAAGCGCCGCGACAAATTCCGGCGAAAAGCGGGAAAGCGTGCGTGCAAACGCCGCGTCCTCCAGCGCGTACACCGCATCCAGCGCCCGGCGCGCGAAGGCCGCCCCCGCCTCGGTCAGGCGGATGTACTTTTCCCGGCCGCCCTCGAGGCGGATGAGCCCGCGCGCCACGCAATCGCCCACGATCGTGTTGAGCGTCGTCTTGGGGATGAGCCAATGGCGGCTGATCTCGGCTTGGCTGTGCGGCGCGCCGTCGTCCAGCGCATAGAACAGCGAAAGCTCGTTTTCTTTGAGGCCCAAGCGGCGGGCGGTGCGGGTGTAGTCGCCGTCGATCAGGTTGATTGCGATGCTAAGGCGGCGGATGAGCGGGCGCGGGTCTGGCAAGGCAGTTTCCTCCAAAGTACGAATTCGTATAATGCAAGTATAGTACGGATTCGGACTCTTGTCAAGGGGGGCCGGCCGGGGCGTGCTTGGGGGGAACTGCCCCGAAAATTGCCCGGCGACCTTTCCCGGCAAGAAGAGCATAAAAAAACGCGGCGCGGCGGGCATATCGCGCGGCCGCATCGCAAAAATGGCGGGCCGGCATGGAGGGTAGGAAGGCAGAGGCTGTGGCCGGGGAGGGCCTTGAAAATTGGAACCCGAAATAGAGCTTGCTCCCCGCCGGTGCAAAGCCGTGGCCGGGCAGCTGCGCTCTCCCTTGAAAGCCCCGGCAAAACATGCTATGCTAAGGACATTATGAAAAAGGAATTATCTTCGTATTATGTCAAGCGCACCAACCCCTTCGCGTGGATTGCGGGATTTCTGCTCGTCCTCGCGGCAGGGCTGCGCATCGTCTTCTTTTGGGACAAGCCGGGGGTGGCTGCGTCTGTCTGGTTCTGGCAGGCTGTGCTGCCCGCGGCTTCGGCAGTGCTGTATGCGGTGCTGCTGCTCGTCTGCGGGCCGGACGCGCTGTATAAGACGGCGCTTCCCGTGGGGCTGGGCGCGATCGGCTTCTTTTTGCAGGGGCTGAGCCTGCCGCCCGCGTTCGCGTGGATGTGCTGCCTGTACTGTCTGCTGCTCGTCATGGTGTATACGCAGACCATGCAGGGGCGCATCCACACGCAGTTTCTGCTGCTCCCGCTGTTTGCGCTACCCGTCGCGTATGTGGCGACGCTGCTCGTGCGGCACTGGCAGGGCTTTCCGCTCTGGCGGCGCTGCGCGGGCGAGTTGTCCGCGCTCGGCATGCTGGGCGGGCTGTTTTTGGCGGCGCTCTGCATACGGCAATATTGGGGAAGCGCCCGCCGGCGGCATTGGGGCGATCGGGCGGACGGCCGCCTTGTGCGCACGATGACGCCGATGGCCTATGTCTCGCCCTACATCATGGTGCACCGCAACGGGTCGTCCAACCTGATCGCGGATAAGGTGGAGATCACGCAGATCGAAAAATACATCCGTGAAAAGCGGCGCGAAGGGCTAAAGGGCTTCGGGCTCATGCATGTGCTGCTCGCGGCGTATGTGCGCACCGTCGCGCAGATGCCGGGCATCAACCGTTTCCTGAGCGGCCAGAAGATCTACGCCCGCGACGAGAACATCGAGGTCAACCTGACCGTCAAGAAGGAGATGACGGCCACCTCGCCGGACACGGTCATCAAGGTCGTCTTCACCCCGTGGGACACCCCAAGGGAGGTGTATGAAAAGCTGAACGCCAAGATCGAGGAAGTCAAGAACACCCCGCTCGACAGCGGGTTTGACAACCTCGCCAAGCTCATTAACGCCATCCCCGGCGTGTTTTTGAAATGCACGATCTGGTTCTTGAAGCTGCTCGACTACTTCGGCCTGCTCCCGCGCGCAATTACGCAATTGAGCCCCTTCCACGGGTCGCTGTTCATCACCTCGATGGGCTCGCTCGGCATCCCGCCCATCTTCCACCACCTCTACGACTTTGGCAATGTGCCGGTGTTCTGCGCCTTCGGCGCGAAGTATTCGCGGATGGAGCTGGACGCAGACGGCAACCCCGTGCCGCGCAAGTACATGGATTACACCTTTGTGACGGACGAACGCATCTGCGACGGGTTCTATTTCGCCTCGGCGTTGAAGAACATCCGCCGGCTGCTCGCGCACCCGGAAAAGATGGACAAGGCGCCGAACAAAATCGTGCCGGACATCGATTGAGGCCGTTGCCCGCCGTGTTCGCCGGGCGGAACGCATCCAAATGAAAGAAAGGAATTTTTTGCAGCAAAAAAGCAGCCTTTGCGGGCTGCTTTTTTCGCTCTGCGGGCAATCCGGGTCAAATGCTTTGGGCTGTCCGAACATCCGGGGCGGGCGGGTTCGCCGCCCTCCGGCGCCCCCCGGTCCGCTTTCCGCTGCCTCAATCCTTCTTTTCGCTGGCGTCCGCACCTGCCGCCTGGGGGAGGCTGGGTTTTTCGGCCACGCGCGTGATGGCAAAGCCTTCGCCGTGCACCTCGTTGGATTCCAGGATGATGATGAACGCGTCGGGCGCGGCCTCCTTGACGGCGCGCTCCACCTCAAACATCTGCTTGTTGCTGCACGCGCACAGCACGAGCTGCTTTTCATCGTATTGGAAAGCCCCCTTCACATCGATAAGCGTGCTGCCCCGGCCGGAGCAGGTGTCGATGACCTTGGCCACGCGGTCGCCGTATTCCGTGATGATGAGCGCCAGCTTGCCTGCGTTGACGCCGTACATGAGCTTGTCCACCACCATGCCCGTCATAAAGCTGATGAGCAGGCCGTAGATGATGCCGTCGATGTCGCGGTAGATGTATCCGCCCGCGAGTACCGTCAAGGAGTCGATGACAAAGGAGATCTTTCCAAGCGGCAGATGCGGCGCGGCAGATTTGATGGAGATGGTGATAAAATCTGTCCCGCCCGTGGACGACCCGCGCATATAGATGAGGGCGTAGCCCACACCGCCGATCGCGGCGGAACAGATGGCGGACAGCATGCGGTCGCCCGTGTATACCGGCAGATGCGGCGCGACATAGTCCGTCATGACCGAAAAGATGAGGATGCAGCGCACCGACCGCCAAAAGAAGGCCCTACCAAGGCGCTTGTAGCACAAAAACGCGATGGGGATGTTGATGACGACGGTCATGACGCCGATGGGCAGGCCGAACAGGGAGTACAGGATGGTCGTAATGCCGGAAATGCCGGAGACCGGGAAGTTGGCGCTCACAGCAAAGTTATATAGCCCGATGGCGCATAGCAGACTGCCCAATAGCTCCACCGCCGTGTCCAGCGCGAATTGCCGAAAGGTTTGCTTTTTGTTCATAGAGGTCCTCCTGTAGATAGATTTTCCGGCCCGCGGGCGGAAGGCGTAAAAAAAGAGCCGATGCAAATCGGATATGATCGCAATGGCTCGCTCTTTTCTATGCATAGTATAGCAGGTTTTCGCCGCCGCGTAAAGCAAATTCGCCCTCTGGCGGCGAAATTCGCTGGAAAGAGGGGGAAACTTACAAAAAACGGAAGCTTCCGCCCCATTGCGCGCGGAAATGCAAATTCGATAGAAAAATGAGCAAATGGGAGTTTTTTACAAATACGCAATCAAAATGCGAAAAAATTGCGAATTTTTGCGGAAAAGGATGGACAAACCGTCTGGAAGGCCGTATGATGCAGCATGAGAAGGTGAAAACGCTCCGCGCCGCATAGCGAAGAGAAAACGCGGCATACTATCCGGGGGCGTTTGGAAAGGAGCGACGATGCGGGAGGAAAACGAACTGTCCGAGGAATTGAAGGCCTTTCGCGAGGAATGCTTCCGCATCCTGTGGGGGCAGTACCGCCTGCGGGCGCTGGTCCCCGGGACGGAGGGACTGGAGGACGCCTTTGAGGACGGCCGGCCCTGCGAATGGTTCTATGACAATATTTACCACACCAAGCGCCGCATTTTGGAACACGGCGGCTTTGAAGCGGAATTGGAATACATCTGCCGGCAGTATGAATACATCGCCCAATATGTCGCGAACCGCATGTTCGACGCGGGGGTCAGGGCCGCCCGGCGCGAGAGAAAGCCGGACGCGGACTAAAGGCGCGCGGCCTTAGAGCGTCTCGGAGCGGTCGCGGATGCTCTTGTGGAAATTGATGATCCGGTGCGTGTATTCGCTGTCCATAAGGCGGGAGGCGAGCAGGAAGTCCGCCGTCGCGCGGTTGTTTGCGATCGGGATGTCATAGACCTGCGCGATGCGCAAAAGCGCCTTGACATCCGGGTCGTGCGGCTGCGCCGTGAGCGGGTCGGAAAAGAAGATGACCATGTCGATGCGGCCCTCGACGATCTTGGCGCCGATCTGCTGGTCGCCGCCCAAGGGGCCGCTGTTGTACCCGCGCACGGGCAGGTCGGTCTGCTGTGTGATCATGCGCGCGGTCGTGCCTGTGCCGCACAGAAAGTGCCGGGCCAGCACATCCTTGTGTTGACGGCACCATTCGATAAGCTCCGCCTTTTTGTTGTCGTGCGCGATGAGCGCGATGTTCTTTTGCTTGCCGATGACTTTTACAAGGTATGCCTCGTCCTGCATAATGGATTCCTTTCGTGGATAGGATAGCTTAAGCATAGCATGTTTTGCGGCGGAACGCAATGCGCAGGGCGGCAAGCGTCCGGCGGGGCAGGCCGGCTTTTTCGAGGGCGCACCACTTGGCCGCCTGCGCGGCGGCTCCCTGTTTCCCCTTGTCCGGTTTCTGCCGCGCGGCCGTTTACAAATTCCCAGAAAACTGCTATACTATCCTTGTCCAAAGGGCGGCCGGCGGTGCGCGGCCAGAGCCCGGGCAGGGAAGGAGAGTGCTTGATGCAGCAGGTCTTTTGGGGAATTCTTTTTCTGTTTTTGAATGTCAATCTGACCTTCGGGTCGGTCACGATCGGGCTGTTCCCCGATTTCGTGGGCTACCTCCTGCTGCTGCGGGGCGCGCACACCCTCGCGGGGCGGATCGCGCGGTTTTCCCGGCTGGAGCCGCTGTGCGTCGGCGGGGCGGCCTATACGGGCGTGCTCTACCTTATAAACCTGTTCGGCGTTTCGACCGACCTCGGTTGGGTGGTGTACCTGGCGGCGCTCGGGGAATTCGTGCTGTGCATCCTGGCGGGCGCGCGGGTCGTGGGCGGGATGCAGGACGCGGAACGCGCCTATGGGTGCAGTTTTGCGGCGGCGGAGCTCCGGCAGGCGTGGCAGCTTTCCAGCATCGTGGGTGCGGTGAGTTGCCTGTTCGTGCCTTGGATCGTGCCGGTGCTGTCCATTCCGGCCATGTTGGCGAACTTCGTGTGCGCTATTCTTTTCCTATACGCGTTGTACCGCTCGAAGCAGCTTTTTGTGGCAAATGACGACCGCCTGCACCTGCGGGGTGAGGACGGCCGGTGAGAGGAGTTTTTTTACTATGTTGGAATACCGTTATGATACGCAGCTTTTGATCGAGGGCAAGGACCTGAGCGAGGACGCCATCCGCGAATACTTCCTTTCGCACTTCGACGGCGACTGCCTGTTGGCCGTGGGCGACGACAGCCTCATCAAGATCCACTTCCACACCAACGAGCCGTGGAAGGTGCTCGAATACTGTGCGAGCCAGGGCGAGATCTTCGACATCGTTGTGGAGGACATGGACCGGCAGTCCCGCGGCCTCAAGGGCTGAGGGAAAGTTCTGCGGCGAAGTGCATCTGCCGCAAAGGGGGAAGGCGGCATGCCTATCCCTGCCGCAAATGCTGCGGTGCGTGCGGCTCCCCTGCGCGGGAAAGCGTGCGCGCGCCGCGCGCCTTGCACATGGAAAAAGCGTCAAAAAACCGCCTGACGGGCTTCCGCCGGGCGGTTTTTTTGATTTTTGCAATTTTAGGAATTTCGCTGCAAAACGGCTGCCTTGTGGGAGGGATGGCGGCTTTCCATCGCATATACGCCCCCGAACCGCAAGACAGAGGATGCGTTGCCGCCAATACGCCACAACCGATCCTTTCCGCAGAAGGGGATCCCGCTGCAATCCCCATGCGTGGAAGGCTGATTTTGGGGGGGGGATTCTCTGTGCTCGAGGACTCTGTCCGAGGCAGGGAAATCGACCATTCCAGCTTGTTGTGCGATTTGCGGAGGCGAGGACTCCATTTGCCGCAAGGAGAGCAAACGCAAAGCGGGGAAGAGGCAGATGGCGAAAATTCCGTGCCTGCCGTCTTTTTGCCGCGCGCGGCATCGCGGCGTTTTCGCTCCGTCCGGCAGCGGGGCGGCAAGCTGTGCGCAGGATGCTTGCCCTATCGGACGATGGTTTCCGGCGCACAGCGCCCTCAGCCCTGCTCGTTGCTGTCCTCCGGCCGCTTGGCCAGCGAGAACCCGCGCCCCGAGACCTGCGAAACCGGGCTTACGACCATAAAGCACTGCGGGTCGATGGCGTGCACAGCCTCCT
>CAOKKG010000005.1 GCA_948468985.1 uncultured Eubacteriales bacterium | reverse complement strand
ACTTTTTTTGAAACCCGCACCTTTCCTCTCCTCCCCTCCCTTTTCTTTCGCCAACTCGTCCCTTTCTATCGCCTTTTCCGCCTCGGTTGACCTGTCCATCGTTCGGAGCGTAATGGACAATCCTTATCGGAATCCCTCTCTTTTTTTCACATTTTTCGGATTTTCGGCAAAAAAAGTTTTGCTTTTTCAAAAAAAATCCGTCGGAATTCGTCCTTTTTTGCCTATTGACATTCTTTCCCGGCTTTATATAATAAAGGTAAATTCATTTTATGACCGCTGGGGGCGCCGAAAGGCTGAGAATTGTACCCTTCGAACCTGATATTGGTAATGCATTCGTAGGGAAGCGGGACGCCGGGCATCTTGCCGTCTTTTGGACGGCGGGGTCTGCCCTTGTGTTTGCGTGCTGCGCCTCCCTTTAGGGAGGTATTTTTTGTTTCCGGCGGTAAGGAGGTTTTGTATGGATTCCTGGAAGAAGAATTCCCCCGAACTCAAAGCGTGGCTCATCATGTTGGCCATCGCCTTCCTGCTCACCGGCGTCGGCCTGCTGCTCTTTATTTTGAGCGGCGTGGGCACAGCGTCCGACTTCTTCGCTGACCTCGCAGGCGTGAGCCCGTGGATGCTTGTGGCGCTGGTCGTGCTCATGGGCGCAGGTGTGTTCCTGCTCACGAAGATGGCAGACAAGCCCGCCGCATCCCATTGGGACACGAAGCAGCTCGTCGTCGCCGCGCTATGCATCGCGCTCTCCTTCGTCCTTTCCTATATTAAGATCTATGAGCTCCCGAACGGTGGATCTATCACGCCCGCAAGCATGCTGCCCATTTTGCTGTTCGCGTACATCTATGGGCCGGTCAAGGGCTTCCTCGTGGCGTTTGCCTATTCGCTTTTGCAGATGACGCAGGGCATGTACATCGTGCACTGGGCGCAATTCCTGCTTGACTATGTGTTCGCGTTCACCGTGCTGGGTGCGGCCGGGTTCTTCCGCAAGAGCTTCCTGTCCGGCATCCTGGCGGGCGGCCTGCTGCGGTATCTGTGCGCGTTCCTGTCCGGCGTGATCTTTTTTGCCGAATATGCGCCGGAGGGGCAGAGCCCGTTTGTCTACTCCCTCCTGTACAACGCGAGCTATATGGTGCCGGAGATCCTCATCTGCATGGGCATCTACCTGCTGCCCGGCATGCGCCGCACGGTGGACATGCTGAAAGCGCAGGAGACCGCGCACGCCGAAGGCGCAAAGAAGGCGTGACCTTATCCCTATTGAAATAAAGAAGGCGGCAGATCTCTGCCGTCTTTTTTTGCCTTTCTTGGCAGGGCCGCCCGCCGCGGGTAGGATAGATTCATTCTCTCCGGGGATTCCCGACAACTTTGCCCTCGAAAGGACTTTTTATAAAACAGATCTTGCCCGGCAATGCCATCTCGCTTGTCGCCGCCGCCTTCATCGCTGCAAGCTGCTGCGTGCACGACACGCGCAAGGTATCCCTTTTGCAGATCGGCGCGAACCTGGTGCTCGCCCTATCCTCTGTCGTGCTCGGCGCATGGTCGGGGCTGGTGACGCTGCTGCTCTCCTCGCTGCGCATGCTGCTCATTTTGTACAATACATATAACCGCCGGCAGATGATCGTGTTCTGCGTCCTGACCGTCGCAGTCGGGCTGTGGGTCAATACGCGCGGGCTTTTAGGGCTTTTGCCCATCGTGGCCACCGTGCAGCTCCCCGTGCAAAGCTACCTCGCGCACGACCTGTATTCCGTCAAGCGAAGCATCACGCGAAACCTCCTATTTGGGGCGATTTGTTGCGCGCTCCTCTTAGACATCGTGTCCGGCGTGTGCGACCTTATAAACTTCATCCTGGGCGTCGCCGCATTGTGCCGCATGCGCCGCGCCCCGGCCAAAACCGGCGAACAATCCGGTGCGCAATCCGTCGAACAAACAGAAAAACCGCCCCGAAAAGGGCGGTTTTTTTCGTCCAGCTTATTCGCCGAAATATTCGTTCAGTTTTCCTACCAACACTTCGCAGTCGATGCCATGCACCATGCAGGCTTCCTCCAGCGTTTCACCCGCCGCAGAGGGGCATCCGATGCAGAACATCCCCTGTTCAAAGAATACCGGCGCCGCGTTCATGTCGCGTTCGATAACCTGCTGGATCGTCATATCTTTTGTGATCTTTGCCATCGCTAAAAATCGCTCCTTTTCGTAAATTCCAATTTTATTATATCCAACTCGCGTGCAATTGCAATGACCCTCAGGTCTTTTTTATAAATTTCTCGCCGCACTTGGGGCAGGTGATCTGGATCTTTCCCTTGCCGCGCGGCACGCGCACCTTTTGATGACACTTGGGGCACCGGAAGTGCTTGTGCGTCTTGGCGTCTGCCGGACGGCGAAACAGGCCCAAAAGCCATGCGTTTTCCCGCCGCCGCGCCGGGATATTGCGCGAAAACATGCGCAGCAGCGCCAGCGTCAAAAACGCCAGCGAGCATAGATAGAGCACCATGTTCCGCCCAAACAAGCTGCACACCAGCCCCGCGCCCACAAGCACGAGGTTCAATGCGTCCGTGCCATACCGCCCCTGCATCCATTGCCGGAGCTTCCAACCCAACCTCTGAAAA
The DNA here is from genome assembly GCA_948468985.1 of uncultured Eubacteriales bacterium. Lineage (GTDB taxonomy): Bacteria > Bacillota > Clostridia > Christensenellales > Christensenellaceae > QANA01. The sequence goes on along the minus strand of CAOKKG010000005.1, from coordinate 43,653 downwards.
AAGTTCATTCCCTTCGCCCTCTATTCCAATAAAACTGTATCGCCCCGCCGGGTGGGCGCCCAGATCCGCTGCCCCGCAAGCCCGGTGCGGCAGGCCGCCTGCATGGCCGCAAAGTTCTCCCCAAAGTGCATGGGGATGAGCAGCCGCGGCGCAAACCGGCGCGCGAATTCCGCTGCGCCCGCCTCGATCTCGCTTCCCATGCGCGGGTCAACCGGGAAAAACGCCGCATCCAGCCCGCCCGCCATCGCCGGAGCCATACGCTCAAGCTCTGCCAGGAAGGCCTCCCGCGCCTCGCGCACTTCCGCTTCCGTGCTCTCCTCGCGCCAATGCCAGAAGTTGAGGTCGCCTGCGTGAAAAATCCGCCGTCCCTCCGCCTCGGCAAGAAAGCTCACACCCAGATCCGTCGACCCAAAGGCCCGCACCCGGACATATCCGTCCGAAAATTCCTCTCCCGGCGACAGGAAATGGTGCGGCACGCCCTCCGGGACGGGAATGTCTTTGTCCAAAAGGAACATGGTTTCCGCCGCCGCGTCCGCAAAGCGAAAAATTTCCGGGTGAAAATGGTCGGCGTGCACGTGGCTTACAAAAAAATATGCCCGTGGCCGCCCCGTCAGCACCGCCCGATCCAGGTACCCGTTCGAAAACCCCGCCGCCTCGCCCGGCGCGGGAAAGCGCCAGCAGTCGAACACGAGGGACGCGTCCCGCATCGCCAAAAAAAAGCCGCTGTTGTCGAGATAGGTAATCCTCATTGTTTTCTCCTTATTTTAGTATAGCACAGGCTGGGCTTTAAACCATGTCCAAGCCTTGACCGGTTTGTGAATAAACTGCGAAAGCCTTTTCCTGCCGCAGGAACCAGAGGTAGCACGCCGCGACCGGCCGCCCCGTGATGCGCTCCACCGCCAGGCGATAAAACCGCATCTGCGCCGCATAATGCCGCGCCAGGCTTTGGAGCTGCTGCTCGCTCGCCATGTTGGACTTGTAATCGATGATCACGAACTTGCCGTCCTCCTCAAACACAAGATCCAGGATGCCCTGCAAGAGCACTTTTTCCCCGCTGTCCGCCAGGCCCAGCTCCCGCGCGGGGAGCAGCAGCGAAAACGGCACCTCGCGCCGGACATCGCCGGATGCGCGGATGCGGTCAGCCAGCGGGCTGTGCAAAAATTCCGCGATCTTGCCCAAGAACGGGCGGATGCGCGCCGCCTCCTCCGGCCGCAGGATGCGCTTTCTAAGCAGCCGTTCCATCGTCGCGGAAAGCTCCGCTTCGCCTCCGGACGCGAAGTCCACATGCTGCAAAAACAGGTGGATGAGCGTGCCCAGCTGCGCGCCCGCGTCCCCCCGGCCAGTATAGGCGGGGATGGCCGCGCCTTCCTCGCTCTCGGGGAGCAGCGTGCTGACGCCGATCTTGACGGGCAAACCCTGCGAGGGATATTGCAAGAATTCCTGTGCAGGCATCTGCGCCGCTTCCTCCAGCACGCGGTATTGCGCGAGCATCCGGGGGATTGCCGTCTCGTTTTCCCTTGCGCCGCCCTCCACGATGCGGCAGGGGATGCGCACGCCCGCTTCGCCCTGTCCGCCGAATGCGGGAAGCTCCCCCGCCGCCGCCAGTATCCAGTCCAGCGGGCTCGGCATATCCAACAATTCATACCACCGCGTCTTGCCGCGCAAAGCCCCCCACCGCTCCTCCGGCGCGCGCACCGCTGCTGAGAGGATGAGCCGCTCCTTGGCGCGCGTCATCGCCACATACAGCACGCGCAGCTCCTCCGAACGCTGCTCCTTTTGCTGCGCATATTCCGCGAGCTCGCGCAGCATCGTGGGGTGGATGCGCCGGTGCACCTCGTCCACCTCGTCCGCCGAGACGCCCAGCCGGTCGTGCAGCAAAAAGGCCGCCCGCTTGTCGCGGACACTGAACCGTGCGCCCATGCGCGCCACGATGACGACGGGAAATTCCAACCCCTTTGCGCCGTGAATGCTCAAAATCTGCACCGCGCCCGCCGCCTCCCCGGCGCTGCGTGGAAAGCCGCCCTGCGTGCGCAGCACCTGCCGCGTATATTCCAACAGATCGAACAGGTCTGTGCGCTCCGCCGCCCAATCGAGCATCTTGTCCAAAAAGTCGCGGAAGGTCTTGGCCTTGGCCTCGCCGCCCGGCATGGCGAGCAGGTGCGCCTCGTATTCTTCGGTGAGGCTCAGCCGCAGCAATAGGTCCGTGAGCGTCATCGCCGCCGCCCAGGTGCGGTAGGTCTCGATTTTTTGGCAAAACGCGCGGCACTTTTCCGCCAAGGCATCCTCCCCCGCCGCATAGGCGAGGAAGCTCTCACAAAAGCTGTCCGCCGGCGCGCCCGCGCGGATGTGCGCGAGGTCGGCGTCCGCAAAGCCGCCCATAAAGCTCTTCAAAACGGACAAGAGCGCGATGTCCGAGGTGTAGCCGTCGATGACACGCAGGAGGTTTAAAAACATCTCGCTCGCCGCCGGGAAGTTGTCCGCCCCCGTGTTCAGGCGGATGTCCACCCCATGCCGCGAGAGCGCCTCGGCATAGATGCCCGCATACCCCTCCATAAAGCGCAACAGCAGACAGATGTCCTCCTGCCGGTAGTGGGGCGTTCCCTCCGGCGTGCGCTCGGACAATAGCTCCTCCACGCGCCGGGCGATGGTCTCGGCCTCCCATTCCGCGGCCTCGCGGGCGTCCCGCGCTGCGTCCGCCCGGGTGAGCAGCATCTCCGCCCTGCCTTCCCCCGGCGCCGCCGCCACGAGGGCTTCCTCCGCCGTATAGGAAAGTTCGCCGAGGTGCGGGCTTACAAGCCGCTCCATGAAGAAGTTGACCGCGTCCACCACGCCTGCGGCGCTGCGGAAATTGTCGTGCATGCGCACGACCTCCACGCCGGAACCCTCCGCCATCTTTTCGCGAAAAATGAGCGGGTCGCTCAGGCGGAAGCGATAGATGCTCTGCTTCATGTCGCCCACAAAGAACCGCCCGCCCCGGGGGGACAGACAGGCAAGCATCGCTTCCTGGATGGGATTGGTGTCCTGGTACTCGTCCACGAACACATGCGAATACCGGGCGTCGTAGGAGGCCGCGATGTCCGGCCGCGAAAGCGCGGCATAGGCAAGCGACAGCATGTCGTCATAGTCGATGACGCCCCGCTCCCGCTTGATGGCCGTATAGTGCGCAGCAAAGCAGGAAAGCGCCCGCGCAAGCTGCCGGCAGGTCTCGCGCAGATAGGGGATCTCCCGCCGGATATGCTCCCGCGCTGCGGCGGGGGGCTCACCCTGCAATCGCTTCAGCTGTGCGCGCGCCTGCTTCTTATACTCCTGCAAGCGCGTCTTGCCCTCACCCTCTGGGATTTTGCGGGAAATTGCCGGGATCTTCGCGCCCCGGAGCGCCGCCTCATAGGCCGCTTCGTCCGCCGCGTACAGCGCCTGCAGCCGCTCGGCCAGCGCCAGATCCTCCGCGTCCTTTTGCCGCTGCACCTCGGGGAAATCCTCCCCCTCCCCCAGCCGGACGCAGGCCGAAAGCGCGTCACAAAGCCGCCCTAGGCTCGCCTGGTTCTGTTCCGCCACGACGCGGAGATAGGCTTCCTCCGTTGGGACGGCCCCGTTTTCCAGCCAGGAAAGCCCCTCCGGGCGGCTCATGCAATAGGAATAGACCCGCAGGAGCTCCGATACGATCTGCGCATCGTCCCGGCCGGAATACCGGTCGCGCAGCAAGAGGAAATCCGCGTCCTCTGCCGCATATAGCTCTGTAAGCGCCTCTTCCATCGCCTCGGCACGGTAAATCTGCGTCTGCTCCTCGCCTGCCGCGTGCACCCCGGCGCCGAGGCCCAGCTCCGCAAAGTGTTCGCGGATGACCTTGGCCGCAAAGCTGTGGATCGTGCAGATGTCCGCCGAATCAACCTGTTCTGCCTGCATGGCGAGGTGAGGGGCGTCCTGCTCCCGCGCCGCGTCAAAGAGCGTCCGCCGAATGCGGCCGCGCATCTCCATCGCCGCCTTGGAGGTGAAGGTCACGACCAGCATGCGGCGGATCTCCTCACCCTCGCCCACAAGGGCGGCGATGCGCGCCGAGAGCACGCTCGTCTTGCCCGACCCCGCCGCGGCCGACACGAGCATATCGCCGCCGCGCGCCTCGATCGCCCGCCGCTGCGCGGGAGTATAGCTCACCCGTCCCATTCTTCCTCCATTTCCCGGCGCATGCGCAAGAGCGCCTCTTCCTTGTCCATCTTGGCCGCCCACTTGGCCGGCACGGCGGCCGCGTCCCGCATGCACACCGCGCCATAGGGGCAGTTGTCGCACGGCATCCGCCCGTCCTGTTCGAGCGGGCAGACCTCGAGCTTGCCGCCGTAGATCTGCTCCGCCGCCTGCACGATGCTGTGCCGCGCAAAGGCAAAGATGTCCTCCAATTCCTCGCGCGTAAAGCAATTGTCGCCCGTCCGCACCTGTTCCTCCGCCGGATCAAGCTCTGCATTCATGCTCAAGAGCTTCTTGTCCCCCGCGTCCAGCGCCCGCGCCGCGTCATAGGACGCGAGCAAAAATCCATTCATGCGGAAGCCCATAAGGCGCTTCCCCTCATCTTCGTCCTCCTCCAGATACGGCAGGCGGATCGAGAAGTAGAACCCGCCCGCCGGTTCCGCCGGATGTCCGAGCGCGGCCAGGCGGTTTTCCGCCGCCATGAGGTACACCACGAGCTGTAACCCCACGCCATAGTACACATCCGACAGGCTGAACTTGCGCGCGCCCGTCTTATAATCCACGACGCGCAGGTATTCGCGGTCCTCCGCACCCCGGGCGGTGTCCACCCGGTCGATCTTGCCGCGCACGGTGAGCATGCCAAACCGCGTGGGGATGCGCAAAATGTCGCCGCCAAAGGCCAGCTCCTCCCCCGCGATGCGCGCCCGCGTCCCTGCAAACTGCGCGCGCACCGCCCGCATGGCATACCCCGCCTCCTCGCGCAAGCGCTTTTCCATGAAGGCATAGCGCTTCTGCAAAAAGATGCCGTAATTGTGGCTGGCGCGCAGGCGCGCCGCGATGTTCGCCAACTGCGCGTCGATCTGCGCCTCGCTCATCGATTCAAAGTCCGCGCCCTGCCGCTGCGCCTCGGCCGTGAACTCCTCGAGGAGCGCATGCACATAAGTGCCCGCCTGCATCGCGTCCTCGCCGAAGTCGCGCGTCTCCTGCGGGCGCAGGCCGTAGTCCACAAAGTGCCGGTAGGGGCAGCGGTAATACCCCTCCAGCCGGGACACGGTGGCCCGCGGCGCGCCATACAGCGCCCGCGCCGTCCGCTCGCTCATGGGCGCGATGTCCGGCTTTTGGTACACCTCGGCCAGCATGCGCCCGAGCCGGGCGGCGTCCCCCGCAAAATAGGCCGCCGTCGCCGCCCCGGGCAAAGCCCCCTCGTCCGCCGCCGCGCGGAGCTCCCCGGCCAGGATGCCCAGCATCGCCCGCCGGTGCGGGACGCGCACACGCTCAAGCGTCTCCACCGGCATTGCCGGGAATATTTTTTGCAATCGGTCGACGAGGAAGGAAGGCTGCCCATCCTGCCGGTTAAAGCTGAAATACAGCTTTTCGCCGAGCGTCAGGTTTTTGCGCAGATACGCCTTCTGGTCGGCAAAACTCATCTTGCTCGGGAACTGCGGCTGCCGCATGCGCAGCTCCTCCGCCTCGGCCCCGGTGATGAGCCCGCCCTCGTCCGGGACGCCCGGGAGCATCCCCTCGTTCATGCCCAGCACGAACAACCGCTTTTTGCGCGCCCAGATGGCGTGGATCGCGTCGCCCACCACTACCTCGTCCGTGGACGGGGGGAGCACCGCGATCTCCCGCGCGGCGAACCCGGCCTCCAACGCGTCGGCATAGTCCCGCACGGGCAGCCGCCCGAGCAGCGCCGCGTTTTGCAAAAGCTCCTCCGCCGCGGGGTATACCTGCCGGAGGAATCGGTTTTCCCGGAGCAGTCCCGCCGCTTCCGCCGCCTCCGCCTGTCCGGCAAGGCATTCCTCCACGCCCATTTGCCGCATGTGCGAGAGCAAAATATCGCTCAGATTCTCCTGCCCTACTCGTTCGCGAAGGGCGTTTAGCGGCGCAAATATCTCCTGGCGCAGCGCCTCGATCTCGGGCGGCGCATCCGCGCCCAGCCCGTTTTTGATCTGATACCCCCGCACGCCGCGCTCCCGGCAATACCGCACAAGACCGTCCGCCTCTGCCGCATGCGCCGAAAGCGCGCTTTTCGCATAGGCCATCGCCTCGCCCACGCGCCAGTTTTCCCGGTACAAGAGCGCGAGCAGCGGCTTCATCCACGCCCACAGGCCGCTTTTGGAAAGACTGCGCTTGCCCTGCAAAAAGAATGGAATCTCCGCCTCGGAAAAGACCTGCTCCACCGCCCGCGCATACGCCGCCGTATCGCCCACGATGACGCCGATGTCGCGCATATGCCCGCCCTCCCGGCAGGTATAGCGCAGAATTTCCGCTGCCGCAAAGCGCACCTCCTCCGCCCGGTCGGGCAGGGAGAGCAGGCGGATGTCCACCGGGGCGTCTGCCTGCGCGTGCCAGGGGTAGGCATATAGGTTTTGGAACAGCGTCGCCGCCTCGCCCCTGCCCGCGGGGGAAGGGACTTCGTGCATGCGCACGGGGATGCCGCCCCTCTCCGCCATCGCCGCGAGCCGCCGGAGGTTGCCCCATTGCCGGTCCAGCACGCCGTCCTCCGCCGCCTCGGAAAAGACGGACACCTCCCGCGCGGCCGCCGCCAATGCGCAGATCGACCGCATGCGCAGCTCCGGGAGCACATCAAAGCCGTACACCAGCACCTCGCGCCGGGTCACGAGGGGCGTCGAGGCAAATTCTGCCTGCGCCATGCGTTCCATGTCCCGGCTGTCGGAGAAATCCTCCCCGGCGAGCGCCTGCATCCGGCGGTATACCAATGCGATGTCGCGCAGTTTTTTCTGCATGCCGCCCACCGCCCCGTCCGCAAGCCGGTCGATCTCCTCCGGCGCGATGCCCTCGCTCTTGAGCGACGCGATGAGCTCCGCCGCGCGCATGTGCAAGGAGGGGTCGCGGCTGTCCAGCACGAAGAGTTCGCCTGCGCACCCGGCCAAAGCCAATTTCGCAAGCATGGCAAAGCCGGATGCGTCCAGCGTCTGCACCGCGCGTCCGCCCGAAAGCGCCGCCACGCGCTCAGTGAGTTTTTCAAAGCTCAGCACCTCGAGGTCCAAAAACCCGTCAAGGCCGAGCTTGTCCAAAATCCCGCGTTCGGTGAGAAAGCTCGCCTGCGCGGGGACGATCACAATCGCCTGCCCCCCGTGGGAGAGCACCTGCCGCACCCGGGCATAAAACGCCGCCTGCACCGCCGCGGGCAGGGCGCTATAGAAGATCTGCATACGCCGCTCCTTTCATTTTCTTTATTGTACCATAGCCCCGGGGGACAAAAAAAGTATAAAAAAAAGGCCGCAAACGCGGCCCATGCCAAACCAGGGTTCAGCCCCTTACGAGGAAGTCGATGATCTTGCTCATGTCTTCCGGTTCGGATACGATGATCTCGATCTCGCCGATCTGCGCATCCTTGAACATCTGCGTAAGCGCGATGTACTGGCTCAGCTTGGACTTGAGGTTCAACCGGTCGCCCTCGGAAGTGATAAGCTCGATCGTCCCTTTGCAGCTGTTCAGCACTTCAAAAAACTTCTTGGGTTCTTTAATATTTTTAACTTTCATTAAAAACTACCTCCATTCTTTTTTAGGTCGTTCGAGGTAAACCCATTCCAAATTTCGGAATATTACTACCTTTATTTCCCTAACAACCCTTACAATTACTATATCACATTGTTTTCGCTTTTCAAACAATTTCTTGCGAAATTTTCGAGGATTTTTATAAAAACAGGCTTTCCGTTTCGGGCGCATTTTCCGAAAATTCCCGAAAGAATCCGCCGTGGGGAAGCGAGGCGAAAAACAGGCGTTCGCCACTCACCGGGTGCGCAAAGCCGATCCCCGCCGAATAGAGCGCGATGCCGCCCCCTTCCCCGCGGCCATAGCGCATGTCGCCGAGCAGGGGGTATCCGCGCGAGGCAAACTGCACGCGGATCTGATGCGGCCGGCCGGTCTCCAAAAAGACGCGCACCAGACTTCTGTCCCGCCGCGCCGCCTCCCGCCGGAAGGAGAGCGCCGCCCGCTTCGCCCCGGGGATGCCTTCGCGCACGACCTTGACCCTATTTTTCGTGCCATCTTTTAAGAGGAAGTCCTCCATCCGCCCCTCTGCCGGGGGCAGGCCGTGCACGACGGCAAGGTACTCTTTTTGCATCCCACCCTCGCGAATCTGCCGGCTCAGCCGCGACGCCGCCTTGGAGGTCTTTGCAAACACCATCACGCCGCCCACCGGCCTGTCCAGCCGGTGGAGCAGCCCCACATACACATTGCCCGGCTTGTGATAGGTCTCGCGCAGATATTCGCGCACCATGCCCAGCATGTCCGCGTCGCCCGAGGCGTCCGCCTGCGTCGGGACCATCGGCGGCTTCACCGCGACGAGCACATGGTTGTCCTCAAACAGGATATGCATTCAGGCTTCCTCGCGCATCCACCGCGCCGTCGTCCCGCAGGGCAGGTACAGGCGGCTCTGCTCCACCGGGATGGCCAGCGTATCCGCCTCGATACGCCCGCCCAGGCGGCTTCGGACATACTGTTCCAACAGGTTTCCCGTCACGACCGCCGACAGCCCCGTCGTGTATGAGCTCAAGAGGAAGAACTTCGCCCGCGGGCTTAGGAGCTTCGCGGCCTCTTCCACCAATTCGGCGATCGAGTCCTCGAGCTTCCACACCTCGCCGCCGCTGCCGCGGCCATAGCTCGGCGGGTCCATGATGATCCCCTCATACTGCCGGCCACGCCGCTGTTCGCGCTTCACGAATTTCAAGCAGTCATCCACGATATAGCGAATCGGCCGGTCAGATAGCCCCGAAAGCGCCGCATTTTCCCGCGCCCAGGCGACCATGCCCTTGGCTGCGTCCACATGCGCCACCTCCGCGCCTGCCGCCGCCGCGGCCAATGTTGCCCCGCCGGTATAGGCAAACAAGTTGAGCACCCGGTCGCCCGGCGCGGTGTGTTCGCGGATAAATGCCCAGTTGCAGGACTGCTCGGGGAACAGCCCCGTGTGCTTGAACCCCGTCGGGCGCACATAGAACCGCAATCCGCCGATCTCCACCTCCCACCGCTCGGGGAGCTTTCTTTTATATTCCCAATGTCCGCCGCCCGCGCTGCTGCGGCGATACACGGCCGCCGCCTTTTCCCATTTCCCGGGAAATTGCTTTTTCCAAATCGCCTGCGGATCCGGCCTCGAAAGCCAGATGCCCGCCCAGCTCTCCAGCTTCATCCCCTCGCCGGTGTCGTATAGTTGATAATCCTGCATGCCGCTTGCCACAAACATTTCTCTTCTCCGCTCTGCCCGCCGGGCCGTCCTGATTTCCCTCTATTTTACCATACCTGCGCACTTTTACAAATCTTTTGCCGAAATTATGCTATAATAGTCCTGCCGCGGCTTGCCGGGGCAACTTTCACAGATCGGAATTCACATATGGAATACATTCTCCAAGCCTCCGCCAAGGTCAACCTGTTTTTGGACATCACGGGCGGCCTTCCCGGCGGCTTTCACGCGGTCGACACACTGATGCAGAGCGTCGACCTGTACGACACGCTTTTTCTGCGCCCCGCGCCGGGCATCCGCATCGACTGCCCTGGCGTCGCACAGGAGCAAAACACCGCCTTCCGGGCAGCCAGGCTCTTTTTCGCAAAAAGCGGCCTTGCGGGCGGCATCCACGCGCGCATCCAAAAGGGCATTCCCTTTGCCTCTGGCATGGGGGGGAGCAGCGCTGACGCCGCCGGGCTGCTCTTCGCGCTAAACGAGCTGTTTTCCCGCCCCTTTTCGCCAGAGGTACTGTCCCACCTCGGCGCAGAGATTGGGTCGGATGTCAGCTTCCTGCTGAGGGGCGGCTGCATGCGCTGCCGCGGGCGCGGGGAAGAACTCTCGCCCGTGCCCAATGCCTTTTCCCCGGCCTACCTCGCCGTGCGGGCGGACGGCTTTGTGACCGCGGGACAGGCCTATGCAGCCTATGACCGGGTGGGCGGCGCGCATGGCGATGTGGACGCGGTGCTCGCCGCGCTCGCCCAGGGCGACGGGGAAGCCTTCCTCGCCCACACGGCCAACGCGCTCACGGACGCCTGCGCCGCACTCTGCCCCGCGATCCCCGCGACGCTGTCTCGCCTGCGGGAGGACCCGGCCTGCCTCGGCGCGTTCATGACGGGCAGCGGAAGCGTCTGCATCGGCGTGTATCCGGACAAGGACGCCGCCGAGGCCGCGCGTCCGCGCTTTGCCGGCGGATTCTGCGCCGTTTTGCAAAACACACCCCGCTCGCTCGTCTGGGCGATCCCCCCGGAAATGTAACATATTTTTTGCATTTCCCCGCGCCGCCGTTCGCTATAATAGAGGCATCCCTTGGTAAATGGACACAGGAGAAGTCGCATGCTCCCTTTCAAGCTTCAATATTACTGGAAAAAACACCGGCCGCAGCTGCAAAGGCTAACAAGAGCGCTGACGCTGCGCCGCGTCCTGCTCTGCCTGGCGGCAGTCCTGCTCGTCGTGGGCGGAGTCGTCTTTTTGCGCGCCCGCCGCAAGCCCTCGGCTGGGACGGCCTCCTTTGCCGACCTCGGCGAGATCGTCGTGGGCATCGCCGCGCCGAGCGCTTTTGCCGCCGTGGACGACACGGGCGAAGTGACCGGCTTTGAACGCGATGTCGCCGCCGCCGTGCTTTCCGACCTGTACCCGGATAAGGCGGTGAGTTTTCGCACCATCTCCTCGCAGGAGGCGTCCTACCTCCTCAAAACCGGGCAGATCCACATCGCGCTCGGCATGTATGTGAGCGGCCCGCTCAAGACGCAGGGGCTGTCGCTGTCCAACGCCTATTTCACGGATGGCGTGTATGCCTTCTGCCCGGCGGAGAGCACGGCCGACAGCCTGTGGGCGCTCACCAATCAGCGCGTGCGCGTGCTGAGTTCGGACATCACCAAGTCCGCCGTCGCCTCCATGTTCAAAAAGCTGGAGATTGCGGTCGATCTGCACCTCTGTTCGTCCTACCCGGACGGGATTGCGTCCCTGTCCCGCGGGGACTGCGCCGCGCTCATTGCCCCGCGCTATAAGCTCGAATCCTTTGCAGAGCTGCGCCGCATCGAGGAACCGGTCGGCTTCGCCTCCTACCGCTTCCTATTATGGAGCGACAACGCGGATGTCACGGCGCTCATCAACACCTCGCTGTCCCGCCTGCGCGCCAGCGGCAAACTGGCCGAGCTGCGCGATACCTGGGGGCTTTTAGAATATACCGCCTCCTAAGAACCGCCCTGCAAATGCATGCAACCAAAAACCCCGTCGCGGCCGTCCGCGCGGGGTTTTATGATGCTTTCTGTTTTCGCTGTCTATGCGAGGTTTCTGTCCTGCCATGCAGAACGCGCGGTCAAGCGAAAACTTTCCCGCCTCCGCAAAGGGCAGGCGGCATCGCTTTCGGGCCGTGCCAAAATCGCATGCGCCCCAGGCGGCGAATCTTCCCGGTCTTTTCGCGGTTATTCCCCCAGGACGACTCCTCCCGGACGCCTTGCCGGGGAATTTTTACTTTGCTGTCGCGGCCTCCCGCCGCATCACGCGCCAGGTCGCGCCCGCCCAGGTCTCCTCGCCCACCGCGGCAAAGCCCATGTGCGCAAAGAACGCCTCCGCGCCCGGCGCGACGTATACGGTGAGCGGCTTTCCCTCTCCGGCCTGCGCCGCCGCGAAATCAAGCATTTCCCGGCCGACGCCCTTGCCCCGTGCCGCCTCGCGCACACAGAACAGGCAGGCCGTGCCCTCTGCCGACAGGCCGAGCACGCCCTCCAGCCCCTCGGGGCCAAAGCACCCGAACAGGCGGAGCCTGCCGTCCTCGGCCTGCCGCCGCAATGCACCCGGCTTACACGCATCCGTAAACGCGGCCGGGGGCTTGTCCCCCGCCGCCTTGGCCACTTCGGCCAGAAAGCGCGCCGCCTGCGCGATCTGCTTCCGGTTGAGCGGTTCCACGCGCCGCACGGCCTCCGCCGCGCGATCGGTGAAATACCCGATCCCCGGCATCTGTACGGTCGAGGCGCAGATTTCCTTGCCATTCAGGTATTCCATCGGGTTGCTCCGCCCTGTCTCAAACACGATGCGGTTCGCCCAGACGGCCGGGCAGTCGATGCCGAACCGGCGGTTTGCGGCCCGGCTGCCATATTGCCCATCGCCCAGGATCGGCAGCCCTGCCGCCGCCAATTGCAGGGGGATCTGCTGCTTTAGGAAGCTCATCGGCTCGATCTCTATAAGCGAGAGCTCCCCCCGCGTCTCGACCCGCCGGTACCGAAGCGCCGCCGGGCGGGTGTTGCGATTGCTCTGCTCCTGCAACGCCGCCCGCGCGAGGCCGTGCCCCGGCTCCAAAAACCCGTACAGCAGCGCCTCATCCTGCGCTTCCCCCGTCACGATCGCGCGGTACACCCGCTTGATGCGCCGCTCCTTGAGCGCGGCCAACATCTGCTCGAACAGGAATTGCTCCTTGGCGACGATGACAAGCCCGCCCATCTCCCGCGGCAGCACATTGCACACATAGGGCACATGCAGGCTCCTCACATCGTATTCACCCTCGTTTTTCATATGCTCCGCCGCCATGCGGTACAGGTTGCGCCCCTGCGCGCCCTCCTCAATGCAGAGCATGCCCTGGGGCTTATTCACGACGAGGAATTCCTCGTCCTCATAGGCGATCTCGAGCGGGCGGAAAAACGCCTCCGCCGCCCGGTCGGTCAATAGCGCCACACGGCTGCCCCGCGCAAGCGGCGCAAAGCGATCCACCGCCCGAAAAAACGGCAGCATGCGCACCTTGCCCTCGGAAAGCAGGCGCTCTGCCTCCCGCGCGGGCAGGCGGCTTTTCAAAAATGCCTCCGCCGTGACCTTGTCCATATCGCCCGGCACTTTATAGGTAATCATGCGTGTTCGCTCTTACGCTCCTTCCTCGCGGAAGTCCACTTCCATATACTTGGTCTGCTCGCCGCGCCAGATGACATCGATCGTCCCCGTCGGGCCGGAACGCTGCTTGGCGATGATGATGCTGCTCCGCCCCGGCTCTGCGCCCTCCTCGGCATAATAGTCCTCGCGGTGCAGGAACAGCACGACATCGGCGTCCTGCTCGATTGCGCCGGATTCGCGCAGGTCGGACAGCATCGGGCGCTTGTTCTCGCGCCGCTCCGTCGCACGCGACAGCTGCGAAAGCAGCAGGATAGGCACGCTGAGCTCCTTCGCCGCCACTTTCAGTGACCGCGTGATGTTGGAGATCTCCTGCTGCCGGTTTTCCGTCCGGCCGCCCGCGGACATGAGCTGCAAATAGTCGATGACCACAAGCCCGATGTCGCCCACCTGGCTCTTGAGCCGGCGGATCTTGGCCATCATCTCGCCCGGGCCGATGATAGCCGTGTCGTCGATATAGATGGGCGCGCCCTCGAGCGGCGCCATCGCGTCGGCCAGCGCGTAAAAGTCCTGCTCATTGAGGTTGCCCGTGCGCGCGTTCTGTGAATCGACATTCGCCCCCGAGCACAAAAGGCGGAGGCCCAATTGTTCGCGGCTCATTTCGAGCGAGAAAATCGCGACCGGCTTGTTCTCGCGCACGGCGACATGCTCGGCGATGTTGAGCGCAAAGCTCGTCTTGCCCATGCCCGGGCGGCCCGCCACGACGATGAGCTGCGAGGGCTGAAAGCCGGACAGCTTCTTGTCCATGAGCGGAAAGCCCGTGCCCACGCCCATGAGGCCGTCCTTGGACTTTGCGGCCTTGCTGATGCTCTCGTACCCTTCGAGAAGCGCCACCCGGAGGTGCGTCAGGCTGCGGTCGGCGTTGTCCTCGGCGATCTTATAGATCTTGTCCGACGCCGCGTTCAAAATGTCCGCGGCCGGGGCGTCTGATTTATACCCCATATCCGCGATCTCCGCCGCTGCGGCAATCAGGCGGCGCAGGCGGCTCTTTTCGCGGATGATGTCGATATAGTGGTCGATGTTGCGGATGGAGGGCACCGCCTCCGTCAGGTCGGAAAGATAGGTGATCTCCTCCGTTGACAGCGGCTCGCCCTCACCCATGCGTTCGGACACCGTCACGAGGTCGACCGGCTTGTTGAGCGCGGCCAGATCGGCCATCGCCCGCCAGATGCGCCGGTGCGCCTTGGAATAGAAGTCCTCCTCCTTGAGCTTTTCCGCCGCCGCCAGCACGCAGTTTTCGGAAAGCAGCATCGCGCCCAGCACCGACTGCTCCGCCTCCATGCTGGAGGGCGGGATCCGATTGATTTGCTCCGGCATGTCCCTGCCTCCTTTCCCGCGCCCCGGGGCGCGTTATTCCTGCACGGTCAGGCGGATGTTGGTCTGCACGCCCGCATACAGCTTGAGCGTCACAGTGTAGGTGCCGAGCTCCTTAATCGGGTTTTGCAGCACCACCTTCTTCTTGTCGATGTCCAGCCCGGTCTGCGCCGAAAGCGCCTCCGCGATCTCGGCATTCGTGATTGCGCCGAACAGACGCCCCGTGCTCCCGCACTTGGCCTGGATGGTCACGCCGCGATCGGCGAGCTGCGCCGCCAATTCCTCGGCATTCTTTTTCTCCACCGCCTTCTTATGCGCCGCCGCGTCCTGCCGCACCTGCGCGCTGTTCAGATTCTGCGCGTTCGCCTCCTGCGCCAGATTGCGCGGGAAGAGGAAGTTGCGTGCATAGCCGTCGCTCACATTCACAATCTCGCCCTTTTTGCCCTGTCCCTTGACATCGCTCAACAAAATTACTTTCATATCCGTTTCCCTTTCTTTATGGTTTTCTCTTGATAATCACAAACCGCTTGCGGATGCCGAACAATTGCTCGGCCACGCCGATCGCCGTAAACAGCCCCGGCGCGAGCAAGGACAACCCCGCCGCGATGGCCACCCGCCCTGCACGCGACCGCACCCGCACGAGCAGGAAATAGGCCGCCACGCAGATGCCCACGCCCCGGAAGGCCGCACCCAGGATCCCCACGAGCATCCGCCCCACCGCGACATAGGCTTCGCCGCCCGCAAGCAGCAACAGATACCCCAGCGCCAGCGCGCCCGCAAGGCAGTATCCGTCCCCCTTTGGCATGCGCCAGCCCTCCACCGGCGGCAGCTTTCCCGCCTTGCCGCCCGCCTTCTGCACCCACAGGCGCGGCAGCAGGAAGTTCGCTGCCGCCCCATAGGCCAAGCACCCGGCCGCCAGCACGGGCATCGCCGCCTCCAGCATCTGCCGGAGGCTGGCCACACTCGCCGCGTCCGAGAGGTATTTTCCCATGTCCGCGGAAAAGATGAGCTCCTGCGCCTGCTGCATGGTGAGCGCACCGGACGCCATGTCCCGCGACAGCAGCATGCCAAATAACCCCGCTGCCACGCCCGGGTCGCCCTGCGCGCGGGCGAGCAGCACTTCCACGATCCGCCCCGCCACATCGCCGGCGGCCCAGCGGTTTAGGAGGATCGCCCCCGCGCCCAGCGGTACAAGCAGCGCCGCAAAGCTCCAAACGAGGCTTTCCCACCCGCCGCGCGGACGCGAAAGGAGGTACCACCCGGCCGCCGTCGGAATCAAAAACACCGCCGCCGCGCCGAGGGCCAGTGGTTCGTCCAGCACAAAACCCAGCGCCCCCGCGCACACATAGAACGCCGCCCCGGCCCACACGCCCCAGCGCGCCCCCACAAAGATGCAGGGCGCCGCTAAAAACGCCGCCGTAACGACCGTATACCGCGTGAGCAAAAACAGCGCCAGATACGCCGCCAACGCGAGCAGAATCTGCCAAACCCAGGCGTGTGCGTGCTTGTTCGGGGTTTTGTTTGCTTCCATCCGTGCCTCCTGTGCCCCGTGGGGCGAGATACCTATACAGAATATTATTTTAGCACACTTTTGCAAGATTGGAAATGTCTCCCGCCGGATTCTTTCCCGGGCCGGAGAGGCTTGCCTGCCTTTCACGAAAAGATGCGGCCGGCATCATGCTGGCAAAAGCGGCCAATGCGGAACGCCCCTTCAAGCTGCGCCATCGCGGAAAACGCATTCCCCGCCGCGGATAGGCTGCCCTTCCCATTTCACAAATCCCCCGCCACCCCTCCCATCGGCCTCTTCTTCCCTCAAAATTTGCCGCCGCACGCACGCAAAAAGGCGGCCCGCGGGCCGCCTTTTTGTTCATCGTTTATTGCTTGAAATAGGGGAGCGTGATCGGGTCCTCCCCGCTCATGTCGTAATAATGCGCCAGGATGAGCTGATACAGCGCCTGCTCCGCCGGGTCAGTGAGGTCGAGCTCACAATATGTTTCCACCGCCGCCTCGATGCCGCGCCGGGCGATGTAGTCCTGAATCTCGCAGGCCGACGCGTCCGCCGGATTTTTGAAATAGAACCCCGCCGCCGCCGCTTTTGCAAGGAAGAAGGGGATCCGCCCGGCCCGCATGCAGGCGATAGCCGGGCCGACCAGCCGGTCCTGCCGCGCCAGCTTGCGCGCCGGGTCCGCTCCCACGCGCGTCACCGGATCCATCCCCTGATAGCCCTGCTCCTGCCGCACCTGCTCACGCGGGCGTTCCCCATGGTTACGGCCTCTCACATTTTCCGCCTTTTCCGCCGGCGTCAGGCTATACACCTGATCGAAACCAAATTCCGCCTCGCGCGTCCCAAGTACAGACGCCAAATAAATTTCATCATCCTCCCTGCCTTCTCCTGTGTAAGCATAGCCCCGTTGCATGGACAGGTTCGCAAGGATGGCCGAGCTCACATTGCCGCCCCACAGCTTATACGCCAACCGTTCGCGCATCTTGCCAAGCGGGCGCAGCGCGACCCCCGGCGGCACTGCCCCACGGAAGGCCTCTGCATCGACCGGGAGGTCGGGCGATTCCGCCACGCAAGCGCAAAGCGGATCCTTCTGCAGCATCCAGGGCTGCGGTTCCGCACCCCACCGGAAGGTCAATGCCATGCCGACGCCCACCTTTTCCGCGAAATAGCGCCGTTCTTCCTCGGTTTCCAACCGTTCCTCAATATATCTCTTCAAAATGCGGTCGGCGTCGATGTAGTTGAGGCAGAGCATGAGGTCGAGCGTGTCCGCGTTCCCCTCTGCAACCCGCCGGCGGATTGCGTCGCCCACCATGTGCCCAATCGCCTGGAATGCCCCGGGATAGACATGCACCGTCGCATAGCGCACGCGCGCCAGCACGGCGAGACATTGCTCGTATTCCGCCGCCGTGCTGTACGCCTCGAAATCCGAAATCTGGTATTCCTCCGGCGCCTCCTGCCCGTTTCGATATTTGAAAATCGTATAGCTGCCCTGAGCGCGCATGGCCTCGGCCTGCTTGAGCGAATGGCAGAGGAAAATCAGGTGATACCCTGCCTCGCTAAACAGGTCAGCGGTGTACCCCTTGCCGATCTTGCCCGCGCCGATGAGCGCGATTTCCTTTTTTGGTTTGTCCATAAACCCCCTTCTCCCTTCGAAAAATTCAAATCCCTCTATTTTATTATAAAAGCCACCCCACCGCCTGACAAGCAATTTTTCGTCCGCACTTTCCCGGGCATGCAAAAAGGGCGGCCGAACGGCCGCCCTTTCCACCGGTTTTTTACTTCTCTGCGCGTTCCAGGAGGGCGGTTTGGTATCCCCGGCTCATCTCGAACACCCGTTCATACACCCCGCGGATGTACGGCCCCAGCGCCTCGCCCGCCTGTGCCGCGCGCGCATCCAGGATCGCCTCCTCCCGCGCGCGGTCGAGCACCGCCATGCCCTTTTGCCGCTTGTATTCCGCCACCTCTGCCGAGAGCTGCATGCGCTCGCACAAAAGCTCCACCAATCGCGCGTCCAGCGCGTCGATGCGCCCGCGAATCTCCTGCAAATCCAGTTCCTTCATCTTCGTTTCCTCCCGAAATATCACCGCCGGCCGGCCAGCGCCCGCCGCTTCGCGCGCTGTTCCAGCCCGCGCCCGAACACCGCCGCCGCGATCAGGATGAGCGGCACGCACACCGCCGTATACAGCCCCGCGTCCCGCACCGCCCGGAGCACCGCCTCCGCCAGCATGCGGAAGAGCTGATCAAAGCCGTATTCGTACACATTGCCAACATAGTAGGTCTCGCCAAAAGCCATCACGGGGAGCAGCAGCGTGATCGTGCGCTTCCAATACAGCACGCCCTCGTACACGAGGCTTCGAAAGGCCGTCCGGCCATCCATGCCCAGGTAGAATAGCCGCCCGAAGGTGCGCGTATAGGTGTCCATCGAATTCTGATATACCTGCGCCCAGCACGCAAGCAGCAGCGCCGCCGCCCCAAAGAGCGCCGTCCACGCCGCAAAGCACACCACCGCGCGGACGATCTGCTTGGTCGCGCTCTGCGCCCGGCCGACGCGCACCTGCGCGCCGTACAATCCCTCGACGGCACTGTCCGCCGCCGCCTTCGCGCCGTCCAATTCCGCCGCGGTGCAATCCGGCCGCATGTACACCGTGAAGCCGCGCACCTCGTTTGCGAAGTCCAATCCCGCCGCCGTTTCCTCGGACACCATAAGCGTCACGCCCGGGTTGACGCCCGAATCCAGCACGGTCTCTCCGAGATCGAGCCAGACCTCGCGCGAGAGCACGGCCGCTGCCGTGACGGTTTGTTCATGATAGGCGAACACATCCCGCCGGTCGCCCGCTTCCTCCGCCGGGACGGTGAAGGACAGCATCCCGAACCGCAGCGTGTCGCCCGCGGAAAACAGGTCGTTTTCGTGCACCTTGCCCTCCTCCACCGCGTCCGAAAGAGGCGGACAGAGCAGCACGCCGCTTCCCTTTTCGAACCAGGCGGGGTCGAAATCGGGGTATTGCGCGAAAAGCGCCGCCTGCTCCTCTTTTCCGAGCACCCAGATCGTATACCCCCGCTGCGTCGCCTCCTGCCGGCGGGGGAGCACCTCGATCCCCTCCGTGCTGGCGCTGCCGGGAATGTTGTCTGTGCGTTCCAGCTGCTGCGCATACGGGCTATACCCCTCTGGGAAGATCAGGCAGGCGATCTGCCCGCCGTATTCTTTTTGCACCCGCGCCACGCCGGGCAGGCTTTCCAGCGCCTCCACCGCCGCCGCGTCCGGCAATTCACCCATCCAAACGGAATACTTGCCGTATCGATAGGTATATTTCCCCTTGCCCGTCTCGATGGAGGCGGCAATCTGCTGCGCATTCGTCTGCCGGTTCAATCGATAATTTCCCTTATCGAGCTCCATAAACCCGCACAGCAGCGTGACGAACACGAGCGCCGTCGCAACCGACGCCCAAAAGACCGGGCTGCGGTTGCTGTACTTGCGGCGCTTGGCGAAATGCCACGCAAAGCCCGCACGGCTGTCCAGGCTGACCACGATCTTGCCCGTTCGCCGTTCGGTATACGTCGCCTCCACAAGCGGCAGGATGTGCTTTTTCGTGTATACGGCGATCACGATGAGCCCTGTCGCCGCCACGAGGATCGCGACGAACAGCCCCCCAAACGGCCGCCACGGCAGACCGCTCCACACCCGGCACAGCGCGAACACGCCCTGGGAAAGCGCCTGGCTCACAAGCAGGCTTACAAGGAAGATTGGGAGGAAATAGGCCGCCTCCAGACGCAGCACATACCCGTGCGGCGCGCCCAAGGCGTACAGCCGGTTCGCAGCACCATAAAACCGCCGCGCGAGCGGCCGCAGCGCGAAATACATCGCCGCCGCCACGGCGATCACCGGCGGCAGGATGAGCAAAATGCGCTGCATAAGCCCGAAGATCTTGTTATATCCCCGGTTCTGGTACACATTGCGGTTAAGAAAATAGCTATGGGCGTTCTTGCCGATCGTACTGGCCACGCCCTTGAACGCGGTCTCCGGGTTTTCCTGCTTGTTGAACTGCGTCACACACACCATCGCGTGCCGCGTAGGGCAGAGCGCTTCCGCGTCCACCTCCGAAAGCAGCACGGACGGGAGTCTGTCCGCCGAGGTCCCGACCTCATAACCTAGCCAGGCTTCCCGGTAATCTGGCACAAAGCCGGTGATCACCAGGCTCACTTCCCCCGCGGGAAGGTCCACCGTGACACGGTCGCCCACCTCTAGGGCCGGGTCGAACCGGTCGCGCCAGCCCTCTTCGAGCGCGGCCTCCCCCGCCGCCGCGGGCAAGCGTCCCTCCGTCGGGACGAGGCGCGAAAGAACGACCGCCTCTGCATCCATCGCCCCCACACGCGCGCTTCTGTCCGTCCCCCGGACTTCTGCTTCGCCGCCGTCGCGGATCCAACCGATCCGGTCGACGAACAGGTTGTCCGTGAGCTTTTCTGCCTCCTCCGGCGCAACCTCGTAAAAGATACCGTGGAAAAAGCCGTACCTTTCCGCGTCCTGCTCCAGCATGTATTCGTCGATATTCGTAAACATCGCCGGCATCGCGCCCGCAAGGCACAGCGCCAGGCTCAGCATGAGGGCCGCCGCCAGCACGCGCCCCCGGTGCGACCGCCACAGGCAAAAGGCTTTATAGAGCATATCCCCTCCCCTTGCCTCACGCGCGCGGCGCAAGGCGACCGTCCGTCATGGTGTATGCCTGATCGGAAAAGGCTGTCATCGCCTCGTCCGCCGTCGCCCAGATGAGCATCGCCCCCGCCGCACGGCACTGCCGCACGAGCAATTTGGCTATCGCCGCCGCTTCGTCCGTGTGCAGGTGCGCCGTGATGTCGTCTGCAAACACGATGCGCGGCCGCCGGATGAGCGCCATCGCGATTGCAGCGCGCAGCTGCTGCTCCTCCGAAAGCGACTGCGGCCGCATGGTGAGCATCCCCATAAGATTTAGTTCCTCTGTGAGCTTTTCGAGGCTGCCGTCGCCTCTTTCACGCTGGAACTGCAAGGGCAGGCGGATGTTGTCGCGCACATTGAATTCCGGGACAAGGTTGTCCTCCGCATACAAAAACGCAAAATCCCTGCGGTACAGTTCCGGCAGATCGAGGTCGTCGTATACGGACGCCCCGTCGAAATAGACCTTCCCATCGCTCGGCGGCTCTATCCCCGCCATCATGTGCAACAGCGTGGATTTGCCCGCGCCGCCCTTGCCATAGATTACATGCACGCCCTCGTCAAAGGCCGCCGCCGTCGGCTGCACCGCCCCGATGACCGTATTGCCCCGCGAAAACTTCTTCCCGCAGTAATCCAACTTGAGTAAGCTCATCGCGCCCCTCCTCTATCTTGATTGTCGCCCGCACTGCGCGCGGGCAAACCGTTTTTTCCACAAAAAAACCTGTGGCGAGCCACGCCCGCCACAGGTTGTTTTCACTGCATATACGGCAGATCCATCGGGTCCTGCTGGCTTAGGTCGTAATAGTTGGCTACGATCAGCTGGTACAGCAGGTTCTCCTTCTCATCCGAGAGGTCGAGCTGGCAATACTTTTCCACTGCCGCCTCGATGCCGTGCTCCCGCACAAACGCTTGGATCTCCACCGCCGCCGCGTCGTCCGGATTTGTAAAATAGAACCCCGCCGCCGCGCCGCGCGCCAGGAAATAGGGCAGCCGCCCATGCTTCATCGCCAGGATCGCCGGGCCAATAAAGCGGTCGTTGCGCCGCAGCTTGCGGATCGGGTCTGCCCCGATGCGGTTTAGGGTGTCCTTTTCCTCGGTGTTGACCGCCGCCGGGTCAAAGCGCTTGGGCTTGGAATTCATGCTGCTGTCCAGCAGCTCCTGCGGCGCGTGGTATTCCGTGCAGATGCCAAAGGACGCCTCCCGCTTGGCGAGCGCGTTATTTTTGAAGATATACGGGTTCAGCGCCGCCTCATAGGCATAGGTATAGCCGTACATCCGTCCATAGAAGGCCTGCCCGCAGTGGGTCATGTTGCCCGCCCAGACCTTATAGCACAGCCGCGCGGCAAAGTTGTCCTGCAGGTCCATCTCGATCCCCTCCGGCGGCTGTCCCCGGAAAGCATCCCGGTCCACCGGCCAGTGCGTATTGTCCGACACGGACACGCAGAGCGGATCCTCTGCCAGCATCTCAGGCGTCGGAATGCCCCCGTTGCGGAAGATGAGCGTTTCCACAAACCCCACATGCGCGTCCAAAAAGGCTTTGTCCTCCGCCGAGGGAAGGCGCTCCAGCGCATAGCCGCGCAAAATCTCGGCCGGAGCCTGGAAATTCACACAGGTCAGGATGTCGAGCGGCTGCTCGTTGCCGCGCTCCCGCCGCAGGCGGATGGCATCGCCCAGCATATGCCCGATGGATTCGCACGCGCCGGGGTATACATGCACCGTTGCATAGTTTGTCTCGGCCAGCGCCTCCAGGCACTGTTCATACTGCGTCTGCGTGCAAAATGCCCGGTACCCGCCGATGCGGAACTTGCTGTGCTCGCCCGTCTGCCGCGAGAGCATAAAAACGGTATAGCTGCCCTGTTCGTTCAGCTTTTC
The DNA here is from genome assembly GCA_948468985.1 of uncultured Eubacteriales bacterium. Lineage (GTDB taxonomy): Bacteria > Bacillota > Clostridia > Christensenellales > Christensenellaceae > QANA01. The sequence goes on along the minus strand of CAOKKG010000005.1, from coordinate 21,258 downwards.
CACCAGCTCCGGGGAATACTCCAAAAAGGTAAGCGCATACCCCGCGCGCGAAAATAGGTCGGCCATATAGCCCCGGCCGATCTTGCCCGCGCCGATCAAAACCACTTGTTTGTTTGCCATTGTTCCTCTTCCTCCTTTGGCATTCTTTCCAATCTCTTCTCTATTGTAGCGGGATTTTCGCATCCGCGCAAGGCCGTCTATTAAATTTATGCAAGCTCTACTCTGCGCCACATAAAAAAGACACCGGAAATCCCGATGTCTTATATGCAACTTTATGCTGCACTTATGCCTGCTTTGGTCTATACAGCAGGGAAATGTACTGCGCCTGGATGAGCTCCATGAGCTGCCGTTCCCGCGGGACTTCTTCGTTCAGCCCGGAAAATTCGCGCAGCACGCCGAACACGCCTTCCCGGTCCAGCACCTCGTGCAGCTCGCGGCAAGAGGCGTCCTCCTCGTTGTCATAGATCATGGCCAGGGCGGCGACGCTCGCCAAAAAGAAGGGGATATGCCCACTCTCCAGGCAGGCCATCGCCGGGCCGATGACCCGGTCGTCGCGGGACAGCTTGCGCCGCATATCCGCCACCACGCGGGCAAAGCCGTCGTTCGAAGCCGGATTTGCCCAGGTCGGCCAAGGATCTCCGCCGAAGTCGCGGCGCACCTCCTCGGCCGAGAGGCCGTATGCCTCCGCCACGCCGAGCACCGCCTCGTCGTATGCCTGTTCGCGCACGCACTTCTGCACATACGGGTCCACCGCCGCCTCGCGGACATAGGTGTAACCGAGGTAGTCGCCATATAGTGACAGCCCAAAATGCCGCATGTTGGTCGTCCAGATCTTATAGGTAAAGCGCGCAGGCAGGCGATCCTGAAGCTCGATGCGCACGCCCGGGGGCACCTCGCCCTTCACGGCGTCGGCGTCCGCCCGAAGCGCCGATCCATACCCGGCCGAGATGGACAGGGGGTCGCGTGCTTTCATTTCCGCCGTCGGTTCCACGCACAGCCGCCCGACCAGCGTTTCGATGACGCCCACCTTTTCGCGGTAGTATGCCTCTGCCGCCGGTTCCAGGTGCGGTTCGATGCAGGCGCGCAGCAGCTTGGTCGCCTGCAAAAAGTTGACGCACAGGTAGATATCCAACACGCCCGCGCCCTCCCGCGCCCGGCGGTTGATGGCCTGCGCCAGCAATCTTCCGAGGTCGGCGCACGCCGCCGGATAGACCGGCAGCATCACATACGGCGTCCGGCACATCGCCGCCACGCATTCCTCCTGCTGCGTAACCGTACACAATGCCGTATAGTGATCGATCTTCACTTCCTCCACGCTCTGCTCGTCCTTGCTCCCGCGGAAGATCAGATAGCTCCCGCGCCGGTTGAGTTCATGCGTCACTTCCGGGTTATGCACCAGAAATGTCAGGTGATACCCACCTTCCCGAAATAGCTCTGCCAGGTATCCGCGGCCGATCTTGCCCGCCCCAGCGATGACAACTTCCTTTTTTTCCATCATATCCCCTTCTTTTGGATTGAAATTTCTCTCCTGTTTATTATACAATAAAGGCACTTCGAAACCTAGTCCCATTTCCAGGAGTTTCATTCATGCGCAGGCGTATTTTTTCGTTTCTCATCTCACTGCTGTTCTGCCTGTTGGCCGCACCCGGCTGTGCCCGGCGTCCCGCCGCCCCAAGCGCCCCGGTTTCCTTTGCGGAATCGCACCCGCTCGGGTTACAGGTCGAATACCAGGGCTATGCCCGGCTGCTCTTCGCCGCGCTTTCCGCCTCCGCCCCCACTGGCGCCACCCCGCTCGATACCTCCCTGCCGCAGCTTGAAGTAAAAGCGCTGCCGCGGGTCTCCGCCTCGCATTCGAACGGCTCGCTCGCGCTCAGCCTGCCCGAGCAGGCGCTTTCCTGCACAGTCGTCCGCTGGCCGGTCGGCAGCCCGGAACAGCGCGAACAGGTGCCGCTGCAAAACGGCCGCATCGCGCTGCGCGGCGACGGCCGGTACTATCTCTATACCCTATATGTCAGCTATGCGGACGGCCACGCGGTCTACGCCTTTGTCGAGGTCTCCTAACTAACAAAAACGCCCCTCCTATATGCGGGAGAGGGCGTTTTTTTGTCGCCTATTTCCTCATTCCATCGAGGCCGGGCCCATCGGCGGCTGCGGGCCGAAGTTCGGTTCCCGTTCCGGCGCGGCGCTTTCGGCAGGCGCAGCCTCGGGCTGTGCCGTTTCGGCGGGCTGAGCGGTCTCGACGGGTCTCGCTTCGACCGCCGGCTGCGTAACCGGCTGTACGGGTTCCACAGGCTGCACCGGCGCGGCGTTCTGCACGGGCGCCGCGTTCTGCATCGGCGCGGTGAACTGCATGCCCGGCTGCACAGGAGCCGCGTTCATGTTCGGCATCGGCGCACCCGGAGCGGGCGGAACGGGCGCTTCCGGCAGCGTCTTGCGCTTGCGCGCCGCCACGACGCCGCGAATCAGATAGTAGAGGATCCACGCATGGAACACGATGTCCAACACATCCTCCATCATGAACCCGAGATAGATCCAGTATACGAGCACCAGGCAGTCCAGGCAGAACAGCACAAGCGCCGCCGTCATACAGCCCGGATGCTTTTTGGACAGGTAGTAGCACAGCGCGAACGCCCCGATCCACAGGGCCGAAATCGCATACGCGATGATCGTATAGGTCGACCCGCCGAGCCATGCGTCCAAGTACCATCCATAGTTGATCGCCACCTGCGGCAGCACCGCCGAAAACAGGAAGCTCACTCCTGCATCCAGCACCATGAGCCCGACATTGACGAGGCTCAAAAGCACGACCGCGCCGAGGTTGGCGCGCGCACTCGCGTACTGCGCGTCATATTTCGCCCGCAAATTCACTTGTTCCATAGAAGCAAACCTTTCTTTCAAAATGATTTCATTCGCCTCAATTATACGAGCCGCACCCGCGTTTGTAAACCGTTACAACTTCCTATGGCAAGAAATATTTACATATGCTATGATAACGATAGTTTATTTCGCGTTCACGAAAGGAATCTGTCTATGAATACCGATCTGCAATACATATTGGAACAGGCGCTGGCGCTGCTTGCGATCGACAGCCCCTCGGGCTATACCCGCGAGGTATCCGACTACCTCCTTGCCGAGGCGGAACACCTCGGCATCCCCGCCCTGCGCACGCAAAAGGGCGGCGTGCTCTATGACCTCGGCGGGCGCGACAGCGAGGACGCCGTGCTGTTGGAGGCGCACATCGACACGCTGGGCGCGATCGTCGCCGAGATCAAGTCGGACGGCCGCCTGCGCGTCACGCCCATCGGCGGCATGAACGCCAACAATGCCGAGGCGGAAAACCTGCGCGTGCACACGCGCTTTTCCGACACCTACGAGGGCACCTTCCAGCTGGAAAACGCCTCCATTCATGTGAACGGCAAGTATGGCGACACGCTGCGCAGCTTTGACAACTGCGAAGTCGTGCTGGACGAGCCGGTCTCCTCTGCGGCGGAGGTCCGCGCGCTCGGCATCGATGTGGGCGATGTCGTCTGCTTCGACCCGCGTTCGGTTATCACCTCCTCCGGCTATATCAAGAGCCGCTTTTTAGACGACAAGCTAAGCGCCGCCATCCTGCTCGGCTATGCGCGGTACCTGAAGCAAAACGGCGTCGTGCCCGCGCGGCGCGTGTACCTGTACTTCACGGTATATGAGGAAGTCGGCCACGGCGGGGCGGGCCCCGTCCCGTCGGGCGTCACCGAAGCAATCTCGGTCGACATGGGCTGCGTCGGCAAGGGGCTGCAATGCACCGAACGGCAGGTCTCCATCTGCGCCAAGGACTCCGGCGGGCCCTACCACTATGAACTCACGACCGCGCTCGTGCGCGCGGCGCGCGAGGCGGGCGTGGACTATGCGATCGATGTATACCCCTACTACGGGTCGGATGTCGAAGTGACGCTGCGCGCGGGGCACGATGTGCGCCACGGCCTGATCGGCCCGGGCGTCTATGCGTCGCACGGCTATGAGCGCAGCCATGTGGACGGCGTACAAAACACCTTCCACCTGCTGCAAGCCTACCTCGGGTAAGCCCATGGCGGCCTCGCCGGGGCAATCTGTCTGTGCGAAAGCCGCCCGCTCGCTTCGGTTGTCCCCGCCGGGCGGCTTTCCTAGGTGGCATCTCCCATAAGCGGCGTGTGCAAAAAAGGTTCCCCCGGCCACGGGCCATGTTCTGCGCCCTCCGCCGCTTGGGCATGGAAGCTCTCCTCCGGCGCGGCGCATGCATTTTCTGTTCCACCCTGCTCTCCGCGCGGCAGCTTGCCGCGCCCATTTTTCTCTAAAGAAGGTCTATCACGCTATGTTTTCCCTGTTTGCTTCGGTCAAGCGGCACGCCCGCGAGATCTATCACCGCGACCGCGCCTACCTCTGGCGGCTGTTCTCCATCGTCCTCGCGCTCTACCTTGCAAAGGCGGTCGTACTTGCCTGCTGCCGCTCGCTGCCCGTCTTGCCCTACAAGCTACTGGACGCGGCGCTGTCCATCCTCTATATCCCGCTCGGCGTCAGCGTCACGCACATGCTCATCCACGAGGAGCACTATGACCATATGAAGGCCGACGGCCTGTTCCGCTTCTACCGTGACCCCAAGACGATGCTGCGCTGCATCCTGCTCGTCGCGCTCACGACCGGCGCGGTCAAGGCGCTGCTCTTTTTGCTAGAGGAGGCGCTGCTCCCGCACATCGCGTCCGAGCCATGGAAAATCGCGGCCGAGGTGCTGCTCTATGTGCTGGAAGAGGCGCTCATCGCCTATTTCTTCCTCGTGCAGTACCTGTTTATCATGCACGAGGGGCATTCCGCCCTCGAGGTCGTCTCACTCTCCTGCCGCGCCATGCGGGGCGACATCCTGCACCATCTCTGCTTTGACTTCTCCTTGTTCTTCTGGTACCTGCTGCCGCTTGGCGCGTGGATGCTTTTGGGCGGGGGATATTCCCTGCTTACAACCGGCGTCTTTGCACTGCCGCCGCTCTCGCTTTTGGAGCTTTCCGCCGCGCCCCTGTCCATCCTCTATACGGCGATTCTATACCTCTTCTATTTCTTCTACACGCCCTATGTTGCGCTCGCAAAGATCCTGTTCGCCGAACACGCCTGGGCCGAGGCGCAGGCGCTTGGCAAGGCGCGCAGCACCAAGACCCTGCCTGCGCAGCGCCGGGTGTCCTGACCCTCCGGCCGCTCCGTACGGCCGTCCGTTTCGGGCGAACTTCCGGACCAATTTCAGGCAAATCAAAAAACCTGCGGTTTCGCAGGTTTTTTGATTCCATATGTTTTCGCATCGACGATGCACACAACCGTGCAGCCCATGCTTATTTTTCCGCATCCTTATCGGTTCCTCTTTGTCGCGTCGAGTTCTCCGCATTCCCTTCCGCTCAATATACTATATCGAACGGATACTGGTCGCCAATCTCGTAATAGATGCCGGTGATGAGCTCCAGCAGGGTCTTTTCCGCCGGATCCTCCGGGGACAGCCCGCAGAACTTCTGGATCGCGGCCTGCACGCCGTGTTCGGCGATATAGTCCTGCACCGCCTGCGAAGTCTTGTCAGCGGGCGATACGAAATACAATGCCATCGCCGCGCCGCGCGCCAGGAAATAAGGCACTCGACCATGCCGCAGGCAGGCCAGCGCCGGGCCAATCAGGCGATCGCCCTTGGCGAGCTTGCGGGTCAGGTCTCCGCACACGCGATCGATCGTATCCTTGTCGACGGAATTGGCCACATGGTCGAGGTAATGCGCTTTTTGTTGCTCCACGGGATCCTGCGCCTCCATCGCCTCATAGGACATGCCGTATTCCTCGTGCATGGCAAAGGTTCCCTCCCGCTTGGCGAGAAGCATACACCGCATGATGTAGGGGTCGTCATGGCATTCGCCGATATACGTATATCCTGCCTTTTTGCCGAAATAGCCGGACAGGCTGTGCCCCATGTTGGCGACCCAGATCTTATGGATCATCCACGCGGGGACATTGTCCTGCAAGTGCAGATTGACACCCGCAGGCACGCCGTTTTTCAAAATGTTGTCGACGGTCAGGTAGGGCGTGTCGCCAGAGTTGCAGGCAAGCGGGTCCTCCGCCAGCATCTCGGCCGTCGGGAACGCGCCGTTTCTGTGCACCAGGCATTCCGCAAGCGACACCTGCGTGTGGAAAAATTCCCGCCCTGCTTCGGTCGCAAGGTATTTTTCGATGCCTTCCGTGAAGAGCTTGGACGCGAACAGGAAGTTGACACCAATAAGGCAGTCCATCGCGCCCTCGTCCCCCCGCGCGACACGCCGCTCGATCGCGTCGGCCAACATCTTAGAGATGGAATCCACCGCGCCCGGGAAGATGTTCACGGATACATACGCTGTCCGCGAGATCGCCTCCACACATTCGTCGTACTGCGTCTGTGTACAGAAAACAAGGTAATCTTCAATGCGCACTTTGGAATAAGTGCCATCCGTGTGATGCTTGAAGATGGTGTAATACCCCTGCTTCTTCATCGCATCCACCAATTCCGGTGAATAGTCAAGGAAGGTCATTTGAAACCCGCCCTCGTGGAAAAGGTCGGCGATATATCCCCGACCAATCTTGCCCGCACCAATCTGCACAAGCCGTTTTACTTGCTGCATACCCAATATTCCTTTCAAATTCAAAATAGTTTGAAAAACAAATCTCTTTTTTAGTATACACTAAAGTTCATCCTTTGGCAACAAACGGCATAAAAAAAGCGCCCGGAAAGGCGCTTCTTTTGCTTTTTAATCGTTACTCCGCGATATAGGGGAGCAGAGCCATCACTCTGGCCCGCTTGATCGCCACAGCAAGCTCTCTCTGGTGCTTGGCGCAAACGCCGGTCGCTCTTCTGGGAGCGATCTTGCCGCTTTCCGAGATAAACTTTCTGAGCTTCGCTACATCTTTATAATCGATGCCGGTGGCCTTTTCCGCACAGAACGCGCAAAACTTTCTTCTGATGCGTCTGACTCTCGGCCGTCTCTGCGCTCTTTCTTCCATAGGTTTTCTCCTTTAATGCTTAAACAAAATTAGAACGGTAACTCTTCGTCGTCAACCAGGATGTCGCCCATCTCCGAGGCAAACAGGTCGTCTTCCCTGTTATTTGCGGGGGCCTTGGGCGCCTGCGCGGGCTGGGGCGCGCTATAACTATTGGCTCCGGAATATCCGCCTGCCGCATTGCCGCCGGCGCCCGGTTTCGCCAGAAACTCGACATCGTCCGCCTGGATCTCGGTGACATAGCGGCGCGAACCGTCCTTCGCTTCATAGCTCCGGGTGCGGATTTCGCCCACCACGGCAACCTGCTGCCCCTGCACCAGATACTTGGCACAGTTATCGGCCAGGCCGCGCCAGGTGACGATCGTTAAAAAATCTGCCTCTTCCCGGTTCATGCGGCGCGTTACGGCCACGGTAAAGGTCGTCACGCTCACGCCGTTGGGCGTCGTGCGCGCTTCCGGGGGACGGGTCAGTCTGCCTACGATAAAAGCCTTATTCATAGCGACCTCTCTTTCCTGCTCAGTCCTTTTTGACGATCATGAAACGAACGGTATCTTCCGTGATGCGGAAATTTCTCTCCAGCTCGGCGATCAGCGTCGGCTGCGATTTGAAATTGACCAGCACATAGTACCCTTCGTTGACATAGTTGATGGGGTACGCGAATTTCTTCTTGCCCCATTCGTCGCTCTCGGTGATCTCGCCGCCTGCGGCAACGATCAGGTCGGAGAATCTGGAAATCAGCGCAGCTCTTGCCTCTTCTTCCATATCTGCTTTGACGATGTACAACAATTCGTAGCTATTCATGGGTTTCACCTCCTCATGGACTATCAAGGCGCCCAACTTGCTGGGCGCAAGGATGCAAATAGCATTATAGCATGAAAAAAAAGCCCTTGCAAGGGCTTTTTTTCACAGCTTGGAAAGCGCGTCCGCCGCCGCGTCCAGCCAGTCTCCCGTAAACGCCTCCATCCGGCCGGCGTCTGCCAGCGCGGGAAGCGCCGGGTCGAGCGGCAGCCGCCCCAACACGGGGATCCCTGCCTCCGCCGCCTCGCGTTCCAGCGACTGCGCGCCGAACAGGTCAATGCGCCGTCCGCAGTCCGGGCAGGTGAGGTAGCTCATGTTTTCCACCAGCCCAAGCACGGGGATGTTCATCATGTTCGCCATGTGGATGGACTTCTTGACGATCATGCTGACCAGGCTCTGCGGGGTCGTAACCATGATGACGCCGTCCACCGGCAGCGACTGGAACACCGTGAGCGACACATCGCCCGTCCCCGGTGGCATGTCCACGAATAAATAATCCATGTCTCCCCAGATGACATCGCTCCAGAACTGCTTAATGACGCTGGAAATGACCGGCCCGCGCCACACGACGGGGGAATCCTCGCTCTCCAGCAGCAGGTTGATGGACATCAGCTTGATGCCCGACGCCGTTTCAGCCGGGAGCAGGTGCTGACCGTCCTCGCTCACCGCCGTGCCGTGTACGCCGAAGATCTTCGGGATGGACGGCCCGGTAAGATCCGCGTCCAGCACGCCGCACCGGAAGCCCTTGCGCGTCATCAAGGTCGCCAGCATAGCTGTGACGGCGGACTTGCCGACGCCGCCCTTGCCGCTCACCACGCCGATCACATGCTTAATGTGGCTCTGCTCATTTAAGGGCGCGAGCAGGCTTTCCTGCTTGCGTTCGCCGCAGTTCGCCGCACAGGACTGGCAATTGCCGCTGCAATTTTCGCTCATATGCAAAACCTCCTTGGGAAAAATCGCGTTTCACTTGTAGTATAATGCGCCGGATGCGGCAAGTCAATGCACGCCCCGCGGGCATTTCGCGAAAAGGGGCTTTACAAGCGCCCGCCGAATGGGTATAATGACCTAGGTGTCAAGACACCTGTAAAGAATTTATTTGACAGAAAGCGTATCTTCCCATGAATCAAAAAAGCATGCACAACACCATTTTGAAAATCGTCATGGCCGGGCTCCTCACCGCGGTGGGCATCCTGATTCCCATGATCTCCCCGCTCAAGATCGTCATCCCGCCCGCTTCCTTCACGGTGGCGAGCCATGTGGCCGTCTTTATCGCCATGTTCATCTCCCCGGCCGTGGGCATCGCCGTCGCACTCGGCACGACGCTCGGATTTTTGATCGGCGGCTTCCCGGTCGAGATCGTGCTCCGCGCGCTCACGCATGTCGTCTTTACGACGGTTGGCTCCCTCTGGATCAAGAAAAATCCGTCGCTGCTCTCCTCCTGGAAAAAGAGCACTGGCCTGTCCGCGATTTTGGCAGTCATCCACGCGGCGTGCGAGGTGCTGGTCGTGCTCCCATTCTATTTCGCGAATCCGTCCAAGTATACAAACGGCTTCTTTACGGCGGTCATCCTGCTCGTGGGCGTAGGTTCCGTCGTGCATAGCATGGTGGACTTCGCAATTTCCTATGTCGTCTGGCAGCCGCTGAAAAAGAGCTTCGGCGTGCAGGCCGTACAGGGCTGAGCTCGATGGAAAAGCGCCTTGTGCGCGCCGAGGCGCGCCGTCAATACATTCGGAACGCGCTGCACACGCATGCCGAACCGGTCTCTGCCTCCGCCCTCGCGCGGGAACTCGGGGTCAGCCGGCAGGTGATTGTGGGCGATGTCGCGCTGCTCCGCGCGGCGGGGGAACAGATCCTGTCCACGCCGCGCGGATACCTCTGCGAAGGGGAGGAGCGCGCAGGGCGGATATATACGCTGGCCTGTGTGCATACTCCCTCGCAGATGGGGCAGGAGCTCGAGACCATCACCTCCTACGGCGGCGAAGTCCTCGATGTCACGGTGTCGCACCCGCTCTATGGGCAGATCTCCGCGCCGCTCAACCTGCGGACGGTGCAGGAGGCGCGCGCCTTTGTACAGGCCGCCGCGGACCGGGACGCCGCCTTGTTGAGCGACCTCACGGGCGGGGTGCACCTGCACCGCGTGCGCTGCGCGGACGAGGCACAATACCGGAAAATCCTCGCGGCGTTGGACGCGATTCACATGCTCTATCACGGCGAGGCATAAACTTTGCGGCTTTTCCAAAGAAAGTATTTGACATCCCCAGGGAAAAGTGCTATAGTAATTGTGCTATAAAAATGTGTCTGTAGCTCAGTTGGATAGAGTGCTTGACTACGAATCAAGAGGTCGGGGGTTCGAGCCCCTTCAGGCACACCAGGTCTTCCAGAAAATGGAAGACCTTTTTTTATACCTTTTCCCCCTGTTTTCCCGCGGCTTTGTAATAGGCCGCGGGATTTTCACGGCTTCCTTTTGCAGGCTTCCTGCCGCTCAGTCCTGTTTTGATTCGTTTTTCAACGCCTCCATCGCCCGCTCCAAAAACTGCGGGCGGCTCAGCCCCGCCGCTTCGCGGTATTCCTCGATTTCTGTAAACAGATCAGGCTTTAGTGCTCCGCCCCATCTTTTGTACGCTTTTTGGTTATATCTGTTTTTTACCGCCGAGCTCGTCTTGGTCTTTCTCTTCGGCTTGTCTCCGTAGCTGTATTTTTCTGTCGTCCCGTCCTTTTTCTTGATTTCGACTTCGATTTCCATTGATTTTTTCCATCCTTTCCGATATATTCTTTTTAGAGAGAGGCGGCTCTCGCCGCCCCTGAGAGTTATTTGGAGCTGTTGCTCGGTTTCATCTTGATGATGATTTCTTTGGCGAGGTCACCTTCAAGAACCGCTTGCATCAGCTCCGTTATTTTTTCATTTGTTCGGCTGTCAGTGACATACATATTTGACACACCATACTTCAATAAGTATGTCAATGGCCAGTCAGCCAACCTTTGCTCTTTTACAACACCCTTTCTCCGTCATTTCTCTGCTCTATCGTATAATGATATAGGATTTCTCCCTTGCTTTTCCCATCTCGGGGCGAGGTCTTTGCTGCGTTAGTCCGTAATATGCAGCTCTCGTTTCAACCCGGCCTGCAAAACCGCAGAAAAATTCACCCCCGCCCGCTCTGCCTCATAGCACAGCCAGAAGGGAACCGTACAATTCTTCTTTACCGTGCGCAGTTCATTTTTCCTGCGGTACTCCGTAAAGTCAATATCCACGAAAGATACCATGGCGCCCTCCGGCGCGTCTTTTTGTACTTGCGCCAAGCTCGACGCCTCCGGCAGCAATTCTCCGCTATCTTCCATATCAATCCCCACAATCCCGATCGCATCTCTTGCCATATCCATCGCATCCGGAATATCCTCTCCCTGCGTCCCAATCTCAAAATCCGGGACAGAAACCACGATATACTTTTCTCCTCGCGTCATTATAATAGGATATGCTCTTTTCACTTTATATCTCTCCCTTTCAATTTTTCAAGGAACCCCGCGCATTTTCTTCCACGCGCACGCGAACATCTTCCGCAAACTCCGCAAACTTCTCCACCGGCGCTCCTTGACCGCTTCTATTATACGCTTTTTATGCGTATATACTAACCTCCTGCCAATTTTTTTGTACACCTTGCATCCCTTCTTTTTCTCCACTCCTCCGCAAATCCCCCCTTGACCTAAACTGCAGTTTAGGGCTTATAATAAAATTGTTTATGTCATTTTGAAAGAACTAGGAGGTTCATATGGGAAAATCAAAAGTCTACTTTGCGGATATGCGTGTCGGCGGCAGCGATAACCTGCTCAAAAAGCTCAAGCGCCTGATCGTGGCAGCCGGTTTCGACACGATCGATTTCAAGAACAAGTTCGCCGCCATCAAAATCCACTTCGGGGAACCGGGCAACCTGTCCTACCTGCGCCCTAACTATTCCAAGGTGCTGGTCGACGCCGTGACGGAACGCGGCGGCAAGGCCTTCTTGACAGACAGCAACACGCTATATGTCGGCGGCCGCAAGAACGCGCTCGACCACCTCAACGCCGCCTATCAAAACGGGTTCAACCCGTTTGTGACCGGGTGCCATGTGCTGATCGCCGACGGCCTCAAGGGCACGGACGAGGCGCTCATCCCTGTCAAAAACGGCGAATATGTCAAGGAGGCTAAAATCGGCCGTGCCATCGCAGACGCCGATGTCATCATCTCCTTCGCGCATTTCAAGATGCATGAGTTAACCGGCATGGGCGGCGCGCTCAAAAACATCGGCATGGGCGCGGGCTCGCGCGCGGGCAAGATGGAAATGCATTCCAACGGCAAGCCCAATGTGGACCCCTCCCTGTGCGTCGGCTGCGGGGCCTGCCGCCGCAACTGCGCACATAACGCCATCACGATCGAGGATCGCAAGGCGACCATCCACCACGACATCTGCACCGGCTGCGGCCGCTGCATCGGCATCTGCTCCTTCGACGCGATCTCCGCAGGCGAGAACGACGCCTATGATATGGTAAATTACAAGATCGCCGAATACACGCAGGCGGTCATCCAGGACAAGCCGAGCTTCCACATCAACTTTGTCGTGGATGTCTCCCCGCATTGCGACTGCCACAGCAAGAACGACGCGCCGGTCGTCCCGGATGTCGGCATGTTCGCCTCGCTCGACCCGGTCGCGCTGGACAAGGCCTGCGCGGACGCGGTCAATGCGCAGCCCGTCCTGCCCGGCAGCGCGCTCGACGGACTCCCCAACAACGGCGACCATTTCAAGGCCGCGCACCCGGAGACCAACTGGATCTCCTGCCTGGAGCACGCACAGAAGATGGGCATGGGCTCCATGGACTACGAACTCATCCAGGTAAAATAATGTCTTTGGGACAGAGCATCCGCCCTGTCCCTTTTTATATCCTCGAAAAAGGGGGGCAAACGCGCTGTTTTGCCCCTGGCGGTCGAAAATCCGCCGTTTTATATCGCGTACTTTGCTCTAGTTTGCTTGTTTTTCCTCGGATTTGCTCTTCTTTCCTTGTACTTTCCCGGGGAAATCTGTTATAATAAGCATATTCTACTATTTAACCTAAAGGGGGAATTTTTGTTGGACAGTAGTCCTATATGGCGACAGCTGCTGCTTCAGGCAGCGCTCATCTTACTCAACGCCTTCTTTGCCGCGACCGAGATCGCGGTGCTTTCGCTCAATGAAAACAAGGTGCGCAAGCAGTCTGAGGAGGGCAATAAGCAAGCCGCGAAGCTGTTAAAGATCATCGAACAGCCCACGACTTTTCTTTCCACGATACAGGTCGGCATCACGCTGGCCGGGTTTTTGGGTTCCGCATTTGCGGCGGATAACTTTGCAAGCCTTTTGACCAACTGGCTTGTCAATACGGTGGGCTTCCACAGCATCTCCGCAAGCGCGCTCAACACCATCTCTGTTATCGTCATCACCTTGATTCTATCATACTTTACGCTCGTGCTCGGCGAATTGGTGCCCAAGCGCATCGCCATGCAGAAGCCAGACGCCGTCATTAAGATTTCTTTAAATGTCGTCCGCTTCCTGTCGGTCGTGCTGCGGCCCATCACCTGGTTTCTGTCCGTCTCCACGAACGGCGTGCTCCGCCTTCTAGGCATCGACCCGAACAAGGAAGCTGAGGAGGTCTCGGAGGAGGAGATCCGCATGATGGTCGACATCGGCGAGGAAAACGGCTCCATCGAGACGGGCGAAAAGGAAATGATTGAAAATATCTTCGAGTTCAACAACAACACGGCCGAAGATGTCATGATCCACCGCACGGATATGGAGATCATCTGGCTTGAGGATTCCCCGGAGCAGATCCTCGCGCGCATCGAAGAGACCGGATTATCCCGTTTCCCCGTCTGCGACGAGGATGTCGACGATGTCGTAGGCATCCTGGCGACGCGCGAATACCTGTTGAACCAGCAGCTCGCAAATCCGAAGCCGTTAAAGGAACTGCTGCGCACGCCCTATTTCGTGCCCGAATCCATCCACGCGGACATTCTCTTCCGTAAGATGCAGGAGTTGAAATGCCACATGGCCATCGTCGTTGATGAATACGGCGGCACGAGCGGCCTTATCACGATGGAGGACCTGTTGGAATGCATCGTCGGCAACATCTATGACGAATTCGACCCGCAGGAGGAACAGGAAATCACCAAGCTCGGCGACAACCTGTGGCGCATCTCGGGCAGCGCAGACCTCGAAGAGATCGCCAAGACGCTGGATATCACCCTCCCTGAAGAGGAGGAATACGACACGCTGGGCGGTATGATCCTCGACCACTTAAACGCCATCCCCGAGGACGGCAGCACCTTCTCGCTTGACCTCGCGGGCATGCATATCGATGTCTTAACCATTGCAGACCGCCGCATCGAATGGACGAATGTCTCGCTCCTGCCGAAGGCGGATCCCGCTCCGGCGGAGGAAGAAGAATAACCCCCGTACCCCCGGCCGCATGCCCTGCGCATGCGGCCTTTTTTTATGCTTGACTTTTCCCCAAAAATGCATTACTGTTGAAGTGAAGGTTCTTCTTCAGTTCGGTAGGTGAGGCTACCATGGGGATATGGATCGGTGCCGCTAAATGATGGAGACAGCACGCCACGGCCAGCAGCCGGCGTCGATAAGGCGCAGGCTAATCCGATTTCACGCCCCGTGATGCTAAAGCTTGTACGGCAACCGTTCGCATATGCCCTTCCCACAGGGAATGCTCCGAATCGCTGCGCAGCCTACCGGCTTGCGCATTTTTTATTTTTCAGGAGGTGGATAAGCGTGTATCACAGTTGCTATGAAAGCGGTGATGACGAAGTTTCCCGATTGTGCGGAACCTCGCGGAAGAGACATGCGCTGTCCTCTCCTGCCCTCCCCACACGGTAAGATTTCACATCCCCTTTCATATTTCTTCCCAAACTTGTCAAACTAGAATATGAAAGGAATTTTCGCATGAAACTTTTTTCGATGCTTTTTTCGCGCACGCAAACGAAGGCGCAGGCGCAAAAGACCGGCGCCAGCGAAGCGTATCTCCGCCGAATCGCCACGCTCCCGAGCCCCGAGGCCCTAAAAGAAGTCGCGGCCGACCGCTTCGGCCTCACGACCGAGGAGGCCGAGGAACGCCTGGACGAATTCGGCCCCAATGTCATCCGCACGGGCAAGACCCACGGGCCACTCTATCGCTTTATGGGCTCGCTCATCAACCCGTTCAATATCGTGCTGTTCCTAGTCGCAGCGATCACCTTTGTGACGGATGTCGTGCTCTCCCGCCGCCCAGACTATCTGACGGCCGGCGTCATCCTGGCGCTCATCCTGCTTTCTTCGCTCATCTCCTTTATCCAGGGCGAAAAATCCCACTCCGCCGCGCAGGAGCTTTCCTCGCTCATCTCCAACAAGGCCTCCATCCTACGGGACGGGGCGTTTTGCGAGATCGATGTGCGCGAGGTCGTGCGGGGCGACATCGTGCGCCTCTCGGCCGGCGACATGCTGCCGGGCGACATCCTGTTCCTCACGGCCAAGGACGCCTTTGTCGCGCAGGCCGCGCTGACCGGTGAATCCGCCCCGGTGGAAAAGTTCGCCACCGCACCCAAGGGCACAGGCAAGCTCTCTCTCACCGACTTTTCCAATCTCGGTTTTATGGGGTCGGACATGGTGAGCGGCAGCGCCATTGGCCTCGTCGTCGCAACGGGCAACGAGACCTACTTCGGCTCCATGGCCAAGTCGCTTTCCAACAAGCGCGCCAAGAACAGCTTTGAAAAGGGTGTCGAATCGGTAAGCCGCCTGCTACTTGGCTTTACGCTCGTGATGGTGCCCATCATCTTCCTCATCAACGGCTTTGTCAAGGGCGATTGGGGCAATTCCTTCCTGTTCGCCGTGACCATGGCCGTGGGGCTCACGCCCGAGATGCTGCCGGTCATCATGACCTCCACGCTCGCGCGCGGCGCGCTCACCATGTCGCGGCACGACGTCATCGTCAAGAGCCTGCCGTCCATCCAGTCCTTTGGGGAGATGGACATCCTGTGCACCGACAAGACGGGTACACTCACCGAGGACAAGATCGTGCTTGAAAAGTACATGAACATGCACGGGCAGGAGGACCTGCGCATCCTGCGGCACGCTTTTTTGAACAGCTATTTTCAGACCGGGCTCAAAAACCTCATCGACCTGGCCATTCTCCAGCGCGCACAGACGGAGGAACTCTTTTCCGTCAAGGAAAAGTATCAGCATGTCGACGAGATCCCCTTTGATTTCTCGCGCCGCCGCATGAGCGTCGTACTGAAAGACACCGAGGGCAAGCGGCAGCTCATCACCAAGGGCGCGGTCGAAGAGGTTCTCTCCATTTGCAGCTTTGCGGAGCTGGACGGGCAGGTCGTGCCGCTGGACGACGACTTCCGCGCACAGGCCATCGCGCTCTATGAGGCGCACAACTTCGACGGCCTGCGCATGCTCGCCGTGGCGCAGAAAAATGACCTGCGCACCGACGGCTCCTTCGGTGTGGAGGACGAACGCGACATGGTGCTCATGGGCTTCATCGGCTTCTTGGACCCGCCCAAACAAAGCGCAGCCGAGGCCATTTCCGCCCTCAAGGAATATGGTGTGGATGTCGTCGTGCTGACAGGCGACAGCGAAGGCGTGGCCGTCAAGGTCTGCGAAAAGGTAGGCATCCCGACGGCGCACCGCCTCACAGGGGCGGACATCGCCCGGATGGATGACGAAGCGCTTTCGCGCGCGATCCAGGATTGCCGGCTGTTTTCCAAGCTTGCGCCCGATCAAAAGGAACGGGTCGTCCGCGCCTATCGCACCGCCGGGCACACGGTGGGCTATATGGGCGACGGCATCAACGACACGCTCGCCATGCGCGCCGCAGATATCGGCATCTCCGTGGACAGCGCGGTGGACATCGCGAAGGAGACGGCAGACATCATCCTCATGAAGAAGGACCTTATGGTGCTGGAGCAGGGCGTGCTCGAGGGCCGCAAGACCTTCGGCAACATCGTCAAATACATCAAGATGGCCGCCAGCGGCAACTTCGGCAACATGATCTCCGTGATCTTTGCCAGCCTGTTCTTGCCCTTCCTGCCGCTGCTCCCGGTGCAGATTTTGGCGCAGAACCTGATCTGCGACTTTGCGCAGATGGGTCTGCCCTTCGACCGCGTAGACGCGGCCTATATCCGCCGCCCGCACCGCTGGGACACGGGGGACATCCGCCGCTTCATGCTCGCCATGGGGCCGGTCTCCTCCCTCTTCGACATCCTGTGCTATCTGGTGCTGTGGCACTTCTTTGGGGCGGATGACCTCGCGGCGTCCGCGCTGTTCCAATGCGGCGTATTCGCCTATGGCACGATCTCGCAGCTCGTCACCGTGCACATCCTGCGCACCGCGGGGCGCCCCTTCCTGGACAGCCGCCCCGCGCCAATGCTGCTCGCTTCGACGATCGGTTTTTCTGCGTTCACGCTGCTGTTCTGCCTGAGCGGCATGGCGCGCGCGCTTGACATGGCGACGCTGCCGCTGCCCTTCCTGCCCTGGCTGCTCGGCATTCTCGCGGCATACTGCCTTGGCCTGCAAGGCGTGAAGCGCCTCTACACCAAAAAGACCGGCGTCTGGCTCTGATTTTTGGAGGAAAGCTATGTTCGACACCCTGTTATTCGACCTGGACGGCACGCTGCTGCCGATCGACCAGGAGGCCTTCACCAAAGCCTATTTCGCGGAGCTCGCCCAAACGGTCGCGCCGCTCGGATATGAAAAGGAACCCTTCCTTGACGCTGTCTGGCAGGGCACGATCGCCATGGCCGGCGGCAACGGCAAAGAGACCAATCGCGAACGCTTTTGGGACAGCTTTGCCCGCTCGCTCGGTCGGGACGCCCGCGCGCTGGAGCCTACGCTCCTGTCCTTCTATACACAGGAATTCGACCGCGTCGGCGCGCTCGTTCCGGCAGGATATTCCGTGCGGGACAAGCTGGACGCGCTGCATGCGTCGGGCTATACCCTGGCGCTCGCGACCAGCCCTTTTTTCCCCGAGGCCGCCACACAGACGCGCCTATCCTGGATCGGGGCGGACTGCCGCGACTTTGCCTACATCACCTCCTATGAAAACAGCCACTTCCCCAAGCCCCGCCGGGAATATTTCCAGGAGATCTTCGCCGCCCTACACAAGCGGCCCGAGGCCTGCCTGATGGTCGGCAACCACGCGTCCGAGGACATCGTCCCCGCCAAGCTCGGCGCCGGTGTTTTTCTTCTCACCGATCACCTGGAAAACCCGGGGCTTACCGACCTCTCGGCCTTCCCGCATGGCGGATGGGCGGACCTATTTTCCTTCCTCGCGGCCGATCGGGGCGAATGACCGGCACAAAAAAGGAAGTACCCCAGGGTACTTCCTTTTTGTATGCCCTTCTTTGCGCGTCAATCGAGGATGGACAGGCGCGAGATCTCCTCTCCCGCCATCGTCTTGATGCAAAACACGCCGTCCGCATAGGTCATATAGCTGTTCACATTGCCTTCCTTCGGGATGGACACCGAGCCGGGATTCAGATAGATGTGATCCGGCTTTTCCTGCATCGCCTGCACATGTGTGTGCCCATGGATGAGCAGATCGCCCGGCTGCATGGGCGGGAGGTTTTGCGAATTGTGCACATGCCCGTGCGTCAAATACGCCATGCGCCCGCCGAGGTAGGCCACCGCGTAATCCGCCAAAATGGGGAAATCCAGCACCATCTGATCCACCTCGCTGTCGCAGTTCCCCCGCACGCAGAGGATGTGCGCGCGGTTCGCGTTCAGCATCTCCGCCACCCGGGCCGGCGCATAATCGCGCGGCAAGGCGTTGCGCGGCCCGTGATACAGCAGGTCGCCCAGCAAGAACAGCTTGTCCGCCCCCTCGCGGGCATACGCCTGCAGGAGCTTTTCGCAGTAATATGCCGACCCGTGAATATCCGAAGCAAATACGAGTTTCATGTGCCCTCCTTAGGCCAACGCGGCCTGTAATTTGGCAATGGACTTGTCTAGGCGAGCGAGCGTCTCCTCCCGCCCCAAAAGTTCCGCAATCTCGGTCGCGCCGCCGGGGGTGACGGCCGTACCCGTGATGGCGATGCGCACCGGCCAGAGCACGCGGCCATTCTTGACCTCCCTGCCCTCCGCCACCGTGAGCAGCGCCGCATACAGCGCATCGTTAGAAAAATCCGCCACTCCGGCCAGCGTTTCGCGCGCCGCGCGCAGGATATCGAGCGAGTTTTCCGGCGTCGTCTTCATCTTCTTGTGCGTGTACAGGGAGATGTCGTATTCCGGCATTTCGTTTAGGAACGCGACCTTTTCGCTGATCTGCGCCAGCGTCTCCAGCCGCGGCTGGATGATCGCCGCGAGCTTTTCCCGATCGATCGGCCGCAAAAGCGCCGCGTCGAGGTACGGCTTGGCGCGGGAGAGGAATTCCTCCTGGCTGAGCGCACGGATATATTCGCCGTTCATCCAGGTGAGCTTTTCCGTGTCGAAGATGGCGGACGACCGGCTCAGCCCCTCGAGCGAGAAGGCCTGCGCCAGCTCTTCGAGCGAAAAAATCTCCTGTTCCCCGCCCGGGTTCCACCCGAGGAGCGCGATATAGTTCAAAATCGCCTCTTTCAGGTACCCCTTGGCCACCAGATCCTCATAGGAGGCGTCGCCGTTGCGCTTGGATAGCTTTTTCTGCTTGTCTTTCATGACCGGCGGCAGGTGGATATATTTCGGGCGCTCCCAGCCGAGCGCGTCATAGAGCAGGTTATATTTGGGCGTCGAGGACAGATATTCCACCCCGCGGATGACATGCGTGATCTCCATCAGGTGGTCGTCGATGACATTGGCGAGGTTATAGGTCGGCCACCCGTCCGATTTTAGAAGGATATTGTCCTCCATATCCGACATCGGCACCGTGATCGTCCCATAAACCGCGTCCTCATAGGAGGATTCGCCTTCCGTCGGAATGTTCTGCCGGATGACATATTCCTCGCCCGCCGCGATCCGGCGCGCAACCTCCTCCTTCGAAAGGCCGAGGCAGTGCTTGTCGTACTTAAAGACCTTGCCCTCGGCCGCCGCCTGCTCGCGCAGGGCGTCCAGACGCTCCTTGGTGCAGAAGCAGTAATACGCCGCGCCCTTTTCAACCAGGAGCTTCGCATATTTCCCATAAATTTCTTTGCGCTCGCTCTGCACATACGGGCCGAAGTCCCCGCCGATGTCCGGGCCTTCGTCATAGGTGAGCCCCGTGTCGTGCAGCGTGCGGAAGATCACATCCCCCGCCTCCTCCACCAGCCGGTTGCGGTCGGTATCCTCAATGCGCAGGATGAACTTCCCGCCGTTCTTACGGGCAAACAGCCACGCATACAGTGCCGTGCGCAGGTTGCCGATATGCATATACCCCGTCGGACTGGGGGCAAATCTCGTTCTGACTTCCATGAATGTTCTCCGTCTTTCCTGTTTATTGAAGGACCTTGCGGAAGGTATCCCGCAGGCCGGTCGTCTTGTTGAGCACGACATGCTCCGCCGAAAAGTCGTGGCTGTCCGCGCAGAAATACCCCTGCCGCAGCAGCTGGAACTTGTCGCCGGGGCGGGCGTTTTGGATCTCCGGCTCGATAAAGCCGTGCATCGTCCGGCAGGAATCCTCCGCCAGCCGTTCGATGAAGTCGCCTTCCTTGCTGTCGTCCAAGAGCGGCCCATAGACACGGTATTCCGCGGGGACGGCCGTCCGGGCGTCCGCCCAGTGCAGCGTACCCTTGATCTTGCGGTTCGCGTTGACATCGCCCGTCCGCGAAAACGGGTCATAGGTGCACACGATCGTTTCGATATTGCCGTCCGCATCCTTTTCCACGCGTTCGCACTTGATGATATAGGCATTCTTGAGCCGCACCTCGCCGCCCACATACAGGCGGAAGTACTTCTTATTCGGCGCGACCTCCATGAAATCCTCGCGTTCGATGTACAATTCGCGCGAAAAATGCACGGGATGCGTGTGCCCGCTGCCCGGCAGATCCTCGGCCTCGAAGGTCTCGGTCTTGTCCGCGGGGTAGTTTTCGATCACCAGCTTGACCGGATCCAGCACACCCATGAGCCGCGGCGCGCGCGCATTCAGGTCCTCGCGCACGCAGTGTTCCAGCATGCCCGCGTCGATCACGGAATCCGCCTTGGCCACCCCGGCGCGGGACAGGAAGTCCTTGATCGCCTCCGGCGTATAGCCGCGGCGGCGCATGCCGCACAGCGTGGGCATCCGCGGGTCGTCCCAGCCGTCCACATAGCCGCCCTCGACGAGCGCGCGCAGATAGCGCTTGCTCATGATCGTGTCCGTGAGGTTCAACCGCGCGAACTCAATCTGCCGCGGCTTGTGTTCGAATTCGCACTGTTCTACCACCCAGTTGTACAGCGGACGGTGCGCCTCGTATTCGAGCGAGCACAGCGAGTGCGTGATGCCCTCGAGCGCGTCCTGGATCGGGTGCGCGAAGTC
>CAOKKG010000004.1 GCA_948468985.1 uncultured Eubacteriales bacterium | reverse complement strand
TGGTAATCGTCGTCTTGCCCGCGCCCGTCGCGCCGACAAACGCGACCTTCTGCCCCGGCTCGGCGTACAGCGTGATGCTGTGCAGCACAATCTTGTCCGGCGTATAGCCAAAATCCACATCGAATAGGCGGATGTCCCCGGTGAGCTTCGCATAGGTCACGCTGCCGTCCGCCTGATGCGGGTGCTTCCACGCCCACATGCCCGTGTGCTCCATACATTCTTCGATCTCGCCCGCCGCATTGTACTTCGCATTGACAAGCGTCACATAGCCCTCGTCCACCTCCGGCTGCTCGTCCAGCAGGCCGAAGATGCGTTCCAGCCCGGCCATACCCATGGCTACCGAGTTTAGCTGATTGGAGACCTGGCTGATGTTGCCTGTGAACTGCTTGGTCATATTGAGGAAAGGCACGACGATGCTGATACCGAGCGCCATGCCCGAAATGCTGAAGTTTCCCGCCCCGGTGAGCAGCAGCACACCGCCTGTGAACGCGACAATCACATACAGCACATTGCCGATGTTGTTCAGGATTGGCATCAGCATGTTCGCATAGCGGTTCGCCTGCCGCGACTTTTCATAGAGCTCGTCGTTGATCCGGTCAAAATCCGCAAGACTCTGCGCTTCGTGACAGAACACCTTGACGACCTTCTGCCCCGTCATGATCTCTTCCACAAAGCCCTCGGTCTTGCCCATGAGCTTTTGCTGTTCCACGAAATACTTTGCCGAATTGCCGCCGAGCTTTTTGGTGATGAGCGTGATCGCCGCCACGCCGACCACAACGACGAGTGCCAGCCATACGCTGTAATAGATCATGATGCCAAACACGACCAACACCGTGATTCCCGAGATCAAAAGTTGTGGAAAGCTCTGCGAGATCATCTGCCGCAAGGTGTCGATGTCGTTTGTGTAATAGCTCATGATGTCGCCGTGGTTGTTCGTGTCAAAGTATCGGATGGGCAGGTCCTGCATGCGGTTGAACATCTTTTCGCGCAGCTTTTTGAGCGTTCCCTGCGTGATGATCGCCATCCATTGGCTGAACAGCCACCCTAAAATGAGCGCGCCCACAGAGCTCGCCGCGAGCAGCAGCACGAGCGGCACGATTTTCTTGCCGGCCGCCGCCCAATCACCGCCCTGCCAATATTGTTCGACAATCGCGAGGATGTTTTGCTGAAAGATCGCCGGGATTGCCCCCACGACGGCGCTCAGCGAAATGCACAATACCGCCGCCGGCAGCATCCGCGGATAGAATTCCAGCATCTGTTTCCAAAGCCGCCCGAGCAGGCCCTTGTTTTGCCTCTTATTCTTCTTCATCTTCTCTGCCTGCCTTATTCTGCGATTCATAGACTTCGCGATAGATCGCGTTTTCCCGGATCAGCTGTGCATGCGTTCCGATCGCGTTCACGCGCCCGCCGTCCATCACGAGGATGCGGTCCGCGTCCTCGACCGAGGCCGTCCGCTGCGCAATGATGAGCTTGGTCGTCTCGGGCAGATATTCCCGCAGCCCCTTGCGGATAAGCGCGTCCGTGCGCGTATCGACCGCGCTTGTGGAGTCGTCCAAAATGAGGATTTTCGGCTTTTTCAAAAGCGCGCGCGCGATGCACAGGCGCTGCTTCTGCCCGCCGGACACATTGCTGCCGCCCTGCTCGATATGGGTGTCGTACCCGTCCGGGAAGCGTTCGATAAACTCGTCCGCCTGCGCCAGGCGGCACGCCTCCTGGATCTCTAAAAGGCTCGCTTGGGCATTGCCCCAGCGCATATTTTCCAAAATCGTTCCCGAAAAGAGGACATTCTTTTGCAGCACGACGGCCACCTGATTGCGCAGCGTCGTGAGGTCGTATTCGCGCACATCGTGTCCACCGACCTGCACACTGCCTTCGCTCACATCATATAACCGTGAGATCAGCTGGATGAGCGAGGACTTGGAAGTGCCCGTCCCGCCGATGATGCCAATCGTCTCGCCCGAGGCGATGTGCAGGTTGATGTCCTCCAACACATTGCGCTTCGCGCTCTTGGAATATTTGAAATAGACATGCGAAAAGTCGATGGAGCCGTCCGCCACCTCCCGCACGGGGCGTTCGGGTTCGCGGATGCTGCTCTGCTCCATCAACACTTCAGCGATGCGTTCAGCGGACTCCTCCGCCATGACGAGCATGACGAGCACCATCGCCACCATCATGAGGCTAGTCAGAATCTGGAAGCTATAGGTCAGCATCGAGGAGAGCTGCCCGACATCCGCCTTGACGCCCATCGAGCTGATGATAAGATAAGACCCAAAATACAGCACGAACAGCATCACCGTGAACATGCAGGACTGCATGAGCGGTCCGTTTAGGCTCATGATCCGCTCGGCCTGCGTGAAGTCAGCGCAGATGTTCGACGCCGCGGCGTCGAATTTCTTCTTTTCATAGTCCTCGCGCACA
Organism: uncultured Eubacteriales bacterium; assembly: GCA_948468985.1. Lineage (GTDB taxonomy): Bacteria > Bacillota > Clostridia > Christensenellales > Christensenellaceae > QANA01. The sequence goes on along the minus strand of CAOKKG010000004.1, from coordinate 62,743 downwards.
AAGCTCTTGACGACGCGCATGCCCTTGATGTTTTCCTGAATGGAATTGTTCAAATTGTCGTATTTGACAAACACCTTGCGGAACAGGGGCATCGCCTTTTTGATCATCCAATACAGCCCGCCGCCCAAAAGCGGTACCACAACGACAAAGATGTAGGCCATCTTGCCGCCCATCAAAAACGCCATGGTAAACGCGAAGATGAGCATGAGAGGCGCGCGAATCGCCATGCGGATGATCATCATATATGCCATCTGCACATTGGCGACATCCGTCGTCAGGCGCGTCACGAGCGAGGAAGTGGAGAACTTATCGATGTTTTCAAATGAAAAGTTCTGTACCTGTCCAAATAAATCGTGCCGGAGGTTTTTGGCAAAGCCACAGGACGCCGTCGCGCAATACGACCCGGCGAGCGCGCCCATGGACAGCGACACGCCCGCCATGGCGATGAGCACGATCCCATATTGCACGATGGTGCCGAGTGCACAGCCCGCCTTGAGTTGGTTGACGAGCCGGGCGATCACAAACGGAATAAGGCATTCCAACACGACTTCCAACGAGACAAAGACAGCCGTCAAAATCGATGGCTTCTTGTATTCCCGCACGGATTTTGCTAACGTTTTGATCATACTTTTCTCCTTTCATAGAACAATAAAACCTTTTCTCTTCCATACGCACAGCAATAAAAAACGCATAAACCCAATCTGGATTTACGCATTCACCACTCGATCACTCGTCCGCCCACAGGACAACTCCGTATGGAATTTTGTTCGTTATATTATCACAAATTCTCGGAAAAAGTCAATTCCTTTTTCCAAATTTATGATAAAAAAGAGAGGTCTCCCGTTCTTTTCCCGTCAAATTCCCACGATGTCGTCGGCCAGCACCAGGTGATATTCCCGCCCCGACAGCGGCCAATCGAGGATGGGAGTGATCTTGCACATGCGTTCCGGACAGTCGCAGTCTACGCGGTTGCCAATCCCGTCCACATTGATGAGCGTGCCCTTTTCGGTCATTGCGTTGGTCGAACAGATATATGCATCCGCCGTCAAGCCACCGCTGCTCGCATGCGTGGGGGATGGACTCATCCTCGGCGAAGTGTTTCCCGGGAATATTTCGCTGTAGGGAGTGCGCCAAGGCAAATACAATTCGTTATAAATCCTGCTTCTCGAATTGATTCGTCCAATACAGCCCCTCTAGGGGAGCGTATCTTCGGTATCTCTCCTCTTCCTTTTTCATTTCGTAAAAGAATCTTCGTTTCTCTCCTTCTTCCATACCCTTAGTAGTTTTTAACATCCACTCCTTGCAGTCTTGCATAGACGCATTGATTTCCATCTCTTCCAATTCATCAAACATCTCTTGCAATTGTTCATCCGTCACTTTCAGGATAAATGAACAAGGGATCTCCTCCACAAAGCCGAGCTTATATAGATTATAATCTTCTTCCACAACTTCCGCTTTCCAATTTGGCCGAAATTCGGACAGCAGCGACTGATAGGATTCTGCCAAGGATTTCGGTATATTTCGGATTACCATCGGTTCATCTCCTATTTGAACATTCCGGATCGCCGTCAACGATACAAAAATGGATATAAAAAAGTCGTCCTGAACCTTATATTCACGACGACCTGGCGGAGAAAGAGGGATTTGAACCCTCGCTACGATTCTCTCGTACTACTCCCTTAGCAGGGGAGCCCCTTCGGCCTCTTGGGTATTTCTCCAGATATAAATTGTTTTCTATTTTTTCGCGTTCTGCCGCCGCTTTCAAAAAAAATTGGCGGAGAAGGTGGGATTCGAACCCACGGTACCTTGCGGTATCACTGGTTTTCAAGACCAGCTCCTTAAACCCCTCGGACACCTCTCCCTGCGAAATTTCATGTATATCGATTATATCAAAGGATGTTTTGAATGTCAACCGTCCCTTTTTGCGCTTTTTTCGAATATTTGCGGATATAAAAAAAGAAAGGCGGCCACAGCCGCCCTTCTTCCTTATTCGTTCGTTTCTTCGCTTGCCTCTGCCGCGGCCGTTTCCTCGTCCGGAGCGGTGTCGTCCTCGTCCGGCGGGAGCTTGGCAATGCTCACCACCTGCTCGCCCTTGGTAAGCCGCATGATGCGCACGCCCTGTGCCGTCCGTCCGAACACGGAAATGTCATCCGACCCCATGCGGATAATCACATTGGCGTTGTTGATGAGCATGATGTCCTCGTGCTCATACACCTCCAAAATGCCCACCATACTGCCCGTCTTTTGGGTGAGGTTCATGGTTTTCGCGCCGATGCCGCCGCGCGTCTGTTCGCGGTATTCACCGGCCGGTGTGCGCTTGCCGTACCCGTTTTCCGAGATCACGAGCACATGCTGCCCTTCCCGCAGAACGCCCGCGCCCACGACGCAGTCGCCGCTGCGCAGCTTCATGCCGCGCACGCCCACCGCGACGCGCCCCATCGGGCGGACATCCGCCTCCGAAAAGGCGATCGCCATACCGTCGCGCGACCCCAGGATGATGCGATCCCCTCCGCTCGTCTTGAGCACGCTTACCAACTCATCGCCTTCGCGGAGCGCAATGGCGATGATGCCGTTTTGCCGGATGTTGGAAAACGCCGAAAGCTCCGTCTTTTTGACGATGCCCTGCCGCGTCACCATCACAAGATTAGACGCGTCCTCCATATCCGCGATGGGGAACACGGCCGAAACCTGTTCGTCGCCGTCCAGCGCCAACATATTCACGATGGCCATGCCCTTGGCGTTGCGCCCCGCCTCCGGGATCTGGTAACACTTTTTGACATACACCTTGCCCCGCGTCGTGAAGAAGAGGATATAGTTGTGCGTCGAGGAAGTGAATATCTCCTTGACCGCGTCCTCCTCCTTGGTTGCTAAACCGGTGATGCCCTTGCCACCGCGCCGCTGCGCCTTATAATTGGCACTGGCCGTGCGCTTGATGTATCCGTGCTGCGTCAAGGTGATGACCATCTCCTCTTCCTGGATCAGGTCCTCAATGTCCGTTTCGTCCTCGGCATGGCCAATCTTGGTGCGCCGCGCGTCGCCGTATTTCTGCTTGATCTCCTGCAGGTCGGTCTTGATGATGCCGTATACGAGCGCCGGGTCGGCCAACACTTCCTGGAAATAGGTGATTTGCTTGCACAGCGCGTCGTATTCCTCCTGCAGCCGGTCGCGTTCCAGCCCGGTCAGGCGCTGCAGGCGCATATCCAAGATCGCCTGCGCCTGTAGTTCGCTGAAACCGAATTTTTCGATGAGCGAAATGCGCGCCGTCGCGCCGTCCTTGGAGGACCGGATCGTGTGGATGACCTCGTCGATGACATCCATCGCTTTCAACAATCCTTCGACGATATGCGCCCGCTTTTTCGCCTTTTCCAGGTCAAAGCGCGTCCGCCGTTCGATGACTTCGCGTTGATACTTGATGTATTCCTCCAAAATCTGCTTGATATTCAGGATCTTGGGTTCGTTGTCCACGAGCGCCAACATGATCGCGCCAAAGCTCACCTGCAGCTGCGTATGCTTATACAATTGATTGAGCACCACCGACGCGTTCGCGCCCTTTTTGAGCTCGATGACGACGCGCATACCCGAATGGTCGGATTCGTCGTTCGCCTCGGTGATCCCGTCGATCTTGCGGTCGCGCGCTATCTCACGAATGGACGCGACTAACAATTCCTTGTTGACCTGATAGGGGATCTCGGTGACGACGATGCGCTGATGCTCCTTTTCCGTCTCCACCTCGGCCTTGGCGCGCAGCAGAATCTTGCCGCGGCCGGTTTGATAGGCCTGCCGGATGCCGGAAAGCCCGATGATCTCGCCGCCGGTTGGGAAGTCTGGCCCCTTCACATACTGCATCAGGCCCTCGATCGTGATGTCCGGGTTGTCGATGCAGGCGCAGACCGCGTCCACCACCTCGCCCAGGTTGTGCGGCGGGATGTTCGTCGCCATGCCGACGGCGATGCCGCCCGACCCGTTCACGAGCAGGTTCGGGAAGCGCGACGGCAATGTCACCGGTTGCTGCAGCGAACCGTCAAAGTTTGGGTAGAAATCCACCGTGTCCTTGTCGATGTCCCGCACCAGCTCCATAGAGATTTTTCCGAGGCGCGCCTCGGTATACCGCATAGCGGCCGCGCCGTCCCCGTCCACGGAACCAAAGTTGCCATGCCCGTCGACAAGCAGGTACCGCGTCGAAAAGTCCTGCGCCATGCGCACCATGCTGTCATAGATTGCCGTGTCGCCGTGGGGATGGTATTTACCGAGCACATCGCCCACGATACGCGCGCTCTTCTTGTGCGGCTTATCCGGTGTAATGCCCTGCTCCGCCATGGAATAGATGATGCGCCGGTGTACCGGCTTCAAACCGTCCCGCACATCGGGCAGCGCGCGGTTAATGATGACCGCCATCGCGTAGGAGATGAAGGACTTCTTCATCTCCCCGCCCAATTCCAGCGGGATGATCCGCGAAGTATTGTTTTCGTTTTCCATTCTTTCTTCCCCCATCAGATATCCAGGCTGTCTTTATCGACCATTTTGGAGTTTTCCTCGATAAAAGCGCGCCGCGGTTCGACATTTTCCCCCATCAGGATATCGAACAGTTCATCCGCCTCCATGGCATTTTCCAAAGTGACCTGCATGAGCGTGCGCTTTTCGGGATCCATCGTCGTCTCCTTGAGCTGCACCGCGTCCATCTCGCCCAGGCCCTTATAACGCTGCGTATCAAAGCCAGTGCCGTTTTCCTCCAGGAATTTCAGCCGTTCTTCCTCGCTATAGGCATAGAAAATCTTCTGTCCCTTGGACAGACGGTACAGCGGCGGGAGCGCCGCGTATACATGCCCCTGTTCGATGATCGGGCGCAGGTAGCGATAAAAGAAAGTGAGCAGCAAAATGCGAATGTGGCTCCCGTCGACATCGGCATCCGTCATGATGATGATCTTGTCATAACGCAGCTTGGAAATATCAAATTCCGACCCGATGCCCGTGCCAAACGCCGTAATCATTGCGCGAATCTCGGCATTGCCGAGCGCCTTGTCGTAGCGCGTCTTTTCCACATTGAGGATCTTGCCGCGCAGAGGCAGGATCGCCTGCGTTTTGCGGTTACGGCCGCTCTTGGCGCTGCCGCCTGCGCTGTCGCCCTCTACGATGAAGATTTCGCGTTCTGATACATCCTTGCTCGTGCAATCGGCGAGCTTGGCCGGCATGGAAAACAGGCCAGACTTTTTGCGCGTCACATCCCGCGCCTTGCGCGCCGCGTCGCGCGCCGCCCGGGCGAGGATGCATTTTTCCACAATCTTTTTGGCTTCCTTCGGGTTTTCCTCCAGGTATTCACTGAGCTTTTTATACACGATCCCGTCGGTCAGCGTCCGCATAGAGCTGTTGCCGAGCTTGGTCTTGGTCTGCCCTTCAAACTGCGGTTCGGGCAATTTGACGCTGATAACCGCCACCAAGCCCTCGCGCACATCGTCGCCCGTCAGGTTTTCATCCTTTTCCTTTAGAAGGTTATACTTGCGCGCATAGTCGTTGATTGACCTGGTAAGCGCCGAGCGCAGCCCAGTCTCGTGCGTGCCGCCCTCCACCGTGTTGATGTTGTTTGCAAAGGAAAAGATGGTCGAATCGTACCGGTCGTTATATTGCAGCGCGACCTCCACGATTTCCATATCCTTTTCGCCGTACACATAAATCGGGTGCTCGAGCAGCGTGGTCTTTCCTTGATTCAGGTAGTCGACAAAGGAAACGATGCCACCTTCATAGTGATAATCGTGCTGCACGACCGGGTCCCGGCGCTCGTCCGTCAAGGTGATGTGGATACCGCGGTTTAAAAAAGCCATCTCCCGAAAACGCACGCGCAGCACATCATAGTCGAATTCGACGGATTCGAAGATCTCCGGATCCGGGAAGAATTCGATGGTCGTACCCGTTTCATCTGTCTTGCCAATCTCGTGTACCGGGCACTGTGGGATCCCACGCGCATATTCCTGCGTCACAATCCGCCCGTTGCGCGCGACTGTCGCGATAAGCCGCGTGGACAGCGCGTTGACAACGGACACGCCCACACCGTGCAGTCCGCCGGAGACCTTGTATCCGCCGCCGCCAAACTTTCCGCCGGCATGCAACATGGAAATGGCCACCTCCAGCGTCGATTTTCCCGTCTGTTTATTGATGCCCGTGGGGATGCCGCGGCCGTTGTCCCGCACGCGCGCGCTCCCTTCCCGGGTCAGCGTCACTTCGATCTTGTTACAAAAGCCCGCCATCGCCTCGTCGATAGAGTTGTCTACGATCTCATAGACCAGATGATGCAGCCCGCGTTTGTCCGTCGAACCGATATACATGCCCGGACGCTTGCGCACCGGGTCCAGTCCCTCCAGGATCTGGATCTGGCTTTCATCATAGGTAGCCGATGCTCTTTCCGCCATAATACGCTCCTATCTTTTCACCTGTTTCCGGCGACACCATACCGGAAAAAACCGTTATGAAAATTTTCTACTTTAATATATATTATACCTCTTTTCAGCCCGCATTAAAAGAATTTTGCCGCGAAATTCACAAAAAAAACGCCGGATTCCCGGCGTTTTTCCCTATTGACGGCGGACCGTTGCCTCTTCCACAGAAAAATAGGAGGCCCCCGCAAATTCCTTCATTCCCTCCATGTCCGTGCAGGTGATAAACACCTGATTGCCGCTCACAATCTCCATGAGGCTCTCCCGCCGGCGGCGATCCAGCTCAGAAAACACATCGTCCAAAAGCAGAACCGGCGCCTCGCCCGTCTGCGCCTGCGCCACTTCGAGCGACGCCAGGCGGATGGCCAGCATGGCGGTGCGCTGCTGCCCCTGCGAGGCATAGATCTTGGAATCCCGCCTATTGATCAGGATTTCCAGATCCTCCCGGTGTGGGCCCGTGAGGCAGACGCCCATTTCCCGTTCCCGCGCGGCGTTCGCCTGCATCTTGGCAAGTAAGCTCTCGCGCGCGTTTTCCACCTCCGCGCTGCATTTATAGCGGATCTCAATCCCCTCCGAAACACCCTGCAAATTGTGGTAAAACCGTGCAGTGCAGGCGTTTAGTTGCTCGACAAATGCGGCGCGCTCTTCAATCATCTGCTCGCCATAAGCCGCCATCTGTTCACTGTATGCCGAAAGTACGCCCGCGTCCGCCCGCGGGTTTTTTAAGAGCTTGTTCTTGCTCTTGAGCGCCAAGCTGTAGCTTTGCAGGCTGCGATAATACCCGGGACTTATTTTGCAAAGCTCCATATCCATCATCCGACGGCGCAGCGATGGGGCTTCTTTGATGATGCGCAGATCCTCCGGCGCAAACACAATAGAATTGAGCGCACCCATAAGCTCGGAGATCTTGCGGACGGGCAGCCCGTTTAGGCGCACACTCCGCTTTCCCTCGCCCAGGATGCCGATCTCGATTTTCCCCCGGTGGGAATCGGCGGCATACTGCGCAAAAATGCCGGCAAACGCCTGCCCGTCACGGATTAGCTTAGCATCCGGCGCGCCGCGAAAGGACCGGGCACAGGACAGGTAGTTAACCGCCTCTAAGAGATTGGTCTTACCCATAGCGTTGCGCCCGGCAAACACATTGATCCCGGGGTTTAGGTCCTCCAGCGTCAGCGCCTCAAAGTTGCGAAAATCCCGCAGCGCCAGTTTTGTGATGTGCATCGGCCGTACGCCTCAGTTTCTTATTCCGCGATATTTACGGGCACGACTAGGTACAAAAAGGCGTCTCCCTCCACCGGGCGGACGACGCAGGCTTGCAGGCGGCCAGTAAATTCCAGATACACCTCTTCCTCATCGATCACCTTGAATACATCGAGCAGGTATTTTGCATTGAATGCAATTTTTAAAAATTCGCCCTGCATCTCTGCCGGGACCTTGTCCTGTGCCGTGCCGTATTCCGAAACCGACTGCATGTCGATGCAGCTGTCCTCGATCGACATGCGGATCAGGTTGGAGCTATCCTCCCGGGCGAGAACCATCATGAGCTCCAGACTGCGCTCGAACAGCCCGGCGTTGATGCGCACCCGCGTCTTGTACTGCGCCGGGATGATCGCCTGATAATTGATGTATTCGCCGTCCAGCAGGCGCGTGAATATCTCGACATTGCCGCTCTTCAAAAAGCACGCCTGTTCGCCAAAGCGCAGGCAGACCTCCTCCTCACCATCGCCCAGGATGCGAGAAGCCTCTTTGAGCATTTTTGCCGGGATGATTGCCTTCAGCTTGCTCTTGCTGGCGACTTTTGCCGTCTTTTTCGCCATGCGGATGCCGTCAATCGCTACAACAGACAGCGTTTCTTCTTCCGGATCCGTTTCAAAGAGCAACCCGGTGAAGATCGGCCGATCCTCGCCTACATAGGCGGAAAAGGCGGTCTTTTCAATCATTTCCTTGAATAGCTGCCTTTCAAGCGTCACCTCATGGTTGGCCTCTCCCTCATAGACGGGGAAGGGGGGAAACTGCTGCGCATCCATTTCCGAAAGCATCGCGCTGGAATTCGCGCCCTGGATCTGGATGGCTGCCTCCTTGCGCGCAAAGCGGATCTCGCCCGCGGGGAATTTGTTGATGATGTCATACAGCACGCGTGCGGGGATGGCGGTCTCTCCTGCCTCCTCGATCTCGGCATATACGCTCGTCTTGATTGCCGTCGTCATGTCAAAGGCGTCGAGAACAAGCGACTGTTCCTCTGTTTTAATATGGATGCATTCCAGGATGGATTTTTGGTATTTGCCATACGCGGCGCGCATGACGATGTTGAGCCCCTTGATGAGTTCTTCTTTGTTGCAGGTAAACTTCATAAAATGCCGACTCCTTTTTTCAAGAATGAGAAAAATTACTAATTCGTAGTGATAGTCGTAGTAGTGTGGATAGTGTGGATAACTCCTTTTCCCCGCGCGGCAAAGGCAAAAATGACAGTTTATTTTTGTGAAAATGCCGTGGAAAGCGTTTGCATGCCTTGTGCATTTCCGGGCGGGCATTGTACAATTCCCGCTTGTTCCCGTCCGGGCGCGCCGCCGGAGGTGGGGGAGGGGGTGTAAAAAAGGGTCAAACAATCCACGGTCTGTCGACGGGGCGTGCACAGGAATTGCACAAACTTATCCACAATTGTGGATAAGTTACTCACGAATCTTCTGCGTGATCTCGGCGAGGATGGACTGCAGGTCTGGATCCTTTTCGAGATCCTCGGAAATTTTCTTATACGCGTGGATGACTGTCGTGTGGTTAGTGAGCCCCACGCATTCGCCGATTTTCTGGTTGGTGAGGTCGGTGAGCTTCTTTAAGAGGTACATGGCAATCTGTCGCGGATAGGCGATGTTGCGGCTCTTCGTCCGGCTCAGTATCTCCTCCTCGGTGATATCGTAGTATTCGCAGACCTGCCGGATGACGGTCTTTGGCGTGATGACCTTGGATGCCGGCGAGGTGAAGAAGCTACCGAGCGCGCTAATCGCGACATTGAGCGTGATGGAGTGCAGGCTGCTGTCCAATTGCGCGCTTGCGATGACCCGCTTGAGGGCGCCCTCCAGATCCCGGATGTTGGAATCCTCCTTGGAGGCGATATAGGTGAATACCTCGTCCTCGATGTCCAAGGTGCAGCGGGTAAGCTCCTTGATATAAGGGGCTTTTTTCTTCAAAATGGCGACGCGCGTTTCATAGTCCGGCAGCCCGATGTCCGTCGTAAGCCCCCATTTGAAGCGGGAGATCAATCGTTCTTCGAGCCGCGGGATCTCCTCCGGCGGCTTATCCGAGGACAGGATGATCTGCTTATTGGCTTCACGCAGCGTATTAAAGGTATGGAACAATTCCTCCTGCGTTTCCCGTGCGCGGGAGATGAATTGGATATCGTCGATGAGTAGCGCATCCACCTTGCGGAACTTGTTTCGGAAGGCTTCAGAGGTGTGCTTCTGGATGGATTCGATGAATTCGTTTGTGAAAGCCTCGGTCGTGATATAGATGATGCGGGCAGCGGGATTGCGTTCAAGTATCCGGTTGCCGATTGCGTGCATCAGGTGCGTCTTTCCAAGACCGCTTCCGCCATAGATGAAAAGCGGGTTATACGCGATGCCGGGGTTGTTGGCCACGGCGAGAGAGGCGGCGTGCGCCAGATTGTTCGTCTTGCCGACGACAAAGGTATCGAAGGTATAGTTCGGGTTGAGCGCGATGTCGCCGAGAGAGCGAGGCGCGGCCGGGCGGTCGAGCAGGTATTGGTCCAGCTCGGCCGGCGTAAAAAAGACGAGTTCGATTGCGCGGTCCTGTCCGTGCATCTCCTGATAGGCTTCCTTCATTTTCTGGAAGATCAGCGGGGCAAAGCGCTCCTCCACCTGTTCGCGGGCCAGGTCGTTCGATACTTTGAAGATATATTTTCCGTTTTCCTCAAACGCGGGAGAAAGAGATTTTATATACATCTCGTAGGCGATGGCATTGCGATTCGCCTGATAATACGATTCCAATTTTTTGAGAACGGATTCCCAGAGAGTGGCAAACGAATTCATAAAATTTCTCCTCACAAGTAAAGAACGCTCCCGCATACCCATAGACAGAGGGGGGGGATATTTATTATATCATAAACAATAAGGGGCTCAAAGCGATAGAATCGAATATTTGAAAAGATTGTGAAAAAAAAGGATATGCACCGGATATGGACAAGTTATCCACAAGTAAGCAAAAGTTATCCACAGTTTGTGGATAACTTTTGTGTAGGAAAAGAGGGATTTTTGGGAACAGGGAGATAAAATATCCACATTTGCACTCAAAGTTATCCACAATTGTGGATAACTCGTAAAAAACTATCCACGGAGGGACGGGAAAAATGGAAGGCGAATTTTATCAAAAAAACAGGGGAATTTGTACGGATATTGGGGCGGCGGGGCGCGTGCGCGGTGATCTACTTTTGGGCGGGAAAAACGCTCGCCGTCCGGCGGAGGTTATCCACAAATCCACAAGGTGCATCCACGGGTTGTGGATAAATCACGGTTCGTTCGCCTGAAAAAAGGCCATAGGTAGAGGAAATATCCACATTTGCACTCAAAGTTATCCACAATTGTGGATAACTACTTGTCCTTTTTCCACAAAATTCGCGACGGCGAGCGCGGCAAAGTTTTTCTGGTGCTGGGGACAAGGGCATTGAAAATTTGCAAAAAGCAAGTATAATATATTGGTGATTCTACAAATGGGCGATTTTTTGTTGACAGCCATGTGGTTTTTCTATACAATAGAATCGTCTTTTTATCGAAAAAAAGTGGCTCACGCACTTTGGAGAAGAAACAACGAATTATAGATTTGCGAGGTAATGGATCATGAAGAGAACTTTCCAACCCAAAAAGCGGCACCGTAGCAAGGTGCATGGTTTTCGTAAGCGGATGGCTACGCTGAACGGCCGCAAGGTCTTGAAGCGCCGCCGCAATAAGGGCAGAAAAAAACTCACAGCTTAGTAGCGTGCAGGGCTGTATCGGCAACAATGGTACAGCCCTATAATTTTAGCATGAAAAATAGGGCGGAATAGGAGCGGGCGTTGTGGAAAAGAAGAAAAACAAGCTCGTGACGCTGAAGAAGAATAAGGAATTTACCTTTGTATATCACCGGGGCAAGTCCTGCGCCACAAGGCGCATGGTGCTCGTGTATTTCAAAAACAAATACGGCGGATTGCGCAGCGGCTTTTCGGTAAGCAAGAAAGTGGGAGGTGCGGTTGTGCGCAACAAGGTGCGGCGCCGCATGAAGGAATGCATGCGCGAGATCTTGAAAACGCATCCGGATACATCGCATGCCAGCTTGGTCTTTGTGGCGCGCGAAACTCTTGGCGACGCCTCCTATGCGGAGCTGTCGCGGGACATGCGCTATCTTTTGAAAAAAGCGGGGCTGCTCACCGAACGGTCGCAAAAGGACGGCGCGGCACATTGAAGCGCGTTTTGCTGTGGCTGATTCGTGCCTACCAGCGGGGGATTTCCCCCTATTTTCCAGCGACCTGCCGCTTTACGCCGACCTGTTCGCAATACGCCTATGAGGCGGTCGCAAAATACGGCGCCCTGAAGGGCGGCTGGCTGGCGTTTCGGCGCATCCTGCGCTGTCACCCCTTTTGCAAAGGCGGGTATGACCCGGTTCCCTGAGCGGAGCCATTGGAGGGACTATGAGTTTTTTGAACGATAACTTCATTGCCGATTTCTTTATCTTGGCAATCGAATGGATATATCAATTTCTGCGGGAGTACTCGCTGACTATGATTGTGGTCGCGCTGTTCGTCCGCCTGGTGCTTTTACCGGTGGATGTCAAGCAGCGCGCCAACAGCAGGAAGATGGCCAGCATCAACCCCGAGGTAGAGAGCCTGCGCAAGCGCTACGCAAACAATCCAGAGCAGTGCAACCTTCGCATCAACAAGCTCTATAAGGAACGGGGCATCAGCCCGATGGCGGGCTGCCTGCCGATGCTGTTGCAGTTGGTCTTTTTGCTTGCGTTCTACGGGGCGTTGCGCTCAATTGCGGCGAAGGAGACGATGTCGCTTGTGCTGCGGGCGGCGGAGCACGGCGCGGAAGGGGTGCAGCTTACCAAATGGCTGTGGGTGCATAACCTCTGGCAGCCGGATTCCGGCATGGCGGGTGTGCTGCCTTCGGCAAGCGAGTTTTTGACTTTCCTGCAGACCAACACGAATACGATTACGCCGCAGACGATGGGGATCCTGCAGAGCAAAGGGCTCATCCTCTTTAACGAGGGAATCCTGAGTGTCAACGAGGCGGCGTATAATGCGCTCTGCTCGGGCATCATTGCCGCGAACGGTCTCACGGGCGTCAACAACGGTTGGTTCATCCTGCCACTTCTTTCCGGTGGGGCGATGTTCTTCCAACAATGGGTGTCGGCAAAGCTCAACCCGAACCCGGCGATGGAGAAGCAGATGGGCATGATGAAGTACATTTATCCGGTGGTCTCCTTCATGATCTGTCTCAGCAGCAACACGATGTTTGCAATCTACTGGACATTTACGAGCGTATACAGCATGGCGGTGGACTTCTTCTTTAATCTGATCTATCGCAAAAAGGAAGAAAAGCGCACGGCAAAGGCTTAAGGGGCAACGCAACGGATCGCGTAGCGGCGCGAAGAAAGGAAGAGGCGAGATGAGCGCAACGGACGAAAGGGTCATGGAATCGAAGGGCAAGACGGTCGAAGAGGCGATCTTTCACGGCCTTGCCAAGATGGGTCTGGGCATTGACCAGGTGGATGTGGAAATTTTGCAGGAGGGCAAGGGATTTCTCGGAATCGGCCGTTCAGCGACGGTGAGGCTGACGCGGAAATTCCGGGCAGCGGACCATGCGGAACAATTTTTGGATGGCCTTTTCCGGCGCATGGGCGTTTCGGCCGTGGCACACGCGGAGGAGAGCGAAGAGATGATCCGCATCCAAGTGGATGGCGATTCGACGGGCGTGCTCATCGGGCGGCGCGGGGAAACGCTGGACAGCCTGCAGTATCTGACCAGCTTGGTCGTCAATAAGGATGCGGAACAGTACCGGCGCATCTTCCTGGACACGGAAAATTATCGTGAAAAGAGGGAAGAGACGCTTGTGAACCTCGCTAACCGGATCGCAGCCAAGGTCGCCAAGACAGGACGGCGTGTGGTGCTGGAGCCAATGAACCCCTATGAGCGGCGGATTCTGCATGCGACGCTGCACGATCATCCTTCGGTGTGCACGGTGTCTGAGGGCGAGGAACCGTATCGCCGAGTCGTTATCAAAAAGAAACGGGCAAACGCTCCGACAAAGTAAATCTGGAAAAGGAATGTAAAAAGGGCGTGGTTCACGCCCTTTTTTGGAATTGGAAAATGAGGAATTCGTTGGACACCATTTGCGCGCAGGCGACCGCGATCGGTGAGGGAGGCATCGCCATTCTCCGCCTGAGCGGCCCCCGAGCGCGCGACATTGCGAAAACACTGTTTTTCCCCTATGCCAAACGCGCGGCTTGGAAGCCGCGGTATCTATATCTGGGCGAGATCCGCGAGGGAGACCGCCTGCTGGACTGCGCGCTCTGCGCGTATTTTCGCGCGCCGTATTCCTACACGGGCGAGGATGTGGTGGAATTCCACTGTCACGGCGGCATGCAAGCCGCAAAAATGGTGCTGGAAGCGCTGCTGCGCGCCGGGGCGCGTCCGGCGGAACCGGGGGAATTCACCAAACGCGCGTTTTTGAACGGCAAAATGGACATTTCTGCGGCCGAGGCGGTGGCGGATCAGATTTCTGCACTGTCCGAACGCGGGGCGGAGATGGCCGCACGGCAGATGCGCGGCGACCTTGCGCGGGAGATTTTGGCTATGCAAGCGGCGCTTACGGATGTGCTGGCCGAAATGGAGGCGGGGATCGAATACCCCGAGGAGAACCTGGAGCTGGAGATCGCGGGGCAGGCGCTGCCCAAACTGCGCGCCCTCTTGACGCAGATTGGCGCGCTGGAACGGAGCTTCCGCCAAGGAAAGCTGCTTCGCGAGGGCATCCGCGTGGCCCTGGCCGGGCGGCCAAATGTAGGCAAATCCTCTCTATTGAACGCGATCTTCGGCGAGGATCGGGCAATCGTGAGCAATATTCCCGGCACGACGCGGGATGTCATCGCCGAACACTACCTGCTTCATTCATTGCCCGTGCAATTTTTGGACACGGCGGGCATGCGCGAAACAGGGGATGAAATCGAAAAAATCGGCGTACAAAAGAGCCGTCGGGCGATTGACGACGCGTCCGTGGTCGTGCTCGTGCTGGACGCGTCCGCGCCACTGTGCGCGGAGGATCGGGAAGCCTATGCCTACACCAAGGCGCAGGGCGCCGCGATCGTGCTGGCGCTTAACAAGACCGATCTGCCGCGCGTTTTGACGCGCGAGGCGGTGACGGCGGAATTTCCCGCGCCCTGTGTGGAGATCGCCGCCCGGCAGGGACAGGGCGTCGATGCTCTGTTGGAAGAGGTCTACCGCGCGGCGGTCGGGGATGCGACACTCACCGAAGGCGTCGTGATCACGAACAGCCGCCACGCCTATGCCCTCATGCAGGCGGAACATGCGCTTTCGGACGGGATCGCGGCGTTGGAGGCGGGAATCGATTTGGACTGCGCCTCCATTGACCTCCACGACGCCTGGCGCTATCTGGGCGAGATCACGGGGCAGACGCTGTCGGAGCAGATCATCGACCGCATTTTTGAAAAATTCTGTCTCGGCAAATAAGGGCAGATTTTTGGGAGAACGACTATGCAATATTATGATGGCGGATATTACGATCTGATCGTCGTGGGCGGCGGGCACGCAGGTATCGAGGCGGCGCTGGCGGGCGCGCGCATGGGGAAGCACACGCTGCTCATGACGCTCAATCTGGAAAGCATCGGGCTCATGCCCTGTAATCCCTCGATTGGAGGGACGGCCAAAGGACACCTCGTGCGGGAGATTGACGCGCTGGGCGGGCAGATGGGCCTGTCCATCGACGCGACCTTTATCCAGAGCAAGATGCTCAACACGGGCAAGGGGCCGGCGGTGCATTCACTGCGGGCACAGGCCGATAAGCGGCAGTATCAGCAGTTCATGAAACAGACGCTAGAACATACCCAAAATTTGGAAATTCGCATGGGCGAGATCACGGACCTGTGCATCGAGCACGGGAAGGTCTCGGCGGTATACACGGCGTGCGGGGCGAAACTGCGCTGCGGTGCAGTCGTGCTGGCAACGGGCGTGTATCTGAAGAGCCGCGTGATTATCGGCGAATTTTCGCAGGAGAGCGGCCCGGCGGGCCTTGCTGGGGCGAATCACTTGAGCGCGGCACTTCATGACCTGGGGTTTTCTTTGCAGCGGTTCAAGACGGGTACGCCTGCGCGCGTGGACGCCCGCAGCCTGGATTTTTCCAAGATGATCCCGCAGTATGGGGACGAAAAGATCGTACCCTTTTCCTTTATGAGCGGAAAAATCGAGCGTGAGCAGGTGCCTTGTTATCTTACCTATACGAACGAACGGACACACGACATCATCCGGCAGAACATCCACCGCAGCCCGCTGTTCAGTGGGCAGATCAAGGGTACGGGGCCCAGATATTGCCCGTCCATCGAGGACAAGGTTGTGAAGTTCCCGGACCGCGAGCGGCATCAGCTGTTTATCGAACCGGAAGGGCTGTCCACGACGGAAATGTATGTGCAGGGCATGTCTTCGAGCCTTCCGGAGGAGGTGCAGATTGCCTTTTACCGGACGATCCCGGGGTTGGAGCAGGTGCGGTTCACGCGCACGGCCTATGCCATCGAATATGACTGCATCGACTCGCAGCAGTTGAAGCTGAGCCTGGAATCTCGCGAGGTCGCGGGGTTGTTCTTTGCTGGGCAGATCAACGGCTCCTCCGGCTATGAGGAGGCGGGTGCGCAGGGCATCATCGCCGGTATCAACGCAGTACGCTATCTGCAAGGGGAGAGCCCAATGATCCTCGGGCGCGACCAGGCCTATGCCGGCGTGCTGGTGGACGACCTTGTAACCAAGGGGACGCGCGAGCCCTACCGTATGATGACTTCCCGCGCGGAATACCGGTTGCTTTTGCGGCAGGATAATGCCGATGCCCGTCTGTGTCAAATCGGGCGCGAGGTCGGCCTGGTAAGCGATGCGCGCTATGACCGCTTCATGTATAAGGCGGAGACAGTGGCGCGCCTGCGCAGGATGCTAGAGGAGACGCCGGCCAAGGCGGCGGTGACGCGCAGGTTGCTGCATGCGGAACCGAACGGCCCGCAGAAGCTCGCAGACATCCTAAAGCGTCCGGGTATTTCGGCGGGGCGGCTGTTGCTCACGGTGGGGGAACCGATCCCGGACAGCGAAGTGCTGGAAGCCCTAGAGACCGAGGTCAAATACGCGGGCTATATCGATAAACAGATGCGGCAGGTAGAGCAGTTCCGCGCGCTGGAAAACCGCAAGCTCCCGCGGAATACGGACTATCTCTCGATCCAGGGGCTGCGCATCGAGGCGCGGCAGAAGCTCCAGGCGGCACAACCAGAAAACATCGGGCAGGCCGCGCGCATCTCGGGCGTGTCCCCGGCGGATATTTCCGTGTTGCTCGTCTATTTCGACCGAACATAAGCAGGTGAAGTATGCAGGAATTATATGAGAATTTGCTGCGACTGGGTATTGCAGAGGACCCTGCCGCAAAAATGGCGCAATATGGACAAAAGGTGGCAGAGGCGAACGCACATTTCAACTTGACGCGCATCCTCGGCCCGGCGGAGATGGCGGAAAGCCACTTTGTGGATTCCATCGACGCGGCGCGTAAGGGGTATATCCCCGCGGACGCCCACATCATCGACATTGGCACGGGCGCGGGCTTTCCCGGCGTGCCGCTCGCGATCTTCCTGCCGGAGGCGAAGGTGACATTGCTGGATTCCTCGGAAAAAAAGACGGAGTTTATCCGCGAGACCTGCACCGCACTCGGCATTCCGGTACAGGTCGTCTGTGGGCGGAGCGAGGAATTGGCGCGGGGAGAGGATTTTTTCCAGGTATTTGATATTGCGGTGGCGCGGGCGGTGGCGCGGCTCAATATACTTTTGGAGCTGTGCGCGCCGTATGTGCGCATGGGCGGCCGCTTTTTGGCCTATAAAGGCGCCAGCGCGGAGGAAGAAGTGGCGGAAGCCGCTTCTGCAGCAAAGCGTCTGGGCATGGAACTGGAGGCGGTCGTCGCCGCGGGGCCGGCTTCTACGGCGCATAAGATCGCAGTCTATCGCCGCGTAGGTGAGACGCCACCCGCATTTCCCAGAAAATATGCGAAAATCAAAAAAGCACCCCTCTAAGGGGGCAGCCCTGTCAAACGGGACAAAAGCCGGAGGAAGAAGTTCCCCAGCTTTTTTTGTACCTGCACCGGGAAAGAAAGGCAGCGCAGGCAGTGAATGAAGGAAATTTCAAGTGCTTTTTGGCCATTTGTGAAAATTCGACAAAATATCCTATTTTTAGTCCGTTGACAATTCGACGGTTTTTACGCAAAATGGATATATAGAAAAAAACCTTATTTCAAAGCAAAAACGGTGAATTTGCCTGCCGAAAATGAGGACAATCTCACCCTGATCAGAAACTGACCCGCACGGGTTTAGCATAGAGATTTGAATAAAAGAAAAGGGAGAAGGAAGTTTTATGATGTTGCGATTTCCTGGCCAATCCGGCAAACGGGGAAACAATGAAGAAAAGCCGGGTTTTGAATTTATTCCGGTGTCTGCGGTGTATCCGAATCCATATCAGCCGCGGAAATACTTTTCACAGAAGAGCATTCAGGAGCTTGCGGACTCGATCCGTCAAATTGGGCTGTTGCAGCCGATCAATGTGCGGCGCTGCGGAGACGGAAAGTATGAATTGATCGCCGGAGAACGGCGGCTGCGCGCCTGCAAGCTGGCGGGACTTTCCTATGTAAAGGCGCTCATCACCTCGACGCTTAGCGACCAGGAACTTGCCTCGATCGCTATGATCGAAAATTTGCAGCGGGAGAATCTGCATTTCTTTGAAGAGGCGGAGGGCTATCAGAGCCTGCTACGCGAGCATGGCTTCACGCAGGAGGAATTGGCAAAAAAGCTTAGCAAGAATCAATCCACGATCGCAAACAAATTGCGGATATTGAAGTTGACTCGGAATGTGAAAGATAAGATTTTGACGACCGGCTTGTCGGAGAGACATGCGCGGGCACTGCTCCGCCTGCATAACGAAAAGGCGCAGTTGGAGCTTGTAGATAAAATCGCTGGGGAGGGGTTATCTGTGAAGGCAACGGAAGATTTGGTTGAAAAGGAGTTGAAAAAATTGTACGGGGAGGAACCGAAACCGCAGAGGGGAGCGTTTCGAATCAAGTGCAGTGATGCCGTGTATATCAACACGCTGAAGAAAAGCCTTGCTAAGATACATGCACTTGGTGTAAATACGGACCTTTGCTATGAGCAGAAGGATGGCTATTTTGAGGTTGTGATCCGTATTGAAAAGTAAATGTTTCACATGAAACAAAAGCGCCTGCACAGGCGCTTTTGTTTTTGTGAAGGGGATAAATGCCGCTGTAGCCGCGTTTTCCGGCGCGCAAAAAGATGGAGGGAAAGTTGAAAGGGCGCTGTTTGGTGAAAAAAGAATTTGGGAGGAGAGCGAGGAGCTTGAGATTTGATAGAGAATGCGAGGATGGGGGATCTAAAAAACAGGGATATTGAGGTGTGAAAAGAAGAGAGGGAGAGAAAAGCTCCGGCTTTTGCGGAGATCCTTGAAGAAGGGTGCGGGCTAAGTTAAAGCATCGAAAGTCTCATCATAGAGAAAATATTGAAAAAAACGCGCAGGAGACCAGGTAGGAAAAACAACGAGGGATCGGGAAACAGTGCACTGTTAGGATATAGGTAGCGCAGGGAAGAATGAACAATCCGCGCAGAGCCCTATGCGCAAGGATTGTATCCTTGTAGCTGGGGGGTGAGCCTTTTCTTCCCGGCTGGCGCTGCCATGGCGATTTTTGCAATGCGGTTCACAGTGGATATATTTTGCGCGACAGGTTGCCGCCGAATACACTTGTTTGCAGTATGGGTCACAAAGTGTAAATTCTGCGTGAAGGCCTGCCACCAAGGCGGTTTTCCCTTGCCGCAATATAGCGCAAAGCGAAAAGCTCGCGTGACGCCACATATCGCGCGCGATATGCACGCCCAAAAGAAAATGGCCGCGCTCAAAACTGCCTGCGGGGAGCGGCGCTCCACTGGAATTTTATCTCCATAAATTATCAATTCTCTGTATCCCCATAGAAAGCGACTCTAAGGAAACCTCTGTCCCCATCTGCTATCGATTTTTCCTGTCGTTTTTACAGAGAGTGGGTGGCATGGCACAAGCTGCAATTCCCTTTTTCCCCAATACCATCAGATCTCCCAACTATTTCGATAGGGAGAATCTCAAGTCCTAACCCCGCGTTTATGTTCGCCTATAATCCGATGTTTCGAATATTCTTATAAGGAAGCGTTCTACACCGGAATCCTGTTTCCTCCTCAAATGCTCTCGGACCTTTCGGGCCTTCTTAGGGTAAGAGCAAGGGATACCTTTGTCTCATCCGTCCCAGAGATGCATAATTCACGGCCAAACGCAAGGGAAAGAGTGCCGCCGCCGTGCTCTGGCCAGAAGATGCATAATCTACAGGGCAAACCGTAAAGTTACATGCCATAGGCGTATTTAGCCGGACATTTCTCCGATTGCCCTTCTTTGCCCTTATATAAAGGAGGAAATCCACCCAAGATAGTTGAAAAAACATGGATTCCTTGCTACAATAAACTTCTGGAGGTAGGATATGGGCAGAGTGATTGTTGTGGCAAATCAGAAGGGCGGCGTGGGCAAGACGACGACCGCCGTAAATCTGGCCGCCTGTATGGCACAGATGGGCAGACGAACCCTGCTTATCGACGCGGACCCGCAGGGGAATGCGACGAGCGGCCTTGGGGTGGACAAGCGGGCGCTTACAAGTTCGGTCTATGATGTGATGATTAACCATCTGCCCGCAGCGGAAGCCGTCCGAGGGACCGAGGTGGCGGGCCTGGACATCCTTCCCTCCAATATCGACCTCGCGGGGGCGGAGATTGAAATGGTTTCACTCATTTCACGCGAAACGATCCTGGCGCAGGCGATCCAGCCGCTGATGGGGCAGTATGACTTCATCTTTATCGACGCGCCGCCGTCGCTAGGGCTCATCACGATCAATGCCTTTGCCGCGGCAAATCAGGTGTTGATCCCGATCCAATGCGAATTTTACGCGCTGGAGGGGCTCTCGCAGCTCGTAAAGACCATCAGCCTCATTAAAAAGCATATCAACAAGGACCTGGAGGTCGAAGGCGTCGTGCTTACGATGTATGACGGGCGCACGAACCTTTCGATCCAGGTAGTGGAAGAGGTCAAACGCTTCTTTGCCGAAAAGGTGCATCGTGCGGTGATCCCGCGCAATGTGCGTCTCGGCGAAGCGCCGAGCCATGGCAAGCCGATCACGGTCTATGACCCCAAATGCGCGGGCGCAGAGGCGTATATGGATCTGGCAAAAGAGTTCTTGGAAACGGAGGGAGAGGATGGCTAAAAAGGCGTTGGGCAAGGGACTGGGCGCGCTCATGGGGATGGAGGATGCTTCCGCAGAGGCGGAAAAGCAGCCGGCCCGGGAAGTGGACATTCAAAAGATCGACATCAACAAGGAACAGCCGCGCAAGCACTTTGACGAGGAAAAAATGCAGGATCTAGCCGACTCCATCCGGCAGCACGGGGTGATCCAGCCGCTGGTGGTAAAGCCGGAGGCAAACGGGCGGTATACTATTATCGCCGGAGAACGGCGGTACCGCGCGGCGCGCATGGTCGGGCTCAAGCAGGTGCCGGTCGTAACCAAGGAAGTGACGGATCGGGAGCTCTTGCAGATCTCAATGATCGAGAATATTCAACGGGAGGACCTGAACCCACTGGAAGAAGCGCAGGGTATTGCGGCTCTGATGGAGCAGTTCTCGCTCACACAGGAGGAGGCGGCAGAGATCCTCGGTCGCTCACGCAGCGCCGTAGCAAACAGCCTGCGGCTGTTAAACCTACCTGAGAGTGTGAAAAAACGGATTGTCGCGGCGGAACTTTCCGCGGGGCATGCGCGTGCGCTGCTCGCGATCAAGGACAGGACGCTGCTTGAAAAGGCGGCAGCCTATGTCGTGGAAAAACAGTTTTCCGTGCGGGAAACGGAGAGCTATGTAAAGAGGCTGCTCACTGAGCGCCCGCGGCCGCAGAAGAAGCCGCAGACCCCGGAATTCGAGGCGGCCGAGCGTGAGATCGGTGAGATCCTGGAAACCAAGGTGCACTTTACCGGCAGCGACCGGCGGGGGCGCATTGTGATTGAGTATTTCTCAAAAGAGCAGCTGTATACGCTATATGAATACCTGCGCCATAGCAGCAATAAATAAACGGAAACAGAGAGGGAGGCATGCGCGGCCTTCCTTTTTTGGTGCAAAAAAGCGCCCCCGAAGGGGCGCGGGCAGATTTGTCAAATGACTGCTGGGATAAATGGCAACAAGATGCTCCCGGAATAGAAGATGCGGGAAGCGATCGAGGAATTCAATAGCTCTGCAATCTGCGAAGGGAAGAGCGCGATGATGATCGGGATGACCATGAACAGAATGTGCATGGTGAAGAAGCCTCGAAGCAGAGCCACACCACCGCCGCAGGTGTATTCAAAGCGCTTGAGCTGCGGGAGCGCTGTGGAGGAGGAGTAGGCATTGGTCAGCAATGTGAACAGGCATTTCAGCAGGAAGAACAGCAAGATGAAGGAAATGATGTTCAAGATCAGGCAGAAGATGCTCATATTGAAATATTCGCCGACCGTGGTCAGACCCATGTCCTCGAACACCTGCCGCTTGAGGTTGGATTCGATCGCGCGGCTAAAGAAGGAGGGAAGCTTGGCGTTGTTCATAATAGAGGAAATATCTGCCTTGGAAAGCGAGGAGACTGCGAGTCGCGCCGCCTCGTAATCGTTGACCTTTTCGGCGCCTTCCACATAGAACTGGAAGGAGGAGATGAACTCCGACGCCAGCATCCGCTTGGCAATCAGGCGATAGCCGAGCAGCGATCCCACCCACGCGGCGAAGAACCCGCCGAGGTTCAACAGCGAGGGCAAAAATCCGCGATACATCCCGCTCAGGAAATAGAGGAGCAGCAGCCCCATGACGAGAATGTCCATAATATTCATACGAGTTCCTCCGTCAGCTCAGGGAAAAGAGGTAAGAATCCTCCGCACCCCGGAGCAGAATCAAATTTTTATAGAGCTTGGAAAACGCAGTAATCTCGAAATCGAGCGAGATGGACCGCAGGAATTCTCCATTATAATTATATAAGTATATAACATTTTTGGAGAAGCAGTAAACATATTTTTCCGAAAGTGCGACATGTTCCACACCCGAGGGTAGCAGGATCAGGGTGTCCAGCCCGGCCGAGGAGAGCACGCGGAGCGTGGCGGAATCGCTCGCGATCCCGCTTTGCGGGACATAGGCCTGATACAGCGTGTCTTTGACGAGCAGTGAATCGGCCAGCTGGCTGCCGTAGATCATCTTTTCGAAGAAGATCTCGCCAAAAGTGTCGTATGCGATGAGCGAGGAAGTCGTGCTCACATAGGCGTCAGAGCCCACAAAATTTACATTACTTACCAGTTGCCCGTAAATCTCATATAGTCCGGTGATTTTCTGCTGTGTGGGCAGCGTCGTCGTGATGCGCGAGATCGGCTCTGCGCCGGAGGTGTCCAGCGTCATATACCAGAAGTTGTCCGATTCCCCGAAAAAGCCGAAGTCCAAAAAGGAAGATGCGGCAATCTCGATGCGGTCCAGCTCCGTGCCCGTGTTGCTGAACACGCGAAGGTAATTCTTGTCGCTGTCCGCCATACTGCACAGCATGGCCAGCGTGTTCTTGCCGCAGGTCACCCCGTCGATCTTGAAATCCGAAGCGGGAATGTTGAAAAGGGGCGTCTTGTTGGAATCGAGCACGGTCGCGGTGTCGGCGTTATATAGGCACAGAATCTGCGCGCCGACCTGCAGCTCCATCTTGCCGGAGGAGTATTTGGAGACCCAGATGCGGCTCCCGGCCGGATTGATGCGGTGCAGGGTCGAGCCCTCGAGATAGTAGAGTGCCGATCCGTCTGCAGTATAGACACTCGTGTTGTTCGTGATGTCCAGCCGCGTCAGGTTGGGGTCCTTGCGGAACAGATTGGTGAAGAAAACAAGATATAGGAAAACCAGAATCGCCAGCAGTAGGATTCCCCCCAAAAACAGGAGTTTTTGGTTGGGGACGGCGGCAGCTTCCGCGCTGCGCCGGCGGCGGATGGAGGGGTGTCTTTTCATACAAAACCTCGATGCGCAAAATGCGATATAAAGTCAAGAATATTCTATCATATTCCCCGGCAAATGCCGAGGGAAATTTTCACTTTGCCGGGGGATGGCGGAAAATTTACATCTCACCCGGCAAAACAGGGGATGGGAAATATGGTATAATAGGGCAAAAGGAGAAAAGGACATGGCGAAGCTCACATTGCCGCCGGCGCACCGGCGGGTCGGGGAAGCATTACAGGCCCTGTTTGCCGCGAAGGGGGCGCAGGGGTATCTGGTCGGCGGGTATGTGCGCAACCTGCTGTTGGGGTTGCCGCCGGCAGATTTGGACATCGCCTCGGCGCTTTTGCCGGAGGAGGTGGTGCAGGCCGCGGCAGCTGCCGGATTTCCCGAAGCGCGCATCGTCAACGCCAGGCTCGGGACGGTGCTGCTGCAGATGGACGGAGAAAAGATTGAACACACCACCTTTCGGCGCGAAAGCTATGCGGCGGGCGGCGGGCACACGCCTGCCCGGGTGGAGATCGGGGCGACGCTGTTGGAAGACGCACTGCGCCGCGATTTTGCGGTCAATGCACTATATATGCGCCTGACGGACGGCGAGGTGCTTGACCCGACGGGGCGCGGATTGGCGGACATCGCGGCCCGCCGTCTGCGTTCGGCCCGGGCCTGTGCGGCGGAGATGATCCGGGATGACGCGCTGCGGCTGCTGCGGCTCGTGCGGTTCGCCTGTCAGCTGGACTTCCAGATTGAGTCTGTGCTGTTTCGGGCGGCGCGGGAATACGCGGGGCAGATCCACGCGATTTCCAGGGAAAGGATCGCTGCGGAGATGCAGAAGATCCTGCTCTCGGACACGGCGTATGCCCTCCCCCGGCGCATTCCGGCGGCGCAGCGGGCGGTCATCCTGCTGGAATGCGTGGGCGTGCTTCGGGAATTGATTCCGGAGTTTGCGGGTTACCGGGAAATTGGGCAGTGTAAATACCACAAATACAATGTCTTTCTGCACACGGCACACACGGTGGGAGAGACGCCGCCCGACCTGGTGCTGCGCTATGCGGCGCTGCTGCACGATGTGGGCAAGCCCTGTGTTTGGCGGGAGACGGGGTGCATGCGGGGACACGATCTTTGCGGCGCGGATATTGCGGCTCGGCGGCTGCCTGAGATGGGTGTGAACCGCAAAACGACCGAACAGGTCGTGCGCCTCGTGCGCGAACACATGTACGATCTCACTGGGCAGGCGAGGGAGAGCAGGATCCGCCGCAAGATCCAGAGCATGGGCTATGCGGCGTTTGATCGCTTGATCCTGCTGCGCGAGGCGGACTTTTTGGGCAGCGGCAAGGAATCTCGGCCGGTCGCGACGGCGGAGCGCTTCCGGGCGGTCCGCGACGCGATGCAGCGGGAAAATGCGCCGATGCAGGTGGGCGACCTGGACATCACCGGGTGTGACCTCATGGCGGCCTATGCTCTTCGGGGCGCGGAGATCGGGCGCGTGCTGCACGCACTGTTGGATTTCTGTGCACTGCACCCAGCGCAAAACAAAAAGCAACACCTGCTGCGGCTGGCGCCCCGCTTCTTTGCGCCGGGGCAGGCGGAGGGAGGAACACGATGATTTTTGACAAATCTAATTTTGATATGCTTGTCCTCCCGCGCGCGGCGGCAGAGCGGCTGGTCGAGGGAGAAGCGGAGGTGCTGCGCGTATATCTCTACGGGCTGCTGCACGCCGAGGCCGATCCCGAGGCGGCGGCGCAGGAGCTCGGAATCCCGAAAAGCGCCGTTTTGCAGGCATGGGAGACGTTGCAGGCGCAGGGGCTGTGCACCCTCTCGGCCGAGGCGGGCGGGCGCATGACCTATGCCCTTCTGCAGCGGGAAGAGGCGGCGGGCGCGCCGGAGATTTATGCGAACGCCGGATTCAACGCCATGCTGCAGTCCCTGTTCAGCGACCGGGAGCTCAGCTACAGCGACTACCGCTTGTTCTATGAGCTGCTGGAGGTCTACGGCCTCCCGGAAAAGGTGCTGCTCATGCTGGCGGAATACTGCATCGGAAGCAGCAGCGCCGGCAACAAGGTGAGCATGGCCTATATCCGCAAGGTGGGTCGCAACTGGGCGAAGGAGGGGATCGACAGCATCGAAGCCGCCCAACGCAAGATTGAGGCGATCCGCCGGAGCTCTACCGAACTGCGCGAGCTGCTGTCCTCGCTCAACATCCTGCGCATGCCGACGGAGCAGGAATTCCAGCTCTATCAGAAATGGACGGAGGAATGGGGTTTTTCGGCGGGGGCGATCCGCGCGGCAATGGCAGCGACGACCAACGCGCAATACCCGACGCTCAAGTATCTCGACGGCATCTTGAAGAACCTGTATCAGCAGGGACGCCTCTCCGCGGCGCAGGTGCAGGAATATTTCGAGCTTAACGAACGGTTGGACGAGCAGGTCAAGGAGGTGCTGCGCGCGCTCTCCTATGTGCGGCTCACGGTCTCGCAAGAGCAGCGCAACCGGTATCTACAATTTGTGGACATGGGCTTCGGACAGAAGGAAATTTTGCTAGCCTGCGCGCAGGCGGGCGGCAAGAGCTCGGCGGGGCTGGACTATGTGGCCGGGGTGCTCCGGGACTGGGCACAGCGGGGCCTCAAGACCGAGGGACAGATTACTGCCTATCTAGAGACGGAAAAGAAGCGCCGCGCGGCGGCAGGGCGCATGCTGGCGGCGGCGGGCTACAAGCGGCGCGTCATGCAGGGAGACCTGACGCTCTACGACCGCTTTACCGGGGAATACGGCTTTCCGGAGGAAGTCGTCCTCTTTGCGGCGAGCTGTGCTGTGGGAGCGCCCGCGCCGCTGCGGGCGATGGACACAATGCTCGCCCGGTGGCGCAAGGCAGGCGTGCATAATCTGCGGGAGGCGCAGCAGGCCAACGATTCGTTTAGGAGCCGCGGCCGGCGGCCGGGGAGCCTCAGCGATATTGACCAGCGCAGCTATTCCGAAGAGCAATTGGCGGGGTTGATCCCGGATCCGACGCTGGCATACCGCGAACCAGGCAAGGAATGAGGAGGAGAGCGTGGCAAAGACGATTGCAGACCTGCTGAACCGATACGACAGCAGGAAGAATGAGGAAATCCTCCGCCGGGAGGCGTGGGAGGCGGAGTTGTACCGGCGGCATCCGGCCCTTGCGGCGCTGGAGGCGCAGAAAAAGGAATTGTTCCTCCGGCAGCTGGAGCGCGTGCTGCACGCGCCGGGTGAGAAGGACGCGATCAAGGCGCAGGCCGCCCGGGAGGCAGAGAGCATACAGGCGCAGGTCGATGCCTATAAGGAGGAACATGCCATTCCCGCCTATTGTCCGCAGGTGATCTGCCCGCTCTGCGGCGGGGCCGGCTATGTGCGAGGGATCCTGTGCACCTGCATCCGCCGGCAGGCATACCAAGAGGTGTTGGGCGCGCAGGCGGTGGACAGCTTGGATGGCAGCTTTGCGGAATTTGACGATACAATCTTTGGCGGGCAAGAGGAACAGAGGGCGCGAACCCGGGCGATCGCTCGCTTCTTGCAGAACTATGCCCTCGAATTTCCGCGCAACGCAAAGCGGCAGCTGCTCTTTTTGGGGCGTGCGGGGCTTGGCAAGAGCTTCCTTTTGCACGCGCTCCTAAAGGAGATCGAGCCAAAGGAGGCAGACATCTGCTGCATCAGCGCAGGGCGCCTGTTTGACGCATTTCATCAGCACCGTCTGGGCGAAGATGCGGGCGTAGAGCTGTTTTATGAGGCAAAGGTGCTGGCGATCGACGACCTCGGCAGCGAGCCGATGACGCAGAATGTGACGCGCGAATACTTCTTTGAATTGCTCTGCCGGCGGCAGGAGCGGGGCGGATACACCTTCGCCGTCACCAACCACTCCTTTGAGCAGCTGGCGGAGCGCTATACCGAGCGCGTCTTTTCCCGCCTGGCCGGCGTGTCGGGGAGCGATGTGCTGCGCTTTACGGGGCAGGATCTGCGCATGTACCGAAAATAAGGGGCATTGCAATGCCCTTTTTGCTTTGCTATAATGAGAAACAAACGATATTGAGAGGAATGGACGACTATGGCAATTGAATATTTTCATATCAGCGAAAGCGATCACGATATGCTGGACCAGATCCAGGAATTGGAACAGGAGGTGCATCCGGCGCGGGGTACAGGGCTGAACTTCTTCGAGGTGCATTCCTTTATTCGCTACGGCCGGGTATATGCTGCGGTCGAATACGATGAGGTGTTGGGCTGCGCATACTTCCTCAGGGATTTCAATAATCCCGGCAAGTGCTTTTTGTACGAGATCGCGGTCAAGCCGCAGGAATCGGGCAAGCATATTGGCGAATCGCTGCTGCTAAGCGCGTTTGCCGATTTGAAGGAGAGCAACCTGCGTATGGCGGAGGTCTGTGTGCATCCCTCGAACTATAAGGCGCTCAAGATTTATCGCGAGTCGCTCGGGTTTCATGTCATCAATGCGCCGGAGGAATCCGCTTGGGACGATGTGGATTTTCTGATCCTGCGCAAGACGCTCTAAACGGAAATAGGGAAAGGAAAAGTTTATGCAGTATCAAATTTTGGGCGAGACCATGCCGGCGGTGCGCATCCTGCTGGACGCGGGCGAAAGCGTGTATACGCAAAGCGGCGGCATGACTTCGATGCAGGACGGCATCACGATGGAAACCAACATGCGCGGCGGTATGCTGGGCGGGTTGGGGCGGCTGTTTTCCGGGGAATCGCTCTTTATGGCGACTTTCCGCGCCAACCGGCCGGAACAGGAATTGCTCATCTCCTCTACGATGCCAGGGAGCATCCTGCCGTTGCAATTGGACGGTCGGATGGAATATATCTGCCAAAAGCAGTCCTTCCTGTGCGCGACGCAGGGCGTGGAGCTTTCCGCCTATGCGCAGTTCGGCAGCGGCGGCTTTCTGGGTGGCGAAGGGCTCGTCATGCAGAAGCTGTCGGGGCAGGGCTTGGCGTTTTTGGAGCTCGACGGCACGGTTATCGAAAAGACGCTGGCGCCCGGCGAGACGCTACGCGTGAGCACCGGACATGTCGCGCTGTATGAGGCGACGGTGAGCTACCGCGCGGAGATGGTGCGGGGCTTTAAGAACATCCTCTTTGGCGGGGAAGGGCTGTTTTTGACAGTGCTCGAGGGCCCGGGTAAGATCTGGGTGCAGAGCATGTGTGTCGCGGAATTCGCGGCGAAGATGATCCCCTACATCCCATCCAAGCGAAACTGAACGAAATCGCGCAAAACCGCGTGCCCCAAACAGGGCATGCGGTTTTTTGATGCAAAAAAATGCCGGCAAAGGTGTGCCCGGGGAAATGCTGCACGGGCGGATGCGCCTATCACATCCGTTCAATGCGCATGCCTGCCGAAAGAAAAATGACACAGGTGCGCCGGGCAGAGAGGCTTCTGACGCAAGACTGGCGGGGTAACAACGAAAAACGAAATGGCCCAAGCTCCAAGGTGGGAAATTTACTGCATAATATTGTATACGTATGAAAAAAACGGCGGGCAGAAATGCGAGATAGAGCAAATAATATGCGACTTCATATGAATAAATATACAGACGGCATAGGCGGGAGAAACAACAACATGCAGTAAAGGAAGTCGCGATGCGGGCGGGAGGCAGGGCATTTAACAAAGGCGGAGCGGCGGACCGGAAAAAGACAGGCGCGTGCCGCCGATTTCGCACGCTTCCTCGGCGCTGTGCGTGACGAACAGGCAGAGTTTTCCCTCCGTAGAGATGCGGATGAGGCGGAGCATTTTCTGCCGGTTGTCGGCGTCCAGCCCGGAAAAGGGCTCATCGAATAGATAGGCATCCCCGTCCGCAGCCAGGGCGCGGGCGATGGCCAACCGCCGGCACATCCCGCCGGAGAGGTCGCCGGGGCGCGCGTCGGCAAATGCGGAAAGGCCGATTTGTCGGATCCATTCCTCCGGCGTGCCGCGGCGGAGGGTGATGGCCAGGTTTTCCCGGGCGCTGTACCAGGGGAGCAGGCGGTTGTCCTGAAACACAACGGAAAACCGCTGCGCCTGCCCCGACAGACGCCCGCCGCCCGGGGGGAGAAGGCCGCAGGCCAGGCGCAGCAGCGTGCTCTTGCCGCAGCCGGACGGCCCCATCAAGCAATAGGTCTGCCCGTCCCGGAAGGTATAGGAAAAATCGGACAGCACAGAGAGTGCGCCGAAATGTTTGGAAACCTTTGAAAAGCGAATGTCCATGCAGCCTCCTTATCGGGTTTGCGCCGCGGCACGGGCGAATAGGCGGCGGAAACAGTGCTCGAACAGCATGCTGAACACCACGACGAGCAATGTCCAGGCAAACAGGTCAGGTGTTTCCAGGTAAATTTTGGATTCATACAATGCCTTGCCCATGGAAAACGCAGGGTGGGAAAGCACCTCGGCGGCGACGCCGGACTTCCACGCCAGCCCGATCGCCGTAGATGCCGTGGACAAAAACACGGGCCGGATCGACGGCCAGAGGATCGCGCGAAAGCGCACGCGCGGGGAAAGACGGTACACCTGCGCCATTTCCAAAAGCGACTTGTCCATGCTGTGCGCGCCGTCGTATACGGTTTGCCAAAACAGTCCCGCGACTAGCAGTGTGCTGATGCACACGGGCACGAGCCCGGCCGGTACCCAGAGCAGCACGAGCAGGATGAAGGAGCTGACCGGCGCGGCGCGGAGCAGCGCCAGGAGCGGCGCAAACAGGCGGTGCAGCGCGGGAATGCGCCAGGTGAGCAGCCCAAACAGGCTGCCCAGGCACATCCCGCCTGCATATCCTGCGGCGACGCGGAGGAAGGTCGCGCCGATGGCCTTCCAGAAAACGGCGCTCCCCGCGAGCGCGAAAAGGCGCTCGCCCACCCGCCGGGGCGAGGGGATGAACAATTCCTGCGCGACGAGCAGGCTGGCGGCCTGCCAGACGCCCAGCCAGAACAGGCACACGGCCAGGCGAGAAATTCCTTTTTTCATGCGGTCTCCTGTACAAAAAAGGGAAAGCCGACGGGCTTTCCCAAGGTGGTCAGGGCAGATAGTAGAAATCCTCGCCCGGCAAAGCGCCGCCCACGGCCGCGGGGTTGGCTGCATAGAGGATCTCCAGGAACGGCTTCAGCGAATCACGCATGGTCGCGCCGCTTAGGAAAGCAATCCCGCAGGAGGGTAGGGCGGCTTCCGCCAATTCCTCGTCGGGGAGGATGCCGTATCGCACGACCAATTTGGCCGCTTCCTTCGTGTTGGTAGACACATAGCCGATGGAATTCAGGTATTCCGCCAAAAAGCTCTGCACAGCGGCCGTGTTCTGCTCGATAAATTCGCGGCGCGCCACGACGCAGCCCATCGCGATGTCGGCGGTGCTGCCCGTCTTTTTGCAGGCGTCCTCCCAGGCGGTTTCCATATTCACGGCGATGGAGAGGTTTTCCATCTTCTTCTGTGCAACGCTGACGAACGGCTGCGGCAAAAGCGCGATGGTCTCCTCCCCAGCGGCCAGCTTGGCGACGACTTCGCTGTGTTCCGCATAGAAATGGATGGTTACTTTGCCCGCGAGGTCGTTGGCGGAGAGAATATAGTTTAAGATGTATTCCGGCGTAGAGCCCTGTCCGGAGACAGCAATGGTCTTGCCCTCCAGGCTCGCGATGGAGCTCACTTCCTCGCCCGTCTGCACGATGTAGAGGTTATTCTGCGTGTTGAGCGCGAGGATCTGGATTCCTCCCTGTGTCTTGGCATACAGGGTCGCGGCGAGGTTGGCCGGGATTGCGGCGATGTCGGTCTCACCCGAGGTGAGCTTGGCGACCGCGTCACTCGGGTTGGTGGTGAGGGTAAAGGTATAGTCATTGGCGGCACGGCCTTCGTCGTTTGCCTGCATCAATTCGACCATGCCCATGCCGGTCGGGCCGGAGATTGCGAGCACGCGCACCTTGGCCTTTTGGGGCGGAGCGACGATGCTGGACGCCGGATCCGAAACGACCTCGGCCGGGGTGGGGTTCTTGGCGCAGCCGCAGAGGCAGCCGGCAAGCAGCGCGAGGCAAAGCGCCGCCGCAAGAAAACGGGATATTTTTTTCATATGCATACTCCTTATGATTCAAAATGGGAAGTCTAGGGGATAGGTTGCCCGCTGTTCGCCGGGACATGCGGGACGGGCGCGCAAAGGCGCGGCGCCACCGTCCGGCGGGGAAAAGCCGCTTTGGGGCGTCCCAAAAGGCAGGCGGCCTGCAAAAATTGTACTGAACCACGCCCCAAAAGTCAAGCGGCGCACGCGGTTGCAGGGAACACGAAAAAAGGGTATACTAGCAGGGAAAATGCCGAAAAATCGGAAGAAAACGAGGAGTTGTGTGTGAAAACCAGTAGAATCTTTCGAATCTTTATGATGGCGCTGGACCTGTTTGTGATGGCGCTGCTGCGGCCATTCCGCAAATTCACGAAGTTGCAGCGCTTCCGCCCGCAGCGGGAATCGGGCGACACCCCGGCGCATGCCGTGCCGGAAACGCAGCCCCAGGCGCACGGGATCACCGCCGAATTGGAGGTCGATGGACAGCGCGCAGAATCCTATACGCGCAGCGAGCCGATCTCTGTTCCGGAGGATGCGCCCTACGCCGGGCGGGAGGGCATCGTGACCTTCCGCGGCGACCAATTGCGCAGCGGCGCCTCCTTTGGGACGGCGGAGATTCGGGAAGGCAAGCTGCGCGTGTGCTGGAGTGCGCAGACGGGCAAGCTCGCCAAGGGCTATGGCAAGGGCTTTTGGACGGGCAGCGGCTGGACGGGACAGCCGCTCATCGTGCGCTGGCGGGACGAGGAAAAGCAGGCGATGAACCTGTACGCGGACAAGAAGCAAAAGGATGGCCTGTTCGAGGTCGTGTATTCCACGATGGACGGCAATGTGTACTTCCTAGATCTCGAGGACGGCACGCCCACGCGGGATGTATGGAAGGTCGGGCTTCCCTTTAAGGGGGCGGGCGCTCTGCACCCAACATTGCCCATCCTGCATCTCGGGCCGGGTGATTCCGGCGCGGGGGAGGGCGAATACGCCCGCGCGTACCTTTATAGCCTGGAAGACGGGGAAAAGCTCCTCGAATACGGCGGGCAGGACGCGTTCTCACTGCGCAAGTTCTGCGGATTCGACAGCTCACCGCTCTTTTTTGGCGACTATATCCTGGAGCCTTCGGAAAACGGGATCCTCTATAGCTTCAAGCTCAATCCTTATCGCGATGCGGAAGGAAAACTGCGCATCGACCCTACGGAATTCGTCAAGCTG
This sequence comes from uncultured Eubacteriales bacterium, assembly GCA_948468985.1. Lineage (GTDB taxonomy): Bacteria > Bacillota > Clostridia > Christensenellales > Christensenellaceae > QANA01. The sequence goes on along the minus strand of CAOKKG010000004.1, from coordinate 29,748 downwards.
CGCTATCAAACGGCACGCTCCAGTGAGCAGAGCTACTGGCTTGGGATGGAGGACAGCCCGGTTGTGTGGAAGAATTACCTCTATATCGCGGACAATGGCGGGACGATGTTGTGCGTGGACATCAACACGATGCAGGTCGTGTGGACGCAGGATGTGGTGGACGACACAAACGGGTCCCCCGTCTTTTCGATGGAGGACGGGCACCCGTACCTGTACATTGGCACTTCGCTGCACTGGTCGCCCAGCAAGCGGCTGCGCCTCGGAGATTGCCCGATCTTCAAGCTGGACGCCATCACCGGCGAATATGTGTGGATCCGCTCCTATTTCTGCAACACGATCGCCGGGATCTCCGGCGGGGTGCAGGCGACGGCGGCGCTCGGCCGGGGCGAGGTGGGGGATCTCCTCTTCCTGCCGGTCGCGCGCACGCCCAGCGTGCGCAACGGCCTGCTGGTCGCGTTGGACAAGCGGACCGGGCGCGAGGTATGGCGCTACCGCATGCACGCCTATGCCTGGAGCTCGCCGGTGCTCGTCTATGACGAGGCAGGCAAGGCATATCTCGTGCAGGGCGATTCGGAGGGTGTGCTGCACCTTTTGGAAGCCAAGACAGGCAAGCACCTGGATTCGATCTCGCTCGGCGCGAACATCGAAGCCAGTCCGGCCGTGGTGGGCGACATGCTGGTCGTGGGTACGCGCGGCATGCAAATCTTCGGCGTGAGGCTCTCCTGAGCGGACAGCATCGGACAAAAACGGGCAAAAGAAAACGCGGGGCAGTTGCTCCGCGTTTTTTATGCAAAAAATGCTTACGCCCGGCCTTGCTCGAAAAAATAAGATTCCATCCCCATTGGAGTATGCGGTTTTCCCGCACGGCAATCGAAAAAAAGGAATTGCCGGGCGGGAATTATTAATAATTTGTTTATGGGGCCGGGACTTGTCAGGAGAGGAAGGAAAGCGTAAAATAAAATCTATTATGATAGAAGAAATTGTAGAATCTACCATTACACGGCACCAGCTTCTCGAATGCGGGCAGCAGGTGGGCGTGGCCGTGAGCGGCGGGGTAGATTCCATGGTGCTGCTGCACCTGTTTTTGGGCATCGCGCAAAAACGCGGCGTGCGGCTGTATGCGCTGCATTACGAACACGGAATCCGCGGCGCGCAGTCCGAGGCGGATCTCGCCTTTGTGCAGGAGACCTGCCGGGCGTGGGGCGTGCCGTTGGTGTTTGAACGCGGCGATGCCCTGCGGGCGGCGGCCGCGCGCAAGGCCAATCTGGAAGAGACGGCGCGGGAGATGCGTTATGCCTTTTTTGCCCGCAGCTGTCGGGAATATGGAATCGATCGCATCGCAGTTGCGCATCATAAGAACGACCTGGCGGAGAGCTTCCTGCTGCACCTGCTCCGCGGGAGCGGCCTGACCGGCCTTTGCGCGATGCCGTATCTGCGCTCGGACGGGATCATCCGCCCGATGCTGGATGTTTCGCGGGAAGAGATCGAGGCTTATGCCCGCGGGTACGGTATTCCCTTTCGGGAGGATGCGACTAACCGGGATACGCGCTACCGCCGCAACTTTTTGCGGCGGGAATTGATCCCGCAGATGCAGCGGGTAAACCCCGATGCCGTAGGGGCAATCGCGCGCGCGGCGCGCCTCTTGGAGGAGGAGGACGCCCTGCTTCGGGAATACACGATGCGGGAATATGCCCGCATCGCCCGGGAACAGGGCGGGCGCGTCCTGCTGGACACGGAGGAACTTCGGCTACTGAACGGGGCCATGCGGCGGCGGGTGCTGCGCCTGGCGATTGCGCGGTGCGCGGGCACGACCCGGGATGTCTCCAGCGCGGCGCTGGCGCAGCTTGAGGATCTATGCCTGCCGGGGCGGACGGGCAAGAGCTTTTCCCTGCCCGATATTTTTTTTGCACAGGTTAGTTATGGTTTATTGATTCTTGATGCAAAAATGTATACAATAAATGGGACTCCGGCGCAGCCGGTCGGCCCCGGGGAAACCCGTCTGGCGGACGGCGCAGTGCTGCGCATCCTGCCGGCACAGGCGCCGGAGGTCTTTCCGGCGGCGGAGAGCTTGCGGCAGTATGTCTCGGCGGAGGCGCTTTTTGGCGCGCTCAGTCTGCGCACGCGGCGGGAGGGTGATGTCTTTTCGCCTTTTGGAGCGGCGGGCAGCCAGAAACTCAAAAAATGGTTTATCGACCACAAGGTTTCCCGTGAGGAACGGGAAAAACAATTGCTGCTCTGCCGTGGCGCAGAGGTGCTGTGGATCCCAGGGCGGGCGCTCAGCGAAAAGCTGCGCGTGCCGGAACAGGCAGAGGCCGTGTGCATGCTGGAATATCAGAAAACGAAGGAACGGGAATTATGAAAGCGGAAAGCCAATTGAAGCAGGACATCGAAGAGGTCATTTTGAGCGAGGAACACATTGCGGCGCGCGTGCGGGAGATCGCGGCGCAGATCACCCGGGACTATGCCGGCAAGGAATTTGTGATGGTCGGCGTCCTAAACGGTGCGGCGATTTTCTATATCAACCTGATCATGGAGCTGGACATCCCGCTTGAGATGAACTTCATCCGTGTGTCCAGCTATGGAGCGGGGACGAAGAGCTCCGGCAATGTCCGCATGCTCTACGACCTCGAGGCGGACATCGCCGGCAAGGATGTGCTCATCGTCGAGGACATCGTCGATTCCGGCAACACGCTATGCGCGCTCAAGGAGCTTTTCCAAAAGCGCGGGGCCAAGAGCGTGCGGTGCTGCTGCCTGCTCGACAAAAAGGAGCGCCGCGAGGCGCCGATCGAGGCGGACTATGTGGGCTTCGATGTGCCGGATAAGTTCCTCGTGGGCTATGGCCTCGATTATGCCGGCAAATACCGCAATTTGAAATTCGTCGGCACCCTAAAACCCGAAATCTACCGCGTATAACGCGATTACGCACCGTGAAGGAGGAGTATCGAACTTGAAGAAATTTGCCCGCGGGCCGCTCGTATACCTGCTGCTCATACTGGCCATTTTTATTGTTGCACAATCCCTCGTCAATACCGACGCCAAAAAGGATTCCGTCTTGAGCTATACGGACTTCTTAAAAAAGGTAGAGGCCGGCGAGGTTACGGATATCACGATCGTCGGATACGAGGCGGTGGCGCTCAAAAAGGATTCGACGATCAAAAAGGAAGCCTTCCCGAAGAAATACGACTATTATGTCTACCTACCTTCGTATTATCAGGTGGACATTGACCTCAAGGCGGCGCTCGGGGTGCAGGACCTGGCGGACGCCGGAGTGAGCATCACCTACCAAAAGATCCAGGACAACTCGATCTGGTTGGATGTCGTGCTGCCCTATCTTGTGCCCATCCTGCTCATGGGCGCGCTGTGGTACATGATGTACCGACAGACGCAGGGCGGCGGCAAGGGTCTCAATTACGGCAAGAGCCGCGCCAAGATGACGATGGGCGAAAATGTCAAGACGACCTTTGCCGATGTCGCGGGCGAGGACGAGGAAAAGGCGGAATTGGAAGAAATCGTCCAATTTTTGAAGGACCCCAAGCAGTTCACCAAATTCGGGGCGCGCATCCCGAAGGGCGTCCTGTTGGTTGGTCCGCCCGGATGCGGCAAGACGCTGCTCGCCAAGGCGGTCGCCGGCGAGGCGCGCATCCCGTTTTTCAGCATCACGGGCTCGGACTTTGTGGAGATGTTCGTCGGCATGGGCGCGGCGCGCGTGCGTGACCTGTTTGACAATGCGAAAAAGAACGCCCCCTGCATCATTTTTATCGACGAGATCGACGCCGTCGGCCGGCAGAGAGGCGCGGGTCTGGGCGGCGGCCACGATGAACGCGAGCAGACGCTCAACCAGTTGCTTGTCGAGATGGATGGGTTTGTGTCTAACGAGGGCATCATCGTGCTGGCGGCGACCAACCGCGTAGATATCCTCGACCCGGCGCTGCTGCGCGCGGGGCGCTTTGACCGGCAGATTGTCGTCAATGTGCCGGATGTCAAGGGCCGCGAGGAGATCCTGCGCGTGCATTCCAAGAAAAAGCCGCTCGGTGCGGATGTGGACCTCAAGGTCATCGCCAAGCGCACGCCGGGTTTTTCGGGTGCGGATCTCGAAAATGTGCTGAACGAAGCAGCCATTTTGGCAGCGCGCTTCCATAAGACAGAAATCAGCATGCAGGAAGTGGAGGAAGCCATCACCCGCGTTATCGCCGGGCCGGAGAAGAAGAGCCGCGTGCTCACCGAAAAGGACAAAATGGTCACGGCCTATCATGAAGTGGGGCACGCGATCTGCGCCAAGGTACTGCCGCACTGCGACGAGGTGCACGAAATTTCCATCATCCCGCGCGGCATGGCGGCGGGGTATACCATGACATTGCCCGATGAGGACGAGAGCCACTATTTCAAGTCCAAAATGGTCGACGAGATAACGATGATGCTGGGCGGCCGCGCGGCGGAAGCATTGGTGCTGGGCGACATTACGACGGGCGCGAGCAACGACATCGAGCGGGCGACGCGCATGGCGCGCGCTATGATCGTGAAATACGGCATGAACGATGTGATCGGCCCAGTGTTCCACGGCGGGAGCCAGGAAGTCTTTTTGGGCAAGGAGCTTGTGCAGTCTAAGGAATGCAGCGAGCAGGTCGCGGCACAGATCGACGCGGAGCTCAGAAAGCAGCTGGTCAGCTGCATGGATCGTGCGAAGGAGATCTTACAGGCCAACATGGAAAAGCTGCACAAGATCGCCAAGGTCTTGATGGAAAAGGAGAAAATTTCGGGAGAGGAGTTCGAAAAGCTCTTCACAGAAGCGGCGGAAGCGCCGGTGCTTGGATAAACAAAGGGCAGAGGAACGGGGGTTTCTCTGCCCTTTTTGCGGAAAGGGGGATGGCGGATGAAAGTGGATATGCACATGCATTCGACCGCTTCGGACGGGACGGACGCGCCCGAAGCGCTGGCAGCGCTTTGCCTGGCGGCCGGACTCTCGCATGCGGTGCTGACCGACCACGATACGATGGCAGGGACGGCGGACTTTCTGGCGGCGGCGCGGGCACAGGGCATCCGCGCGGTGAGCGGGATCGAGTTTTCGGCTGAATGGGAGGGAGAGCTGCACATCCTGGTCTATGGGGCGGATGTGGAGGACGCTGCGCTTAGGCAGGCACTCTGCGGCCTGCGGCAACTGCGGGAGGAGCGCATGCGGCGCATGCTAGAACAGCTGCACCGGGCGGGCGTTATACTCTCCTATGACGCGGTGCAGCGGCGTGCGGATGGCGCTTCGATCGGGCGGCCGCACCTGGCACAGGCGCTTTGCCGGGCCGGGTATGCCACATCGATCGCAGAGGCGTTTGCAAAATATCTGATACCCGGGCAGGCCGGGTATGTGCCGCGGCAGAGCCTTAGTGTAGAGGAGATTCTTGCGGCGGCACAGGCGGCTGGAGGGCTGGTGGTGCTGGCGCATCCCGGGCTTACACAGACGGAGGACTATGACGCGCTATTTGCCCGTCTGAAGGCGGGCGGCCTCCAGGGGGTGGAGGCCTTCTATCCCCTGCACAGCGACGCGGCGTGCCAGGCGTATTATGCACTGGCCGGGAAGCATGGCCTGTTTGTGACGCAGGGCAGCGACTTTCACGGCACGCGCCGCGAGGCCCGTCTCGGCATGGAGCAGCGCGGGGCGGACACGCCGCTGCTGAGAGAAGGCCTCCGGCGGATTTTTGAAAAAAAGCAGCCTTGAGGGCTGTTTTTGTTGATAGTTTCCGCGGGGTGTGATATGATGAATTTATCAAAGTTTTGATATTAGAACCTATGGGAGATCAAACATGCATAGTGAACAAGGAAATGTAAAAATCTTTGCGGGAAAAACGGGCCAGAGCTTTGCAAAGAAGATGTGCAACTACCTCGGCACGGAACTGGGAAACTCGGAAGTTATACATTTCTCTGATGGCAATATTTTTGTGCGCATCAAGGAAACGGTAAGAAACAGCGATGTCTATCTGGTTCAGCCCATCGGGATGGACCCGAATAACGAACTGGTAGAGATCCTGTTCTGGATCGACGCCTTCAAGCGGGCAAGCGCAAGCTCGATCACGGTGATCGTACCGTATTTCGGCTATGCCAAGGGCGACAAGAAGGACGAGCCGCGCGTCTCGATTCGTGCGCGCGTCTGTGCGGACTGCATCGAGGTCGTCGGGGCGGATCGCTTCATCACGATGGACCTGCACGCACCGCAGATTCAGGGCTTCTTCCGCATTCCTTCTGACCACTTGTATTCCCTGCCGCTTTTGTGTGAGAGCGTCAAGAAATATGTCGATGTGAAAAACCTGGTCGTGGTTTCTCCAGATGCGGGCTTTGCCAAGACAGCGCGCAAATATGCGGACTACCTTGGCACGCCGGTCGCGATCGGCGATAAGACGCGCGTGGCGCATGACGAAAAGGCAAAGATCCTGGAACTCATCGGCGATGTGACAGACAAGGACTGCCTGATCGTGGATGACTTCAGCATCTCGGGCGGGACGCTCATCGACATCGCGAAGGTGTTGAAAACCAAGGGTGCGAAACGCATTTTCGCCTGCCTGGGGCACAACATTCTGCGGGAATCCGGCGTCAAGCGCATCGAGGAAAGCCCGATCGAGATGGTCATCAGCACGGACACGGTGGAAAACCCCTATACGGCGGACAGCCCCAAGATGGTCACGGTATCGGCTGCGCCGCTGTTTGCGGAGGCGGTTCTGCGCATCCACAACCGCGTTTCGGTCAGCCCCTTGTTTGCCAAAGTCCCGGAAAAGGTTCTGGAAGAAAGCGATAAATAAGATTCATAGCGATGGTAAGCCGGCGGCCTCAAGATGATCCGCCGGCTTTTTGTTGCCCGTTTTGTGCGCGTAATTTCCTCCCCTGCCGGGAAAGCTGCGCCCCAAAGGAGGCTAGGGAGGAAGAAGAGTGATCAGCCGGAGTAGCGCCGCAACACCTTTTCCGGAAGACAGGGTTCGTCAAAATCCCAAGATAATCTGTAAGTTTATATAAGAATTGACGGAATCTAGAAAATTTAGATTCCACATTCGAATCGAGGGATTTTTCAAGGTAAATCAGAAGTTTTTCTGAAATTTCAAATTACAGAAATTCGAAATATGCCAGATAGTGTGGTTTGCAAAGTGCGAGCGGGAACCCGCAGAGGGAAAACACCTCTGGGTGGCGGGGATTCCACAAATAAAAACGCACCGTCGAATACCGACGGTGCGTCTGATGCTGGAACGATGTGGCTTATTCCAGGTTGTTGTGATAGTACATGATGTCCTCAGTCTTCGCGCCCGTCTTTTCCATAACGGCTTTGCGGATAACTTCATTGAGGGCGAAAGCAGATTCATAATAGCCCGTGACATCGTCATAAGCCATTTCTTCTCTCTGTTCTGCGGTCAGACCCCAGTCAACGCGCTCGCCAAGACCTTTGTTCTTGACATTCTTGCTGACCGGCGGGCGGAAGTTGTTCTTCTTGAGGCGCGGAACGGTGACATTGATGTCAGCGATCTTGCCGATGATGGAATCCTCCGGTGCAGCGCCCGAGATCAGAGCAACCTTTGCGCCCTGCTCTTTTGCCTGCTCTGCGATTACAGCAATCGTCTTGGTGTTGCCGGAACCGGAGTTGATGAGCAGGATGTCGCCCGGATGAATGGAGGGCGTGCCGTTGTCACCGACGCAGTATACGAGCATACCGATCTGGGACATGTCCATGCCCAGGATGCGGACGACGTTGCCCGCACGGCCCCAGCCAGCGGTGAATACGCGCTTGGATTCCGCAATTGCGGTCGCGATTTCTTCGATCTGTGCGGGATCAACTTTGTTCAATGTTTCAGCAACATTTTTGCCGGCGCAATCCAGCAATTTTTTAATATCTAACATGTTAAGTAGTCTCCCTTCAATTATTCAAGGCTGTTGTGATAGTAGTGAACCGCTTCGAAGGTCTCGCCGAGCTCTTCCATGACCTTTTGCTGGAGAACTTCGTTAAGGATGAACGCCGCCTGATAGGTAAGTTCCATCTGATCCAGCGTGATCGCTTCTCTCTCTTCCGCAGTGAGGTCATAGGTCTCGCGCGTGCCGGCCGTGCTCTTGAACTTCGGGTCACGCGGCGGTCTCTTGTCCTTCATGATCTTGGTCATGGGCGTTTCGATGCGCGGGAGCACGATGTTGTAGTCCGCGATTTCGCCGATGATGGACTGCTCGCTCGTGGAGATCAAGCCGACCGTTGCGCCGAAATCCTTCGCTTCCTTCGCGATGATGGAAATCGTCTTGGTGTTGCCGGAACCGGAAACGACAAGCAGGATATCCCCTTCGTGGATGGAAGGCGTGTTGTTATCGCCTACACGGAATACGACCTTGCCAATCTGGGACATATCCATGCCCAGAATACCAGCGACATTGCCCGCACGGCCCCAACCGGAAACGAACACACGGTTTGCCTTGGCAATCGCTTTTGCCAGAGCATCTACCTGTGCCGGATCGATCTTGGAAAGAACTTCCGCCACATGGTTGCCAGCTTGAGTCAGAATTTGTTTGGTATCCATATTCATTCTCCTTTTTAATTTAAGTAAATCATTACCTGATTACAGTATAAAACAAAAGCAAATCTCTTGCAAGCATTTCACGCGGGCAAGATCGGCCAGTTTGCAAAAAAAGAATTTTTTCGTTTGGAATTATTCTTTTTATTGAATTTGAAAAGGGGCTAATATATAATAAGAAAAAATCATTTTACGCCTGCATATGTGCGCTTTTGGGCACGGCCATGCAAAGACGCAAGGAGGAGAGAGAACATGGAAATTCGTGTGGAAAGAATTGCAGTTCCCAAGCAGAAACCGGATGAAAAGAATCTGGGATTTGGCAAGTACTATACCGATCATATGTTTGTCATGGACTATGACGCCGGACAGGGCTGGCACGACGCCCGCATCGTTCCGTATGGTCCGATCCCGCTGGAGCCGACCTGCGTCACGCTGCACTACGCGCAGGAGACCTTCGAGGGCCTCAAGGCGTATCGCCGTGCGGATGGCAAGGTGCAGCTCTTCCGGCCGGCGATGAACGCCCGGCGCATGATCAATTCCAACCGCCGGCTGTGCATGCCGGAATTCCCGGAGGAGATGTTTGTGGAGGCGGTCAAGGCGATCGTCAAGATGGATGAGGACTGGGTGCCCTCCGAACCGGAGACCTCGCTCTATATCCGCCCGTTCATGTTCGCCACCGAGGGTGCGCTCGGCGTGCATGCGGCCAACTCCTACAAGTTCGTGATCGTCCTAAGCCCGAGCGGCGCGTATTATGCCGCGGGCGTCAATCCGGTCAAGATTTTGATCGAGGACGAGCTTGTTCGCGCGGTCAAGGGCGGCACGGGCTTTGCCAAGTGCGGCGGCAATTATGCGGCGTCTATCCTGGGGCAGGTCAAGGCAGAGGCGAAGGGCTGTGCGCAGGTGCTCTGGCTGGATGGCGTGGAGCGCAAGTATGTGGAGGAAGTGGGCACGATGAATGTCATGTTCAAGATTGCGGGCGAGATTTATACTGCGCCGATCGACGGCTCGGTGCTTCCGGGCGTGACGCGCGACTCCATCCTGCGCATCCTGCGCGACTGGGGCTACACCGTGCATGAAGACCGCCTGTCGGTGGACGACCTCATGCGGGCCGGGCACGACGGCACGCTGGAGGAGGCCTTTGGCACGGGCACGGCGGCGGTCATCTCACCGATCGGGGAATTCCTCTATCGGGACGATGCCGTGACGGTCAACGATTTCCGGACGGGCGAGCTGACGCAGAAGCTCTATGACTACCTCACGGGTATCCAGTGGGGCCGGGTGGAGGACACCTACGGCTGGACGACAATGGTGGACTGAATGAAAGAAAGAGAGGCGGCGGGGCTTCCTGCCGCTTTTTTGCGCGTGAAAGGCATTGTTTGCCAATGCTTTTTGGCGACCTGTGCAGGGGGCTGAATGGATGCATTCCAACGGTCGCGCCGGTCGATTTGTGGGAAGCGGGTGGCATGCAAACTGCGGTGCGCTGTCGGCTGAGGGCGAATGTATGCATGGCGGCGCCCCATCCAAACAGCCATGCCGCACGCCTTGCGGGCACGGGATTTTCTGATTTTTCCATAGGAAACCATTGACAATTTTGGCAAATCTGGTATATTAAAAATAAATACAGTTTCCAAATTTTATATAGCGCAGTATAGTGTTTTTTCGTGCAGACAGCGGACGAGAGAGCTTGGCTTCGAGCGGTGTAAAATTTGGAAACTGTATTTTTTATACCCAAATGAGGAGCAAAAGGCGGAAAAAGTTTCAAAAACACGGGGAAAGTTTGTAAAAGTTACCAAGGAAAGGGAAAGGAGGCTGATTCCCATGGGCCAGTTTGCGGGCGCAAAGTAGGCAAAGAAACGCATATATATTTTGAGTTGCCCTGTTTGTGTTGGTGCTGAGCGTCCTGATGACAACGGCGTTGGCGGACACGAAGCATTATGGATGCAACTGGAACATTTCAAGTGCGGATCAGCGCTCGCGGGTACATACCTGGACGGCAAAGACGACAAGCAGCAAATATTATATTACTACAAGAGCAAATACCGTCAATGTCGGCGCGGAAGATACCTATTATAAGGTAGCGTTGAAATCAGGCGGGAGCGCATCTGCACGAGTAAGATGTAATGCTGGAAGACTACAGGAACGCACTATTAGTGGTACTTACACTATCAATCAGAAGTATGGCACCTATGCGTGGCGCGAGGATTCAACATTGAACACGGAAGTAGTTGACGGTCTTACCTATATCTATAATAGGTGAGCATCACAAACATCGTAAATAGAAAAGGGAACGGCACGGGAATACTGTGCCGTTCCCGCCAAAATGAAAGGAGAATACAGTATGCTGCGGCAGGCAGTTTCGCTGTTTACTTACCGCAAAAAGAGCACCGCGATGATGGTCGCCCTCCTTTCCCTGGCCGCGTTTTTGATCCTGAGCATTGCGCCGATCTTTACGGCGATTTTGGACACGACCTTTGACGGCTTTGTGGAAAAGACGGGGCGGTTTCAGGCGACTTTCTTCGACTTGAGCGAGGCGCAGGTCGCAGAGCTGCGCGCGACGCCGCTCGTGCGGGAACTGGGGTTGATGGAAAATTACGGAAACTTCCCCCTCGCCGGGACGGACGCCTATGTCACGGCCGGGCATATGGACGAAACGGCCGTTTCGCTCGGCGGCCTGCGCCTCCTGCAAGGGCGCTTGCCCGAGGCGGCGGGCGAAGCCGCGGTAGAGGAACATCTGCTTTACCTCCTCCCCGAAGGGAGCGGCGTGGGGAGCCGGTTTTCCCTCGAGACGCCGGATGGCGTCCGGGAATTTCGCATCTGCGGCGTCCTGCGGAACTACACCGGGTTTTGCTCCTCGCCGGATGTGCCGCTCCCGGGCGAAAACGACTACCTGAACATCCTGCTCAGCAAAGGGGATACCCTCGGCAGCGAGCCAAAGACGGCGGCGCTGCTCTATTTATATACATTAAATCGCATGGAATCGCCGGATGGCGCGATCCTCCGCCTTTCCAACGACATCGGCGATATCGATGCCGATCTCATGACCTTTAACGACGCGACTTACTGGAGGTATTTCCCGATGATGATCTACCCGGTGTATACCTATCGCGGGCTGTTCACAATCCTGGTGCTGACGGGCACGGCGGTGCTGCTCTGCATCGCCCTGACGGCGCATTTTCGGACCTTTGCCCCGGTGGCGCGCACGATGGAACAATTGGGCGCTTCGTGCGCGCGGCGGTTGGGGCTGCTGCTCCTGTGGGCGGGGATCCTCGGCCTTGCCGGCGTCCTGCTCGGTGCGCTTTGGTGCGCGGCCTTCACGCTGTGCATGCGCGCGGGGCTGCATCTGGAGATCCATCCCCTGGCGCAATGGCCACAATTGCTCTTCCTTTTGGTCGGGGTGCTGCTGACGGCAGGCGGGTATTTCGTCTTTGGGTTAGAGGGCAAAAAGCTCTTTCCCGCTCTGCGCCGCCGGGCGGCGGAGGACGAAGACCTCGGTGTGTCCCCGAGCCTCTGCGGGCCGATCGCGGTATCCTACCTGCGCAAAAACGGGCGGCGCATGGCGGCCGTGGGGCTACTCGTCGTGATGTTTGTGGCGATGATCTTCTGCACACAATATGATCAACAGGTGCGTGGGCGAGAGATCTTGGAGGCGCCATCCAATCTGGAGGCGGCTGCCAACGCGGGAACGGCTCTGTATATGTATGGTGCATTGGAAATTTATTCGAAAAATGACCTGTTTTCCAGGCAGGAAATGCGAACATTGGCTGCACTACCCGGCGTGGCGGATGTAGACGCTGCGTCCAGGTCGCTGCCGCTGATCTATCCGGATGGAGCCAGCGAATACTATAAATGCCTACAGCAGCGGCTGGATGAACCGATCCTCGATCACGAAATGTCGGAGGTTCCGGCGATCCCTCAAAATCTGCGAGTGCTGCCCTCGGGATATGCATTTTGCGTGTTGGACGCCCAAACGCTCCCCTATTTCCGGGAAGCCTATCCGGACATCGATGCGGAACGGGATCTGGCGCCCGGCAAGGCAGTGCTCTTTGCGGAGCCGCTCACGATGGAAGGATTGGAGACGACCCCGGTGTGCAGCGATGCGTTTCATCCGGGCGATACGCTGCGGTTTGCCTATCTGGAATCCGACCGCCCATTTTTGGAGATACCGGATCACCCAGAGGAGATCCAATATCGGGAAGAGATCCTGAAGCTCAGCAAGTGTGTGGATCAGCATTTTTGGCTGGATTGCGGCACGAGGCAGGAAACGGGGTCGTATCTGACCATCGTGATCACGGAAGAGACGGCGGAAACGATGAAGACTTTGAAGGATATTGTGCGCTTCCATGTGTATTTGAATCGCGACATCACGCCGGAACAGCAAATGGTCGTGGAACGGGAATTTTACCGCATTGCCATGGCCAAGCGAGGGGCACTGATTGGGAATTCCGCAGACGCGAAAGTGTATATGCAGCAGCTGTGGAGCGCCATCGGCGTGGTATACGCCGTGCTGGGCGGGGTGCTCGGGCTGTTCATTCTGGTGGCGCTGGTGGGCATCCTGTACGGGAGCCTGTTGCAGCGGCAGCAGATGTTCGGCATCCTGCGCGCGACGGGATACCGGCAAAGCTACCTTTTCCGGGCAGTGTTGGCGGAGCTTTCCGTGTACTTCGCCTTCATCGTGGCGGCGATGGTTGCCGTGACCATGCTGAGCGTAACAAAATTTGCCAAACAGGTCGTGGGGCAGCTGCTGTTGACGGCGGACTATGTGCGGTTGGCGGGGCAGCTCGGGTGGATCGCACTGGGGCTGGGCGCGGCGTTTATGCTGCTGGCCTACGGCGTTTCCCGGAGCGTATTTCGAAAAAACATCGCCTCCTGCATCCGCTTTGCGGAATGACGGGGCGACAATTTGGAAAGGAGACAACTATGAGCTTACTTCGATTGGAACAATGCGGCAAGGAATTCCGGCAGGGGAGCACGCGCGTGGAGGCGGTGCGGCCGGTAAGCATGGAATTCGAGGAGGGCATCCACTTCATCTACGGCAAGAGCGGATCGGGCAAATCGACGCTTTTGCACATGATGGCGGGGCTGGAACAGCCGACCAAGGGCGATGTATTTTACGAGGGCAAGTCCATCTATCAGGACTGCGACCTGGCTAAGCTACACTGTCACGACTTTGGCTTTGTGTTTCAGGCCTACAACCTGATCCAGGAATTCAGCGTGGAGGACAACATCACGCTGCCTCTGCGGTTCGACAAAAACAAAGACCGCGAAACCTTCCGCGAGGTGGTGGAGGCGCTCGGCCTCAAGGACAAATTGAAACGGCGGCCGATGGCGCTGTCCGGCGGGGAACAGCAGCGCGTGGCGATCGCGCGGGCGGTGGTCAACCGGCCGAAGATCATCTTTGCGGACGAACCGACGGGCAATTTGGACGAGGAAAACGGCAGGATGGTGCTGGAACTGCTGATGGAGCTGTGCCGGCGGTACGGGGCGAGCCTCATCATGGTAACGCACGACTTGGACCTTTTGCACTATGCGCAGCACACCTATCAGATGCGCGACGGATATATCGAAAAGCAGCGGTAAAGGACAACATGGCGCGCGGGGAAGGAACGCCTGCGCGCCAGACAAAAAGAAAGGAAACAACGATGAAACGAAAACGGATATGGGCGCTCCTGTTGGCGCTGGGCATGCTGGCCTTGGCGGTCTGCGGCTGCAAAAAGGAACAAAGTGTCGAGGAATGGGAAGCCAAGGAATTGGAACGCGTCAAACACTATATGAAGGCGCTGCGCTTCTATGATGCCGAGGGCGTCTATTTCGAGACCGGGGAAAGCTGGGTGCGGGCGCAGCCGGTGGTGCTCTATTTTTGGGCGTCGCGCACGCCGGAGAGTGTGAAGGGCCTCGCGGCGGTGCAGCAGGCGTATGAAAAGTATGGCGAGGAGGTGCAGTTCCTCGTCGTCAACACCTTCGACGGCAGCGCGGACACGATGGAGGACGCCGCCGAGGTGCTGCGCGAGGGGGGTTACACCTTCCCCGTGTGCTATGACCGGGAAAAATGCCTGGAAGGAGACCTGCTCGTGCGGACACTGCCCTATGTCCTGTTCCTAAAACGGGGCGCGGAGGTCGTGCATGTCCGAAATACGGTGCTGACGGCCGAGGAAATGGACGCGATGATCGCGGACATCCGGTGACGGCGGCAAAAAGAAACGCCCCAAGCCTTGTGCGGCCTGGGGCGTCTTTGCGTTTGCCTTTCTTAGAGGATGTCGTCGTTTGGGAAATGCATGCCCATCTGTGCCCGCGCCTCGTCCATCACTTCGAGGGAGATACGCGTGCGGTCATTATAGGCGTCCTCGCCGCCCTCGTGGATCATGTGGGTAAATGCAGCAAGCTCATAGGACAGGTCGCGTCGGAAGGGGATATCCTCGAGTGGGAGCTCCTCCGTCGTGCCGTCGCGATAGGTGATTGTGACGCGTTCCGGGGCGCTTAGACCCTCGATGGTCATATAGGCATCTTCGCCCTGGATCTCGCAGGCGTTGCCGGACGGCGCGATCTTGCCATAGAACAGCGTGACGAGCATGCCCGGATAGGCGGCGGTGATCGTGCCCACGCCGTCCACGCCGTTGTGCAGCTTGACGGCCGAGGCGGTGAGGCTTTCCGGCTTGCCGAACAGCCCGGTCATAAAATTCATGGCGTATACGCCGAGATCCATGAGCGCGCCGTTGGCCATTTCGGGCACAAAGGCGTTTTCGATGATGCCCTGTTTGAAATTGTCATAGCGCCGGGAATAGGCGCAGCAGGAAAAGACTCCGCGCCGCAGCGTGCCGAGCCTCGGAAGGGCGTCGCGGATGCGCGCGTAATTGGGGTTGAATGCGGTGCGCAGCGCCTCCAAAAGGATGACGCCGTGTTCTTTTGCCGTATTTCGCATCTGCTGCCATTCCCGCGCATTGGCGGCGGCGGACTTCTCCACGAGGACATGCTTGCCCGCCCGCAGCATTTGCAGGGCATAGTCCTTGTGCGTGAAATTGGGCGTCGCGATATAGACGGCGTCGACTTCTGGGCAAGCGGCGACCTCCTCCAGCGTGGTGAACGCGTGGGGTGCGCCCCAGGTCTTGGCATACTCCTGCGCGCGTTCGGCGCGGCGGGAATGCACGGCGGTCAATTGGAAATCCGGGCAGGCCTTGGCCGCCTCCAGGATATAGTCGGTGATGAAATTGGTGCCGACGACGGCGAAACGAACCATAACGCCCCTCCTTGATACATGGTTTCTGCGTTTAGTATACGGGAAAAGCGGGAGTGCGTCAATGCGGCGTCCTTTTTTGTTGACTTGCCCGGGAGATTGGGCTATTCTAACATAGGTGAGGTGTAGATCTATGAGCAGACCAAAGATTGCGATCGGAATTTCTGGCGGGGTAGACTCCGCCGTCAGCGCCTATCTGCTGAAAAAGCAGGGCTATGATGTCATGGGCGTTTTTATGAAAAACTGGAACGAAGAGGATGAAAACGGCGTGTGTACAGCAGATCAGGATTTTGAGGATGTCCGCCGCGTCTGCGACAAGATCGGCATCCCCTATTATTCGGTCAATTTTGCGCGGGAATACTGGGAACGGGTGTTTTCCCTCTTCCTCGAGGAATACAAGGCCGGGCGGACGCCGAATCCGGATGTTTTGTGCAATAAGGAGATCAAATTTAAGGCTTTTTTGGATTTTTGTCTGGACATCGGTGCGGAGGAGATTGCGACCGGGCATTATTGCCGCGTCAACAAATGGGACGGCACAAGGCTCCTAAAGGGGCGCGATTCGCGCAAGGATCAATCCTATTTCCTGTGCACGCTCAAGGCAGAGCAATTGGAACGGGTGGAATTCCCCGTCGGCGGATATACGAAGGAATATGTCCGGCAGATTGCGCGGGACGCCGGCCTGCCGGTGGCGGACAAGAAGAATTCCACCGGCATCTGCTTCATCGGCGAGCGCAATTTCCGCAAGTTTTTGCAGGGCTATCTCCCGGCGCAGCCTGGCGAGATGCGCACGACCGCCGGCGAATACATCGGCATGCATCAGGGGCTCATGTATTACACGCTGGGGCAGCGCCGCGGGCTCAATATCGGCGGTCGCGGGACGGGCGAACGGTGGTTCGTCGTCGATAAGGACCTGAAAAACAACATATTATATGTAGAGCAGGGAGAGGACAGCCCGAAGCTGTATTCCCGGGTGTGCGCGGTCGGGTCGTTCAGCTTTGTCAACCCGATGGATGTGAAGGAATTCGATTGCACGGCGAAGTTCCGCTACCGGCAGCCGGATCAGAAGGTGCATGTCTATGTGGAGGGCGACCATGTCCTCATCGAGGCGCGGGAAAAGCAGCGCGCCGTCACGCCGGGGCAATACGCCGTGCTGTACAGCGGCGACGAATGCCTGGGCGGCGGCCCGGTAGACGTAATTTTAGAGTGAACGAGAGGAACAAAGCGATGCAGCAGAAAATAGAAGTAGTCATTATGGCGGCGGGCGAGGGCACGCGGATGCATTCCGCCCTCCCCAAGGTATTGCACAAGGCGGCGGGGCGGAGCCTCGTGGAATGGGTGGCCGAGGCGGCGCGCGCCGTGACGGAAAAGCCGGTGCTCGTATATGGAAACGGCGGCGAGCAATTGCGAGAAACGCTGGGCGAGGCGTTCCGCTATGTGTATCAGGCGGAGCGCCTGGGCACCGGACACGCCGTCCTGACCGCGCAGGAGGAGATTCGAAACAGCGATTATACAATCGTTCTGGCTGGGGATATGCCGCTCATCCGGCCGGAGACGATTGCACGGCTGGCAGAGGAGACGCGGAAGAGCGGATGCGATTGCATGCTGCTCACGGCCTGCCCGGAAAAGACGCCGCCCTATGGGCGCATCGTGCGCGACGCGGTGGGGCGGATCTGCGGCATTGTCGAGGACAAGGACGCGACGAGCGAGCAGAAGAAAATCAAGGAGCTCAACTTCTCCTTCTATTGCTTCAAGACCTCTGCGCTGCTCCGGGCGCTTGCACAATTGACGCCGGACAATGCGCAGCATGAATACTACCTGACCGACTGTGTCGGCATCCTGTACCGCGCGGGCGGCGATGTGCGCAGTATCCAGATCGAGGATATGCGCGAATGCGTGGGCGTCAACACGCGCGTGCAGCTGGCCGAGGCGGAGGCGGCGCTCCGCACGCGCATCAATGAAAAGCTGATGCTCGCGGGCGTGACCATGATCGACCCAGCCGCGACCTATATTGGTCCGGAGGTAGAGATCGGCGAGGACACGGTGATCTATCCTGGCGTCATTTTGGAGGGCAAGTGCCGCATCGGGCGCGGGAGCACGCTGTATCAGGGCAGCCGCCTTGTGGGATGCACGATCGGCGACGCGACGACGGTGGAAAACTCCGTCCTTTTGCAGGCGGAGGTGGGCGACCATACGCAGATCGGGCCGAACGCCTATCTGCGCCCAGGTACCCGGATCGGCAACCATTGCCGGATCGGCGACTTTGTAGAGACAAAAAACGCCGTGATCGGCGATGGGACCAAGGTTTCGCACCTCACCTATGTGGGCGACGCGGAATTGGGTGAGGACATCAACATCGGGTGCGGCGTGGTGTTCGTTAACTTCGATGGCAAGGAAAAGAACAAGACGGTCGTAGGTGACGGCGCCTTTATCGGGTGCAACACCAACTTGATCTCGCCCGTGCAGGTGGGCGACGGCGCGTATATCGCCGCGGGGACGACGGTAACCAAGGATGTCCCTGCGGAGGCACTCGCGATCGGGCGCGCACGGGAGCTCGTGAAGGCGAATTGGGCCAAGGGGCGGTATCAGATTCACAGAAAGTAAGGAAGAAACGCATGTATTTGATCGTGGGGCTGGGCAATCCTGGCCTGAAGTATCGGAAAACCCCGCATAATGCGGGGTTTATGGCGCTGGATGAATTGGCGGCGCAGCAAAAGGTCCGCTTTTCCAAAAGCGCGTTCGAGGCGCAGGCGGCTGAGTTGTTCCTGGGCGGCGAAAAGGTGCTGCTCTTAAAGCCGCAGACGTTTATGAACCTGAGTGGGCGGAGTGTGGCGGCGGCTGCGCGGTATTACAACATCCCGCCGGAACACATCGTCGTGGTCTATGACGACAAGGACATGGCGCTCGGCAAGCTGCGCATCCGCGCCAAGGGCAGCGCGGGCAGCCACAACGGCATGAAGTCCGTCATCGAGTGCTTGGGGACGGAGGAATTCCCGCGCGTGCGCTTTGGCATCGGCAAGCCGCCGGAGGGCATGCGCCTTATGGATTATGTGTTGCACCACCTAAGCCGTGAGGAGCAGCGGCTGTACGCCGAAAGTGCCGAAAAGAGCGCGCAGGCGGCGATGGAGATTGTCGTGCACGGACTGGAAGCGGCGCAGCAGAAATATAGCTCCAAATAAGGGGTCGCGGGATGGAACAATTTCTTGCATTGTTGGCGGAAATGCCGGAACTACAGCAGCTTGTAACGAGCGTGCGGGGGAAAGCCCCCTGCGCGCTTGTTCGCGTGGCGGCGGAGGTGCGGCCGCATTTGCTGCACCTGCTCCGCGAACAGACGGGGCGCGACGTCTTTTATGTCTTTTCGAGCGAGTACCACGCGCGGCGTGCGGCGGAGGCGTATGTCTATCCGGAGGGCATCCTGCTCCCCGCGCCGCAGGCGGAACTCCGCCCCGTGGAGGCGCAGAGCGCCGAGGTGCGGCATGCCCGCGTGCAGGCGCTCGACCGGCTGCACCAAAAGGGCGGTATCGTGTTCGCATCCATAGAGTCGCTGCTTGCCCGGATGCGCCCGCCGGAACATTTCTTTGCGCAATATGTCACGCTGCGCGAAGGGCAGACCACCTCGCCGCAGGAACTGCTGCGCCGCTTTTCCCGGGCGGGGTACGAGTATACTTCGCTCATCGAGGGCGCGGGGCAGATATCCGGCCGCGGGGAAATGGTCGAGATCTTCCCTCCGGGGGCGGCGCAGCCGCTGCGCATTACCTTTTTTGACGAGGAGATTGAAAGTATCCGTGCGTTTGACGCGGATTCACAGCGCTCCTTTGGCGGTAACATCGCAGCGGTAAACATCCCGCCGGCGCACGAATTCGCCATGGACGACGCGGAAACGGCGCAGTTCCGCCGGTATTTCGAGGCGGCTAAGGAGGAAAAGCTGGACGCGGTGCGGGAGACCTACCTGCTCTCCCTGGAAGAGAGCGGGAGTTTTTCCAACATCGAGGCGTATCTGAGCCTGCTCGAAGAGCAGGCGAGCGCGCTTTCCTATGCGAAGGATCCGATCCTCGTGTTTGCGGACAGCGCGGCGATTTTAGCAGAACAAACGGAGCGCCTGCAGAGCCAGACGACGATGTTTTCCGAGATTGTGGCGGAGGGCGGCGCGTTCGGTGTGGAAATCCTGCACACCTTCCCGGCGGAGGAATTTTTGGACGCACACCGGCGGCGGATCGTCAATTTAGAGGGGCTCTCGCCCTGGACGAAGCTTGCCGGGGCGGCACAGATTGACTTCCATACCCGGGCAACCGTAGGGTTCCAGGGCAACGCCGACCTGTTGGCCGAGGCGATCCGCGAGCGCGTCCAGGCGGGATACCGGGTGTATCTCTGCGCAGGCGGGCGGCAGACGAGCATTGCGGGCGCGCTGTCCGAACGCGGGATATTGGCGCCGCTCGGCGCAGCGCTTAAGGCCCCGGGCGTGAGCATGCTGCCGCTTTCCATCGAGGAAGGCTTTGAAGCAGAAAGCATCCACGCCGTCTTCTTTTCCGAGGAGGACATCCTGGGGCGGCGGCCGCGCAAGGCGGGCGCCCGGCAACCTAAAAAGACCCGGGAGATCGCTTTGCTGGCCGACCTGCACGCGGGGGACATCGTCGTGCACGAGGTACACGGTAAGGGCAAATACCTGGGACTCAAGACGATGGAGATCGCAGGTGTCAGCGCGGATTATATGGAGATCGAATACCGCGACGGCGACCGGTTGTTCATCCCGACGGCGCAGATTGGGCGCATCGACAAATACATCGGCCCGGATGAGGAAGAAACGCGGCTGTCCAAGCTGGGCGGGCGCGAGTGGGAAACGGCCAAGAGCAAGGCGCGCGCCTCGGTTAAGCAGCTCGCGGAAAACCTGGTTGAGATCTACCGCGAACGCAGCCAGGCAAAGGGGTATGCCTTTTCGGAGGACACCGTTTGGCAGCGGCAATTCGAGGACAACTTCGCCTATACCGAGACGCCGGGGCAGCTCGAGAGCATCGAGCAGATCAAGCAGGATATGCAGAGCACCAAGATCATGGATCGCCTGCTGTTGGGCGATGTCGGCTATGGAAAGACCGAGGTCGCTATGCGCGCCTGCTTCAAGGCAGTCATGGATTCCAAGCAGGTCGCCATGCTGGTGCCAACGACGCTGCTCGCCCGGCAGCACTATAAGAACTTTCTCGCGCGATTTTCGGGTTTTCCCGTGCGCATCGAGCAGCTCTCTCGCTATACCAAGCACCCCAAGACGGTGCTGGAAAACCTGCTGTCCGGCAAGACGGACATTGTCATCGGCACGCACAAGTTACTCGGCAAGAATGTGAAATTCAAAAACCTGGGGCTGTTGATCATCGACGAAGAACAACGCTTTGGCGTGTCGCACAAGGAACGGATCAAGGACATGAAGCGCGATGTCGATGTGTTGACGCTGTCCGCCACACCCATCCCCCGGACGCTGGAAATGGCGCTCACCGGCATCCGTGACATGAGTACGATCGACACGCCGCCCGAGATCCGCAAAGAGGTACAGGCGTATGTCCTTCCCTTTGATTGGGGGATGGTGCGCGACGCGATCCTAAAGGAACTAAACCGCGGCGGGCAGGTCTTTTTCGTGTGCCGGCGCATCAACGAAATGGAATCGCTGGCCGCAGGCATTCGCCGGGCAGTGCCGGAGGCGCGCGTCATCTCTGCGCACGGGCGCATGACCGAAGCGGAAAGCGAGGCGGTCATGAACGCCTTTATGGAACGGGAATACGATGTTTTGCTGTGCACAACGATCATCGAATCCGGCATCGACATCCCTTCGGTCAACACGATTATCGTGTATGAGGCGGATAAATTCGGCCTCGCGCAGCTCTATCAGCTGCGCGGGCGCATCGGGCGTTCTAACTTGCGTGGATACGCCTATTTCACGCACCTCTCGGGCGACCACATGAACCCGATCGCAGCCAAGCGGCTGGAAGCGATCCGCGAATTCACGCAGCTCGGCAGCGGCATGAAGATCGCCATGCGCGATTTGCAGATCCGCGGCGCGGGCAACCTGCTCGGCGCGGAACAGAGCGGCCACATGGCCAATGTCGGCTATAACCTCTACCTGAAGATGGTCAAGGAGGAGGTCATGCAGACAATGGGGCAGCCGCTCGTTCCCGAGATCGAGACGACGGTGGAGATGGGCGAGGACGCCTATATCCCGGACAGCTACATCCCGGACGAAGGGCTCAAGCTGGACATGTATCGTAAGGTGGCGCAGGCGGACACCATCAAAAAGGCACGGGAGGTGCAGGCGGAATTCATCGACCGCTTTGGGCCGATCCCGCGCCCAGCGGCCAACCTGCTCGGCGCGTCGGTCATCCGCGGATACGGCGAGCGCGCCGGGCTCGCGAGCGTGGTGCGCGTGCGCGACACGGTGCAGATGAAGTTTGCTGATTCCGTGACCCCGGAGGCGGGGCGGCTGCTGGCGGCGATCCAGAGCGAGCGCGGGCGGGCGGAACTGCGCAAGGCGGACCCGCCCTATATCGTCTACGGCATGAAAAAAGGCGCTTCCTATACGGAAATGTTACAATTCATGGAGAAAATCAGGCATTGCATAACAAAAGGCAATCAAGTATAATAAATTATGTTTTACTGTGTCAATACGGCGTGCCCATGTGGAGGAGAGAATGAAAAAAAGAGTTTGTATGCTCATTTTGGCGGTGCTGATGGTGCTTTCTTGCGCATCCTGTAAGCTGATGGTGAAGGACGAGCAGAAGGATCTGGAACAGGTCGTGGCGCGAGTGAACGGCGTCGAGATTACCAAGGCGGATGTCATGGCGGCATACCATACCTATCGGTACTATTACCGGCTGACCGATGAAAACGAGGAAACGGAACAGTATATTTCCAGCCGCAATACCCTCCTGGAAAACGCCTACTCGACGCTCATCGAATACCAATTGATCAAGCAGTACGCCGCGGAGCTCACTTCGGTGGAATTGACTCCAGAAATGGAACAGAGCATTGCGGACGAAAAGGCACAGACCATTGCCGCGATCGAGAGCGGCGCGGAGACGGTGGCAGCTGACCTCGCCAAGAAGGACCCGGGCATGGACCAGGAGGCCGCCTGCAAAAAGCGCATCGAGGACCGGCTCGCCTATCGCGGTATCTCGACAGGGGAATTTGAAAAGACGCGCGCGTGGGAGCTCGTGATCGACGCGGTGCGCACGGCGCTTTCCGCTGACTATGAGCCGACGGACAAGGCTATCCAGAACTATTACGACACCTATCTGGATATCCAGAAGAGCTATATGGAGCGTGATCTGAGCTATTACGACTACTACACTTCGGAATCCGTCAACCTGTACATGCCGGCGGGCTTCCGCTATGTGAAGAATCTGCTCATCGCGATCCCGGATTCTGTGCGGGAGGAGATCGCCTCGCTGCGCGCAGACGGCAAGGACGCGGAGGCGGATGCCCTGCGCGACCAGGAGCTTTCGAAGATTGCTGCCAAGGCGCAGGGTATCTATGCGCGCATCCAGAATGGCGAATCCTATGACGAGCTGCTCGCCGCCTATGGCGACGACCCGGGCATGAAGGCCGGCGCAGAAAACGCAGAGACCGGATACCGTATCTACGACGGCTCCAAGAGCTATGAAGACAACTTTAAGGAAGCCGCCATGGGCCTTGCGAATGTCGGCGATGTCTCGCAGCCGGTCGGTTCGGACTATGGCTATTACATCATCCGCTATGTGGGCGACTCGGTGGAGCAGGAGATCCCGGTGGAACAGGTGCGCGACAAGATCCGGGCGATCCTCGTCAAAGAAAAGGCGACCGAGTATTACGAAGAGATTTATGAAAACTGGAAACGCCAGGCGACAATCGAGGAATACAAGGATCGGATCTATTGAGCTTACGCATATAAAAAGGACGCTTTTTAAGCGTCCTTTTTGGTGCCTGTTTTTAGGCGGTTTCGATCGTGGCGGCCTTTTGCAGCCCCAGCTTTTTGATAGCGTCCTCGCGCATCTGGTATTTCAGAATCTTACCCGCGACATTCATGGGGAACTCCTTAACAAAGTCGATGTATTTGGGGACCTTGTGACGCGCCATGTGATCGGTGATATAGGTGCGCATTTCGGCCTCCGTCATGGAGGCGCCTTCTTTTAGGATGATGCAGGCCATAATCTCCTCACCGTAGCGGTCGTCCGGCACGCCGATCACCTGTACATCCTGCACCTTTGGGTGCGTATAGATGAATTCCTCGATCTCCTTCGGGTAGATGTTTTCACCTCCGCGGATAATCATGTCTTTCAGGCGACCGGTGATGCGGAAGTTGCCCTCCGGCGTCTGGCAAGCGAGGTCACCCGTGTGCAGCCAGCCCTCGGCGTCAATCGCCGCTTCGGTGGCGCGGGGCATCTTGTAGTACCCTTTCATGATGTTGTAACCGCGGGCGACGAATTCGCCGATCTCGCCCACCGGCATTTCCCGTCCCGTTTCCGGGTCGACGATCCGGCACTCGATCTCGGGGAGCGCCCGGCCGACCGTCGTGACGCGCACCTCCAGCGGGTCATCGGTGCTGCTCATGGTACAGCCCGGGGAGGCCTCCGTCTGCCCATAGACGATGGTGATCTCCCGCATGTGCATCTTGTCCACGACATCCTGCATGACGGCGATGGGGCAGGGGCTTCCGGCCATGATGCCCGTGCGCATATAGGAAAAGTCCGTCTTGGCAAAGTCCTCATGCTGCAGCATGGCGATGAACATGGTGGGGACGCCGTGGAAGCAGGTGACGCGCTCGTTCGAGATGCAGGCGAGCGCCGGCTTCGGCGAGAAGTACGGCAGCGGGAGCAGCGTACCCCCGTGCGTCATCGTGGCTGTCATGGCGAGCACCATACCGAAGCAGTGGAACATGGGCACCTGCAGCATCATGCGGTCCGCCGTGGAAAGGTCCATGCGGTCGCCAATACACTTGCCGTTATTCACGATGTTGTAATGCGTGAGCATGACGCCCTTTGGGAAGCCGGTCGTGCCGGAGGTATACTGCATGTTGCAGACGTCGTGCACACCGACGGCAGCCGCCATGCGGTGGATCTGCTCCATCGAGACGCGCCCGGCACGCGAGACGGCCTCCTCCCAGGTGAGGCATCCCTTTTGCCGGAAGCCGATCGTGATGACATTGCGCAAAAAGGGCAGGCGCTTTGCGTGCAGTGGGCTGCCGGGGCGCGTCGCCTCCAGCTCCGGGCACAGTTCGGAGAGGATGGCCGCATAGTTGGAATCGCGGTATCCGTCAATCAGGATCAGCGTGTGCGTGTCCGACTGCCGGAGCAGGTATTCCGCCTCGTGGATCTTATAGGCCGTGTTGACCGTGACGAGGACGGCGCCGATCTTGGTGGTCGCCCAAAAGGCGATGTACCACTGTGGCAGATTGGTCGCCCAGACGGCGACATGATCGCCCGCGCCGACGCTCAGCGAGACGAGCGCCCGCGCGAAGGTGTCGACATCGTCGCGGAATTCCGCATAGGTGCGAGTATAGTCCATCGTCGTGTATTTGAAGGCCAACTGGTCAGGAAATTCCTCGACCATTTTGTCCAGCACCTCGGAAAAAGTCTTGTCGATCAGGCTGTCCTTTTTCCAGACGAACTTGCCCGTGCCCGCCTTGTTGCTGTACAAGTGGTCGCGCAGGCGCGCCGGGCGCTCGAATCGGCCCATGATGCTCACAAAGTGCGCGAAGATGATCTCCTGATCGTCGATGTCCCGCCGCCACTGCGGGTCCCACTCGAGGGAGAGGAAGCCCTTATAGTTGATGGAGCGCAGCGCCTGGATCATCTCATCGAGGGGCAGCGACCCTTCGCCCACCAGGCAGTATTCCACCCGGCCGTCCACCAGCTCCGAGTCCTTGATGTGCACATGCTTCGTATAGGCTCCGAGGTTCTGGATGGTCGTCTCCGGCGACTCGCCGTTTTCCCGGTAAGGGTGGTTCAGATCCCATAGCGCCGCGAGGAAGTCGCAGGCGAAATGGTTTAAGATGTCGCGCAGCCGGGCGGTGTTGGCATAGATCCCCGCTGTTTCCAGGAGCAGCACGACGCCTGCACGCTCTGCCTCGGGCAGCGCGCGCGTCAGGCAGGAGATCACCGCCGCGTCGTCCGCGGCCTGGTCGGCCACCTGCGCGG
Organism: uncultured Eubacteriales bacterium; assembly: GCA_948468985.1. Lineage (GTDB taxonomy): Bacteria > Bacillota > Clostridia > Christensenellales > Christensenellaceae > QANA01. The sequence goes on along the minus strand of CAOKKG010000004.1, from coordinate 3,850 downwards.
CGCGCAGGCGGACATAGGGGATGTTCAAGTTGGCCGCCGTGCGGACGCATTCGGAAATCTCCTGAGAGACTGCCTCCTGTGCGGTGGGGTCGGCCGGGTTGCCGACACAGTCCAGGCAGGAAAGGGAGAGCTTGCGCTCCATGAGGTCGCGCCGGATGGCTGCGGCCATCACCGGGTTGGCGGGGCTGTATTTGTCGGCAAAATTGTCCGCGTGCAGGTCATATAGCTCGATGCCGGCAAAGCCCAGCTCGGCCGCTGTGTCGCAGAAATGCCGGAAGGAGTCTCCCTTCCATCCCTTGGTCGAAAACGATAATTTCATTCGTTGCCCTCCTCTTCATAGACGATCTTGTTAAGCGCGTTCAGATAGGCCTTGATGCTGGCGCCAATGATGTCGGTAGAAATACCGTTGCCGGAATAGAGCTTGCCGCCGGAGCGCAGCCGCACGAGTGCGGAGCCCATAGCCTCCCGGCCCTCGGTGACTGCCTGGATCTGAAAGTCGTCCAATTCGTAGTGCCGGCCGGCGATTTGCTCGATCGCCAGAAAGGCCGCGTCAATCGGGCCGTCGCCGACGCAGATGCCGGAGACGGGCTGCCCGTTCTTTTCCATCTGGATGTTGGCCGAGGCGCTGATCACATTGCCGCTGTTGATGACATAGCTGTTGAGCTTATAGGTCGGCGGGACCTGTAGGGCTGTGCTGGCGATAATCGCGTCTAGCTCCTTGGCGCCGATGCTCTTTTTCTGCGCAACTAGGCAGAACGCCTCATAGACCTTGATGTTGTCCTCCTCGGAGAGATCGTAGCCCAGCTGCCGGATGCCCTTGATGACCGCCTCCAGCGTGTCATGCTTGTCAAAGGAGATCTGCGGGACGGCGTTGTTGGCGCCGTTTTCAAACGGGGTCGATTCCGCCCGACGCGTCTGCGTGATCCAAGCGATCTGTCCGGCGATGCGCTGCATCTCGGTGAATTTTAAGCGGCAGCACAGCCCGAGCGAATCGCCGCGGTGACGGATGACATTGGCCATGTCCGAGAGGATGGCGAAGCAACCCTGGCTGGCAGAGGCCTTGACGCCCGCCGCCCCGGCCTGTATGGCCTCGATGGCGCAGGCGGCGGCCATGCCGAGCGTATTAGCGCACTGCACATAGAGTGTGACCTTCGAAAGCGCGGGCACCTGGGCATAGAGCGTTTGAACAAAGGCCCGGCATTCCTCCGGGAGGAAGACGCCCGCCGTGTCGCACACGGTGATGACGGAAGCGCCCGCCTCGATTGCCGCGGAGATGGCGGCGGCCAGGAAGGGCAGCTCGCTGCGGCTGGCATCCTCGGCGGCGAATTCCACCTCCGGGCACACGGCTTTGGCCTGTGCGACAAGCTGCGAGAGCATGTCCAGTACGGCGGGCGCCTTCTTTTGGCAGGTGTAGGCCATCTGGATCGGCGAGGTGGGGACGCTCACGACCAATCGGGGGTGCGCGGCGTGCCGGATCGCCTCCCAGGAGGCGGCGATGGATTCCTGCGTCAGCGCGATGGGCAGCGCGACGGCGCTCTGCCGCACGAGTGCGGCAACGGTCTTGATGAGCAGCGTGTCCGCCTTTTCGTCCTGCAAGGGGGCGAACTCGATTGCATCCACCTGCAGCTTGTCGAGCTGCTTGGCAATCTCGATCTTTTCCTTGAAACTCAAGGCATTGTCGATGCGATGCGCCTCTTCGCGCAATGTAATATCCGTAAATGCAATGGTCTTCAACATCCGTACTCCTTTTTTGTGGGAAAATAAAAATCCCCGAAGCCAACTGGCTTCAGGGACGATTTTTGTGGATCGCGGTACCACCCTGCTTGCTGCCCCGGGGGCAGCCGCTCTCTGTCAAGGCTCAAAAAAACCTCCAGCCATGGTAACGGGGCGGCCGGGATTCCTTAGTATCGGGGATCCTACTCCGGAACGAGACTGCGCATTCTCCCTTGGATTGACTTGCACCAACCGTCAACTCTCTATACGATGGGAAGAAGCACATAATTCCTTCGCTGCATTTCGTTTATGAAATTACAGGCATTATAGCAATCCCGGCGGGGGTTGTCAAGGGAAATTAGGCGAAAATTCCCGTGAAAATGGAAATTGCGTTTCGGCGGTGCTGCAGGTATAATAGAAGTGTCCCGATGTGACGGGCGGCGCACCTCGCCGACGATGGCAGTGGGTGTGTGAAGCTTTCTCCGCGGCAGCGGAGGTGATCCTATGTGGAGATAGGAGTTTGTATATTCCCCGCGGCAGCGGGGGTGCCGAAAAAAATCGCAATTTTTTTTGCTGCGAGGCAGGAATTGCGGTTTTTTTGTCGAATCTATTATACAGAACATGTGAAGATAAGAGAAATAAACTAAATGCTAATAAATTGTGTACCCGTGGACAATGAAATAATGAGAAAAGGAGAATTGAAACTATGACCGCATGGGAATGCTTGATTGCCAAGACGGATCCGCAGAATCCGGAAAAGGATCTGCCGCTCTGGATGCATCTGCGGGATACGGCGGAGGTTATGCGCTATTTGGTGCAGAAATGGCTGCCGGCCGGTGTGCGGCGGGCGGTCAAACTCCCCCGCAAGGTGTTTTTGCAGACGGCGGTATTTCTTGGTGCGGTGCATGATATCGGCAAGGCGACGGCCGCCTTTCAATCGCAGGTGCTGGGGCGCGTGGCCGGGATGGAGCTGGAATTCGCCCGCGCGGGGTGGGACTCGCAGACCATCACCCAGCCGGACGCGGCGGAGCGCGCCTTTGCGCATCACACCTGCACGGGCGCGGCCATCCTGCACGAGCGGGAGATCCCGGAGGAACTTTGCGCAATCGTGGGCGCACACCACGGAAAGACTTTGCAGCGTGCGCCTGTCTGGGAGGATATGATGGCGGCCGAGGGGAACTTGTACGGCCGCCGGGGCGACGCTCACCTGTGGCAGGACTGCTGGAAAGCCGTGCTGGAACAGGCCTTTCGCCTGGCGGGCACCACGAAGGAGGAACTGACGGACACGCTCAGGCAATATCCGCTGGACAAGCCCGCGCAGCTGCTCCTCTCTGGGCTGCTCATCATGGGCGACTGGCTGGCCAGCAATACGGAGCTCTTTCCGCTTGTCGATGGGCAGAGTGTGGTGGGGGAGTCAGCCTATCCCGCGCGCAGCGAACGGGCGATTGCCCGCCTGGACCTCCCGGAGAAATGGGCGCCAAACGATGAATGGCAATACGAAGACCTTTGCTGTGCCCGGTTTGGCTTTGCCGCGAGCAACGCCGTGCAGCAGATGATGCAAAAGGCGGCCGGGGAGGCGGCACAGCCGGGGCTGTTTATCCTGGAAGCGCCGATGGGCATGGGCAAGACAGAGGCAGCGCTCGCCGCCAGTGAGATACTGGCCGAGAAAAGGCAGGAGGGTGGGCTGGCCTTTTTCCTGCCCTCGCAGGCGACGGCCAACGCCATGAATGAACGCGTGAGCGGGTGGGCGGGACAGTTTGCCCAGTGGGCGCCGTTGTCCTATGAGTTGGCGCACGGCAAGGCGATGCTGAACAAGGAATTTGCGGCGCTGGCGGAACACGCGATGTCGGTGAACGAGGATGCGGCCCTGACGACGGAGTTTTCGCCGGATGCGCCCGCCGGGCTTTCGGCACACGCGTTCTTCCTCGGGCGCAAGACGCAGCTGCTCGCCGACTTTGTGGTCGGCACGGTCGATCAATTTCTGCTGGGCGCGCTCAAGCAGCGGCACCTCATGCTCAAGCACCTAGGGTTGGCGGGCAAGGTGGTCGTTGTGGACGAGGTGCACGCGTACGGGCAATATATGAACCGGTTTTTAGACTCGCTGCTGAGTTGTCTTGTTGCATACCCGATGCCTGTA